>CAMBSL010000314.1 GCA_945870455.1 Pirellula staleyi DSM 6068 | reverse complement strand
CGCTTGCGTGAAATTAAATGCTATCGAGGTGTGCGGCACAAGCAGAGCTTGCCGGTCCGCGGTCAGCGAACACGTACCAACGCCCGGACCCGTAAGGGACCTCGAAAGACAGTTGCAGGCAAGAAGGGCGTAAAGGACTTGCGATAGTTTTCGCAGTCGAGACGCTGACGCAGATCCATACTCTTGCATATGCAGGATGGCGGATTGGCCAGCAAAAAAATCGTAACTAATATTTGAGCTTCACCAGCAACTTTGATTCGAAGGAACGGTCCGACCTGTGGCCAAGACAGCAACCAACACCAGCGCTTCTGTAGCTAACAAGCGACGCAAAACGCGACGCAATGTCACCACTGCAATCGCACACGTCAAAGCGACATTTAATAACACTACCGTCACAATCACCGATACCAAAGGTGATACATTGTGCTGGGCGAGTGCAGGAACGAGCGGCTTCAAGGGTTCTCGCAAGAGTACACCCTACGCTGGCCAACTAGCCGCCCAGCAAGCGGCCGAAAAGGCTGCCAAGTTTGGTGTCAAGGAAATCGAAGTATGGGTCAAAGGGCCAGGTTCTGGACGAGAGTCGGCGATCACTGCTCTCCAGGCTGCTGGAATCACTGTCAAGTTGATTGAGGACATCACCCCAATTCCTCACAATGGTTGCCGTCCCCGCAAGCGTCGACGCGTTTAGTGCACGATTGCAAGTTACCATTCATCACGATCTATTTTTGTTGTTTTTCTGGAGACCCTAGGCAATGCATATCCGTTGGCGTGGATTAGAACTTCCGAGTCAAGTAAGTGTCGATCGCTCGACTCTGAGCTCGACCTATGGAAAGTTTACCGCTGAGCCATTCGAGCGTGGATTTGGTGCCACAATCGGTAACAGTTTGCGGCGAGTGTTGCTGTCCAGTTTGGAAGGCAGTGCTGTTACGCAAATTAAGATCCGAGGAGCTCAGCACGAGTTTTCGTCGATTCCCGGGGTGCTTGAAGACGTAACCGAGATCGTTCTGAACGTCAAAAGCTTGGTGGTGAAAAACCATAGTGAAAACACGCGAGTCTTGACGGTCGCTCGCGACAAAGCCGGTCCGATCACAGGCGCTGATGTCCAAACGGATTCGGATGTCGAAATCATCAATACAAGTCATGTTCTCGCCACTCTGACGGCCGACACCCCATTTATGATGGAAATGGTCGTTGAGAACGGACGAAGCTACGTTCCTGCAACGGAGCATAGTTCAGGCGATCATGAAATCGGGATTATTCCTGTCGATGCCGTCTATAGTCCTGTCGTTCGCGTTCGATATTTCGTCGAGGAAACTCGAGTCGGTCAGAAGACGAACTATGATCGATTGATTATCGAGCTTTGGACGGATGGCTCTGTTCACCCAGAAATGGCCTTGGTTGAGGGAGCGAAGATTCTTCGTAAGCACCTCAACCCATTCGTGCAGTCCAACGAACTGGGCAAGCAAGTACATGCAGTGGCTCGAGGTGGACCCGGTAGCGCCGAAGCTCAATTAGAAGCCAAATTAAACACCACCGTTGCTGAACTCAAGCTCTCGGTGAGAGCCAACAATTGTCTTGAAGCTGAGGGGATCCGATTGGTTCGTGATCTTGTTCAACGCACCGAAGATCAGTTGCTCGAAGTGCGAAACTTCGGCGAAACCACGCTGACCGAGGTTCGTGAAAAACTTGGCAATATGGGATTGCATCTTGGGATGCGTGTTCCATCGATGCGTTAATGGGATCGCTTGCGAGAGCCGTCTCTCTTACACAATATTTTAGTTTGCTTTAGCGTTTTGGATATTCGTCATGAGACACCGTAGAAAAGGTCGTGTACTGGGTCGGTCCTCGTCACACCGAAAGGCTTTGTTTGCCAACATGGTATCCGCCATTTTTCTCACCGAACGAGAAACCACGGAGCTGGATGCAAATGCTCCCAAGGTTCCAGGGCGAATTATCACTACCCTTGAAAAGGCGAAAGAAATTCGTCCGATGGTAGAGAAGTGCATCACGATCGCTCGCAAGGGCTTGGTCGCCGAAGCAAGCTCTGCGGAATTTGGGACCAAGGCGATCCGAGGGTCCGAAGAGTGGAAAGCATGGAGGAAGAGCGATAGCTGGCGTAAGTGGGTGGACGCTCGCTCACCAGGTATCACGGCACGGCGACGTGTTTACTCGATGATCCGCGACAAGCAAGCTGTAGACATCCTGTTTCGCACGATTGCCCCGAGGTTTTCGGACCGACCGGGCGGGTACACGCGAATCATGAAATTGGCAAAGCCAAGACTTGGCGACAACGGTACGCGTGCTATTCTGGAATTTGTTGGCAAGAACGACCGCGTTACCAAAAAGGCTACCAAACCAGCCTTCGAAACATCGGAAATAGCAGTCTCCCCAAGCTAAGACATTCGCGAGCTTACTCATCGCGTTTTATCAGTCGAATTCGGAAAGACAGCCTTCATTGGCTGTCTTTTTTTTTGAATAGGGCACCGCCCTAGAACTCCCATTTAGTCTGTTGCTTGATTTCCCTACCCTCTGGGCTATACTACGGCAACGAAGGTGTTTGGTGGGAGAGATTTTGGATATCCATTTCGATGGATTTCCAAAACGCCGAAGGCGCAAAGAGGCCCTGAACCGCTCAGGCAACAAGAACCGCCAGCACAACATTCGTCTCTGGAGAGCGATTCAGCAGTAAAAACTGTGACGGAATCCACCGAAGGGGAAAGGCTTTATGCCGAGATCTCTCAGGTAAGAAGGACAGAGGGGCAAACAAAGTTGAGAAGAGGAATGGCGATTGCCGTTCCTGTTCCCAATTTCCAATGTTCGTTTGTCCCCTCACCCTCTAGGTTCTTCCCATGTATCGATCAAAATCGGTCCTTTCGCCATTTGTCTCTCGTCATATCGGACCCCGAGATGAGGAGATCCACGCTATGCTCGCGGAGCTTGGATACGCGTCGCTGGATGAACTGACCGGTGCGGTTGTCCCACCCAATATCGCTGACAATACTCCCATGGATTTGCTTGCAGGTATTTCCGAAGAAGAAGCTCTTGCGGAACTCAAGCAGATCGCAATCAAGAATCGGGTTCTGAAGAGCTTCATTGGCCAAGGCTACTACGGTACGCATACACCCAAAGTTATTCACCGCAACGTCCTTGAAAACCCCGCTTGGTACACGGCCTACACACCCTATCAGCCAGAAATCTCCCAAGGCCGCTTAGAAATTCTGTTCTACTTCCAAACGATGGTTTGCGAGCTGACCGGCATGGATATCTCCGGGGCATCGCTACTCGATGAAGGGACTGCGGCAGCGGAAGCGATGACGCTGTGCCAACGCTCATGCAAGTCGGTTGCCAATCGATTCTTGGTGTCGACCCTTTGTCATCCACAAACGATCGAGCTGGTTCAAACGCGCGCCGAGCCACTGGGAATCGAAGTAGTCCTCTTTGATCAACGCTTGGATGTTACGGATTGGACCAATGTCTTCGGCACTTTAGTGCAGTACCCAGCGACCGATGGATCGATCGGCGACTTTCAAGAACATATCGCGGATGCGCACCAGCACAGTGCCATGGTGGTGATGGCGAGCGACTTGCTGGCGCTCACGATCCTCAAGTCACCTGGCGAACTCGGCGCGGACGTGGTTGTTGGCAACACGCAGCGATTCGGTGTCCCCTTCGGATTTGGTGGACCACACGCTGCATTCTTGGCGACCAAAGATGCATTCAAACGCACTCTGCCCGGTCGCCTGGTTGGTCAATCGATCGATTCGCACGGCAAGCCTGCGTTTCGACTGGCGTTGCAAACTCGCGAGCAACACATTCGACGCGAGAAGGCCACTTCCAATATTTGCACGGCCCAGGCTCTGTTGGCTATCATGGCCACGCTCTATGCCTGTTATCATGGCCCCGAAGGCTTGCGTGCGATCGCATCGCGAGTCCATGGGATGACGATGCGATTGGTCCGCTCGCTAAGAAAATTGAACTGGGAACTCGACAGCGAGCTTGTCTTCGACACCGTTGCCATCAACACGGGATCGCAAACCGACCGCATTTTGAAGTCGGCGGTGGACGCAGGCTTCAACTTGCGACGCATCCATGATTCCCAAGTAGGAGTTTCCCTCGACGAAACCACCACTGAGACCGACTTGCTTCAAATCATTCAGCTTTTTGGCGGAACTTCGATCGACTCGATCGATCATTCGACGTTGTCGGCAAATTGCTTCCGCGATGACACATATCTAACCCAAGCGGTCTTTCATCAGTACCGCAGTGAAACCGAAATGATGCGTTACTTGCGCCGGCTTTCGGAAATGGACATCGCTTTGGATCGAGCGATGATTCCGCTCGGTTCATGTACGATGAAGCTTAATGCGGCCACCGAAATGACGCCCGTCACCTGGCCTGAGTTCAATAGTATCCATCCTTTCGCTCCCGCCGACCAATGGCAAGGATACCGCGAAATGATCGATCAACTCGAAGCCATGTTATGCGCTGTCACGGGATACGATGCGATCTCGTTGCAACCCAACGCAGGCTCCCAAGGTGAATACGCAGGTTTGCTCGCCATCAAGCAATACCACGAATCGCGAGGAGACACGAATCGCAATATTTGCTTGATCCCAAACAGTGCCCACGGCACGAATCCGGCCAGCGCTCAAATGGCCAACATGCATGTGGTCGTCGTCAAGTGCGATGAAGCGGGCAACGTCGACTTGGTGGATCTGGATTCCAAGATTGCGGCGAATCCACAACGCGTCGCTGCGATCATGATCACTTATCCATCGACCCACGGTGTTTTCGAGGAGGTTGTCACTGCGGTATGTTCCAAAGTGCATGACGCCGGTGGTCAAGTCTATATTGATGGCGCGAACTTGAACGCGTTGGTGGGTGTGGCCAAACCGGGCAAGTTTGGTGGGGATGTCTCACATTTGAATCTGCATAAAACGTTTTGTATTCCACACGGCGGTGGCGGCCCTGGAGTTGGACCTGTGGGTGTTCGTAGTCATCTCGCACCGTTCTTGCCCCGCGATGGACAGAATGCGTCGCGACGTGGACCCATCGTTAGTTCAGCTCCGTTTGGCAGCGGGAGCATTCTGCCCATTTCTTGGATGTACATTCGGATGATGGGCTCTGCTGGCCTTCGTCGCGCAACCCAAGTCGCGATCTTGAATGCAAACTACATCGCGCATCGATTGAAGGATAACTATTCGATTCTCTACACAGGGAATCGAGGACTGATCGCGCACGAGTGCATCATCGATACACGCCCGATGAATAGCAACGGACATGTGACTGTCGACGATATCGCAAAACGATTGATAGACTATGGTTTTCATGCGCCGACGATGTCGTTCCCTGTGGGAGGCACTTTGATGATTGAGCCAACCGAAAGTGAATCGCTACACGAGATTGAGCGTTTTTGTCGAGCCCTGAATCTCATTTACGCGGAATACGAAAAGGTTCTGAATGGCGAATGGCCGGCCGACAACAATCCGCTGCACAATGCGCCTCATACGTTGGATGCGGTGATTGAGGATTCTGCGATTCGAGTTTATTCTCGCAGGGAAGCGGTATGTCCAGATCCGGATTTGGACTATCGAGTCAAGTATTGGCCGCCGGTAGGACGAGTCGATAATGTGTATGGGGACCGCAATCTGGTGTGCTCATGCCCACCGGTTGCAAGCTACGAATTGCAAGAAGCAATCGGCAATTAGGCACTGACTCGCGTTGCCAGGGCACAAACGTGGGGTGA
>CAMBSL010000313.1 GCA_945870455.1 Pirellula staleyi DSM 6068 | reverse complement strand
CCGCGTCAAATGGCCGGACTCATGAAGCGCATGTTCGAAATGACAGGCATGCAGCCCAACGGCGCGATGCTGGAAGCCATCAAACGGATGGAGGCAGGCGAAGATCCTGATAAAATTGATGCGGAAATGGGAGATGCCCTCGACGCCGACGGTGACCCATTCACGCAGGCAACCGGAAAAGGTAAAAAGCTCTCTCGTTTCTTTGAGCCGCCCAATGTCGATCCTGAGTTGTATGATTTATAATTTGGTCGTCAGCGCTCCGAGGCAGCCTATTTCGACTCCATCTCGATCCAGACACAATAAACCCTATTCTGTCGATTCTCAAACAAGCCCCTATCTTGATGCCCAACAATACTTCACACGATCGTTCCATTGATGGCGGCTGGCTTTTGGATTCTCCTGAGCGATCCCTCTCCTGGTCTCGCAAAGCCGACCGAGACCCAAAAGCCGCTGGCACCTTGCGTCAGTACATTTATATGCAGATGGCGGCTTCGGACTTGGTTCTGGACGAAGAAGCCAAACAACGGGTCGATTTGCCCGATGGCCTATTAGCCAATCTTGAGGAAAAAAACAGGCTTTTGACCCAGCTCAAAGCCCCTATCGATCATCGTATCGAAGCATTTCTTGCCGATCACTTTACTGAAATCGCTCTCGATGCACCGTTGCATTTACCCGCTCAAACGCTTGTGCTAGACCATCATGGTTTAGCCCGTCAATTGAGCCTGCCCGATGGTGGAGAACAATTTCAAAATGAGATGGTCAGCTCGTATCGCGTAGCCAACGGCGTGCTCCATAATCCGCAAGCCGATCGCCGAACCACTCAAGGCACATTTCACGTGACCGAGGGGGGATTGCCAATCGCTGGCGACAAGCGAAGTGTCCCCAAAGCTGTATTCGCAAAGTTGTTTCAACGAGCATGCATGCCACCAGACGAACTCCTAGAATTGCCTTTCACTCAAGGCAACGGAGTACCAGCAAAGACGTTTGTTTCGCTTTTAATTCGACCGCTGGTATGTCCTGCGGTGCCAGGCTATTGTGAACACAAATCGATGGAGATTCGATTCTTCGTTCCAGGCGGACTGACAAGCAACCTAGACTTCGTTGAATCGATATTCGGCAATTCAGGCGATCCGTTGGTTCCAGAAAACGATGCGGCATTGGACTCCACACATTGGACTGGACATACGGGCTGCGTTATTCTCGCGCCCCATTTGATTCAGCTCTCCAAGAAAGAACTTGGACTCCCTAATATCGATCAAGCGACTGAGCGACAAATACGCGATCGGATGTGCTGGCAAGATCCCGCCGAAAAATACAATGATGGCCAGGCGTTCAAGATCACTTGTCGCACGGAAGCAGGCGTCATCATCACGCTCATCGCAGACAACTACTTCGGCTATTGCAAGAAAGAAGTAAAAACCCAAATCAGCTATGCCGCCAACTTGATGGGTAACGCGGAAGAAGAGCATGCAGGCGGTACTCTCGCATTCGTTTCACACAATCTTGGCGAGGAATTTCAATGGAATTCGCGCAGATACAATGGACGTTCTTTCTCCGACTTAGCAAACGACTACGGTAGCTTCATCGATATCAAACCGGAGGGTTACGGAATCGATCGAGTTCACCCGAACCTCGTTTACGTTCCAGAAGATGCGCTTGCGTCGTTGTTCGACCGGACGATTCGTTGGACCATCGACGGGCAATCGCACTCGATATCGCTAGAACGCGACAAGATTTACATGGCCCCGAGCGGTTACAAGGTGCAGATGGAAAAGCATCCGTGCGCTCCCTCGTGGCGGTTGATCGGTACTGGCGGCGAAGGAACCGTATGTCACAAGCCGTGTACAGTCAGCGGCGGTGGTAAGAGCGAGATCAGCAAATCGCTGCGAGACTACATGCAGGGCGGACCCATTTTCGTTGCCGACATCGACGAAGATTTCGATCAGCTCCAAGCCATCTTTGACCGCGATTATTCCGATCGATGGAAACCGGACTCAACGGAAAGGCCAGATTACTCGAAACGCGACAGCCGAAAAGTTCTCGATCCAAATCGAACCCTTGGCAGTGTTATCAAACTGCTGACCCCTTCGCGAGACTACACCGAACAGTACAGTAATTGGTTAAGTCGCATACCCACGCATTTGTATGCGATGGCGTTTATCATCAAGCGATTCTGCAAACCGGAATGGAACGGCAATTGGCGGGAACATTTTGGCGTCGATGTCGTCAACGGTGACAATGGGCATGAACTCAAATACGAAAACCGCAAGCTGGTCGGCATGTACCTGCGTGTTGGCCTGGATCCACTCGGTCGTTGGCGAATGTATAAGCTGCGACAAGATTTCGCGGCAGCTACCAAGATCCAACTTGAGGACGATATAACCACGAGCGTGGTTGTGCCTAAACGATTCTTGACAACTTTGCCTGACAGCCAAGCCTTTCCAGCGGAACGAAGCTACAAGTTCGTGGCCAATTGCGAATACCGCTTGTTCCAGCGTCCCGATGACGCTGTCCATCGTGGGCTGGACAAGCAAACCGAAAATGACGTGGCCGACGTCGGCAATTTCTTCTGCAACTTTGAACCATTGACGCGAGAAGCGGTCGGACAGGAGATTTCAAACATCATCGACTTCGAACAATATTCTGCACCTATGCAGAGTCGATTGAGCGACTTCATGAAAGGCGATCGATTATTCGCGGTTTCATCGGCTCAGCCTAGGTTAGTCGACGGCAAGCCATCCAAGAACCCACGTTACCTGCAAGATCGCCCCGATTTGATCGATCCTTTTGATCGATACGTTGCGTTTCGAGGCATCCAACTCTATCGAGCAACGCCGGCTAATGAGCACGTGCCGATCCCAGTGGGCTCGATACTGTCCGGTCGACGCAACAATCCGCCTGACTTGAAAGCCGGAATCCGATCACTCGCGGTGTTTAGCCCCATTCACTATCAGGAGCTACCCGAATTGATGATGGACTACGTCTGTTCGCTGACGGGAAAGAGCCCCTCGACGACGGGTGCTGGTAGCGAAGGCGCACTGACCAAAGGGCCGTTTAACGCGCTCAACATGTGCTATGACTTGAACGCATCGATCGTCAGCATGATCCTGACCGGACTTGGAGGCTTCAGTACTGCGGCAGGTCACATTGGTCCGGAGATTGAAGTGGGGCACGACATTAGTATGTTTGTTCCAGAGATATGGTGCCGATTGCGACCGGAGGAACGTGAGCCGGAGTTCCTAAAACGAGAGGGGTTGCTCGAAAGAATCGAAGATTTCTTGCATCAAGGTGTTTTGATTCCAGCAAGTCGATTGGGATACCGCATTACTTCGAAATTCGTGCGTCGGTACTTTGGTCGCGTCTTTGACAATCCGAGCAAAGTGTTTGACGACCGCATCCTTTGTCCGGAAAAGCAAGATCCTGATTCCTACGCGGATGGAATCCTACACATTGCAGAAGCACAGCAACGCGTGGCTGAGATTTATTTGAACGATGATAGTTTCGATATTGCGTGTCCGCCCTTGCAAGCGATTCTTAAAATCATGGCAGAGGGATCCTGGAATGGCTTCGGCCTAAATTCGCCTGAGGTGCGCGAAATGTTTACTCGCGAAAACATGATGCGAAGCGAATGGTACAAAGCGAGGCTCGCCGCCAAACAACGAGTCGACCAAAAAATCTGGCAACGTCACGTAACGTATCTGACGGAATATTGCAGCAGACCAACCCATGCTGCGGTAACCAAGCGTCTAGGGTTGCAGACGAAATTGTCGCATGCGAAATCGCAATTGGAATTGTGCAGCCAAGCAGAGTACCTAGACACCTTGGTCGGAACGATCGGCGTGGATCCGGCAATTTATCGCGGTGTCTCGTAGCGTGACGCTCTTAAGTCAACTCCACACCGCCGATGAACACCCTTTTCGGGTGCAACTTTTTGTTTAACAAACGAATATCCGCTCGTTTACCCGGTTCGAGGCTACCATCCATAGAATCTGCTCCTTCGCCACCATGAACATGGATATCAACGAAGCCGGGTGCGATCATCCCACCACGAGCATCTACCACGATCGCATCTTTCGGTAGGGAAGCCTTTGCAGCTCCCGAGTACTCGAGTACTCCGTTGCGAGCGATGACTAGAGCATCGTCGACCGGACAGTCAGGCAAAACGAGTTTTCCGTTTCGAAAAGCAAGGATTGAGGGATTAGACATAGGCGCCTTGGGGCCGTCGCATGAGGTGTATGGCCTCCGTGTAAACGGTAATCGAATCGGATGCCGAACATTCATTTCGAATTTGCATGACAATCGATTCGCAGGTCGACGAATTGCCAACAACTTCAACTCGTACGTACTGGTCCATCTTTTGATTCGAAGAAGAGCTGGTTCCAGAGATTTGCTTTCGACCGCGGCAATCTTGTATCGAATAGGAGTCAACCTCAAACGCATCGCAAATACGTTCAATTCGATCGGCAAGCGACGATTCAGCCAGTACCGTTAGTCGCCTCATGCGGACCAAGCCCCCCAGTCTTGCGGCCATTTCGTGACTGCCGGTAGAGGAATGACTCTCCAAACCTATGATTTTCAATTCGAGACCTTCGTCGGTAAAGGTTTCTTGCATTTCATGCAGCTTCTCCATGACGCTATGGTCGACGAGTTTCGTATCCGAAAGATCCAAGGTAATGTTCTGGCGTTGGACCAATCCAATGTCTTCGATTTGCCGTCGAAATGGAATCCAGTTCGAAAACACTGCGGATTCGTGAGCTAGAATCGTGCAGCTATCGCCCTCTCCCTGTTCGATTTGCAAGTACGTTCGAAACAGGGACTTCAATGGAACTCCATTCATGACGTGAAGAAAAATTTTGACTCCAATTCCAATCAGGATTCCAACCAGCAGGTCTGTCGTCAATACGGCGATCAGTGTCGTTACAAAGATCAGCAATTGCTCACGACCAATACGGTATACATTAATAAACTCTCTCGGGTGCGCTAATCTGTATCCAGTGTAAACAAGCATGGCAGCCAGAGCCGCCAAGGGGATTCTATGTAGGATGGTTGGGATCAGCCCCACGCATAGCAGCAGAAACATCCCGTGCCACAAATTACTAAACCGAGTTTTTGCTCCGTTGTCGATATTCGCCCGGCTTCGCACAATCTCCGATATCATGGGCAGTCCACCCACGAGAGCGGCGAGAAGGTTTCCACAACCAACCGCAGCCATATCCCGGTCCATGTTCGTTTTTCGACGGTAGGGATCCAGAAGTTCGACCGCTTTAGCACTCAAAATAGACTCAAGACTACCAATCGCAAAAAACAAAAAGACCCACCACCAAGCTTTGAGCTGCGACAATGCAGCAAAGTCCGGGTAAGTTATTTCGTCAAACATACCGAAGATGCGCGAAGGCATTTGAACGAGAAATTGTTCTCCCAAGGGATATTCGTGGCCAGCGAGTACATACGAATGTTCTTGCAATAGATTGCCCGCCATACCCATCGGAATAGCGACCAGCAATACAACCATCGGAGAGGGAATTAGACGTAGAAACTTGATTTGGCGACCAGCCATTGGCCACAAGAACATGATCGATAGGCTGACCAGACCAATCGCTGCAATCATTGGGTTTGCACTCGCGATGAAGTGCGGAATTTCGCGAAGCAATTTGAGAGGGTCTCCCTTGGCGCTGACTCCCAATGTTACAGGAAACTGTTTTAGGACAATGATCACTCCAATGGCTGCAAGCAATCCATGCACGGCTGCACTCGGAAAAAACTCTCCCAGGATTCCACC
>CAMBSL010000312.1 GCA_945870455.1 Pirellula staleyi DSM 6068 | reverse complement strand
AGCGACACTCTGCTCATCGGGATCGCGAATCTTGGGCTCATCGGGATCGCGAATCTTGGGCTCATCGGGATCGCGAATCTTGGGCTCATCGGGATCGCGAATCTTGGGCTCATCGGGATCGCGATTCTTGGCGATCGTTTCTTGCATCCATTGCGAGAGGCGTTCGGCAATATCATCGAACGACACGATTCGTTTGCGAGTTTTGATTAATTGAAGTTGCGAATGATAGTTCGCAAGCAAACGGTAAGCAGCTTCGTTTTGTGCCCGGCGGCTTGCAAGCTCTTCTGCGGCCGCTTTCTTGGCGAGTATTTTCAAAGCTTTAACTGCGTCGTCACTGAGTTCCTTGCCTGAGTACTTGGGTGTATCGTCGTCCGAATTCTTCACCAAGGTCGTACCGAGAAACTCCGCCCATTCGCCTGCTTCGAATTTAGCGATAGCTTTATCGCGGGCGGTTGCGAACGATTTGTGTTCCATACTAGAAACGCGAAACATGGCGAGGGACTTTTCGACTTGTTCTACAGTTGGACCGCGAGGCACATCCAATTGATTCCACGCCTCCTCGGTCGTCTTTCGAAACAAGTCGTAGCCCGACGTGACGACCGTTTCGATCTCGCGACGGATACTGCGAGTCGCTTCGCCTTTGGACAGTTGAGATACGAGCGACCTCAGGGTTGCACGGTCCATCGTATCGAACATGCGGCTGATGGCTTCATGTTGCAGTTGATCCGTTTGAAAGGGATCGGACAGCGACCAACCGGGTGGCAATTTCAATTCTAGGGCGAAGGATCTCGCGAGTTGCGAGTAGAAACTGTCTAAAGTACTAACTCTGAATCGGTGCAAGTGCGAACAGAGTCTCCCAAGTTGATAGCGGACAGTGTCTTTCGTGATTTCAAGCGGTTTGAGAACGCCAACCAATCGCTCGAAGCCTTCCTCCTCCTCAACCGCATCCGACAACCAACTGAGGATGCGGTGTAGGATTTCACCAGCCGCTTTGCGAGTGAAGGTCGTCGCAAGGATCGAGTCGAGCTCTTGATCCGTGAATAGCAATCGCAGTGCGCGGCTTGCGAGATTGTACGTTTTGCCGGTGCCAGCCGACGCGAGAATCATCTGAGGTGTGAACCAATCGCGGCTAGCTTGTCCCTTGGCTTGATGCACATCGAGTCGCAGTTTGTTCGGAGGGACCTCTTGTTCTTCGCGTCGGCGTCTGGCGATTGATTCATGCGAACGGTCCAATCGCAGCTTTGATTCGCTGCTTTTCATCTTTACGACGGCGGCTGGGTTCTCACCCAACTTGATTTCAGGGACAGGGTGGATAGCTGCGGCTAACTCTTGCTGGCGTTTGGCATCTTGTTCAGCCATTGCGATCGATTGGTCCCAACGTCGCACGACAGGATATTGCGTGATTGCGTTGTAGTCATCATTCGAATGGATTCCCTTATATTTCGGGGGCCAAAATTGGCCAGCCATGACATTTCGAGCAATGTTTTTGGCGGATTCGATCGCTTGAGCGTGTTGCTCGAGAGTGAAATCGGCGGTGATAAATTGAGTTTCACTAGGATTCTTGGGAAGCAGGATGTAGCCGAAGCTAACTTTGCTCAAGTCCTCAATTTTTAGAGTTTTGATCAACAGACCATAAAGGGGCAATTGCCAGTCGGTCCAAGTGCCGTTGGGCTTTAAATGAGCTTCCTTGGGTTTGCCCGCATGGTCACCTGTTTTGTAATCCCAAACGTTGAACTTGCCATCCCTTTGGTTGTAGTCGATTCGGTCGATTCGGCCGTGAACGATCATTGACTTGCCGTCGATATCAAGCGTTATACCGTCTGACTTTTCGACTTTGTGCTCGATATACTTGATCCGCCATCCATTTGCGGCTTGTGCGGCTTGATGGACTGCAAACGCTTCGAGCCGGCGTTCGGCCTGTTCAAGTTGGATTTGCAAGGCGGGCGTTGGGCTAACGCCAAATTTTGATCTCGCGATGGTCTTCAATTGATCGATGAGCCAATCAGCGATCGATTTGGGATCGGTCGAGGCTGCAACGGGAGAGTCGATAAGACCTTCGAGGCAGACGTGGAGCAGATCGCCGAATCCTCCGCCGTCTAGTTCCAGACGTTCGTGCTCGAACGCCTTAACCTTTTCGACCCTGTTCAAATAGAAGCGATAGGGGCACTGATCGTATTTCTTGAAATCGGTAACAGCCATGTCGCGAACGAATTTGTCCGAGGTGGGTACTGGAATCGGGATATTGGTTTGACCATCGCGAGGCGTCCAGGAGTCACAGACCAATTGATCTACTGGCGTTTCTTTGGGTGACAGTAGTAGCTTCACGCGACGCGCGAGCAAATCGGATGGTACAGCTAACAGCAACCGACTGGGAGTTTGAGGATCTCCGTCGAGGCTCAGGTGATTGAGGACAAATTCGACGCGTTCGCGAGAGTGAAGCAGCGCTAACATGGCGTAAGCATCCCGAGCATATCTACGTGCGTTATCCATCAAACCGAGCAGCGAGCGGAGCTGGTTTGGTAAAAACGGATCTCCATTGACGCTTTCTGGCACGATCCCATCGTGCAACCCGGTAAGCATTAAGATACGGGCATCGTCCAGCGTCAATTCCAACCAGCCAAGCATTTCGATGGCGGTTTCATCTTGCGGCGGCGGAACGTTGACCTTTTCGAGTTGGTTTTGTAACCAAACCATCGTTTCTTGAAACGTCGCGACCGTATCCAGAGTGGCTGGCAGTTCCGCCAGTCGGTCCAAAGCTGAGTTAATTTCGCCGCAACCGCGAAGAGCTAGATTGCCAACGAGTTCGTTCCGATCGACTTGCACATTTTCATAAATCGACTTTAACACATCGCGAAGCGGCGCTGCCCACGACGTTAGTTTGGCATTGAGCATTCGCAGCGGCTTGACCAATGCGTCGACTTGGCCGAGCACCTTAAGGAAGATATCTTGGCTTTTGCCTTTTGGCCATTCAGGAATATTGACACTGCGTATGAGAGTTGCCTCTTGGTATTCATCCAGCTTGGATAAAAAATCGAGAGGCAAAGCGGTTTCGACGGTGGATTTGTTTGTTGTTGCTGTTCGAATAAGCCAAGTGTGGATTGCGGGCGAACGAACCAAGCTGCTGAAGACATCAATGGAACCGTCCACGAGGTATTCGCCGAGGAGTTCGACGACTCGCATCGGAGGAGTCTGAGTGACAGAGATGCCCGGTCCATAACGTAATGCGATCCCGCTGCGAGCCAATGTTTCTTGCAATGCGGGTACAATCTGAGGGTCGGGGATCCCCACAGTAATATCGTGAACAGAGTAATCGTCCCCAAGCTCGGCGAGTTGTGTTGCCAGTTCGTTGGCGGCATCATTGGCACTCGAGCGAATGTGCATCTGAGCGTCGTCGATTGGGATTTCGATGTCTTGCCAATAGTCGGACGCGAGGGTTCCGTCGTTGTTGAAACCTGCGGCATATGAGGAGGGTGCACCGACAAGAACGTGGACGCTATCTGAAACAGCGGAAAGAAAGCGGCGTTGAGCTCGGTTCAAGTCGACGGCGCCAACTAAAATAATTTCGCGATCCGTTTTCACTTCATCGTGATCGATTGCGAACCGCCGCGCGGATTGCACGTCCCACAAGCCAGCCAGATGAAGTTCATCGAGATAAGCTCGCTGCAATTTCGAGAGTATTTGCCAACGAATCTCTTCTGAGGAATCTTTGAGCTCAGTCGTCACGTCATCGAAATCGACGAGGTCCGAGGAAAGCTCACGATGAAGCGTGCTCAGCATTCGCGCCAAATCCATCCACGGTCGTAATTCCGTGGAATCTGGCACTTCGAACAACAGTGGCTTGAGCATATCTCGATCAGCGGCACGGAGCACTTTGGTCCATGCCAAAACTTGTTCCAGATCGCTCGCGAAAGGGAGCTTCGCCGTATAGAGCTGCTCCGGAAGTGTACCGATGGTGAGCGATTCGGGTGGCCGAAGCACAAGCGAGCGTTCGCTGGCTCGACTGGCAATCAATTGCGTTAAGCGTCGGCTTGCCAATCCTCCGGGTAGGACCAGCAAGCATCTGTCCATGTCCCAATTGTTACCGCGAGTGTAGTGCTTGAGCAAAAAGTCGCAGGCTGCATGCAGAATGGGTTGGGACCAACCCAAGAAATACAGTTGCAACGTTTGTGATTGTTCGAGGAGAGGTCGACGTTGACGAAACGGAATCTTGGTAGTTGCCATAAATGAAAAACCTCCTTGCAGTTCCGATCCGGATGAAAAATGCTAGCGGACGTAGCAGACTTCATTAGGCATTCCATTGTTGACACGTCTGGTCACCGAGTTCGCCTTCGTCGCAATTTTCGCTGAATCTCGAATTCTTACAAGCACCATTACTAGCTGCCGACGAAAGTCAAAGTAGTAGGCACAGCGGGGCGTTACTGTACCTTTTGTCGGCTGTGTCAACCAATAGCGGTTGTCGGCTGTGTCAAGTAATAGCGGCGACGGAACCGAGGGGTCTTGGGGGAGGCTCATCTCTAGGCACATCTTGCGTTGCGATTTCCTGCACGTGCACGAACAGAAAGAAATAGTGCTCGCCCTGGGCGAGGAGTGTCGGAAAAGGAGCTATAGTTACCCACTTCTTTTTCAGCGACTCTGGGCGAGCTGCGAGAGTGTCAATTGAGGCTTAGCCTTAGCAATCCAACAAGGTCAAATCACATGAATCGAGCGACTGCTCAACTGCTACGTGGACTCTCATTAGTTGACACAACGGCTTTAGTTATTGGTACGGTGATTGGCACCGGGGTCTTTCTAAAGGCTGCGCCGATGGCACAGGCGGTTGGCTCGCCGGCCCTTGTTTTGCTCGCCTGGGTAGCCGCAGGACTTCTGTCTTTAGCGGGCGCGTTGACTTATGCGGAATTGGGGGCCATGATGCCCGAAGCTGGCGGCGAATACGTTTTTCTGCGTAAATCATATGGGGAAGCCGTTGCCTTTCTCTTTGGTTGGCAGCGATTTATTGTCGCCGGTAGTGCTTCCATTGCTACTCTGGGGACCGGCCTTGCGATTTTTTTGTCCAGTTTTCTGCCGCTCGGAGCCGTTTGGCTTGAACGCGACTTTAGCCTGCTTGGTCAAACCGTGCACTGGCAATTTGGTGCGAAACAGATTGTGGCAGTTGCTGTCATTCTCTTGATGAGCGGCGTCAATTGCTTGACGGTCATGGTCGGCGGTCGAATTCAATTGGTGCTGACTGTTCTCAAAGTTGCAGGGATTGCATTTGTGGTTGTTGGTGTTTTTTCCGCATCCGGTACCGCCACTTGGAGCCACCTTCGCCAACCCGTAGACACACCTGTTTGGAGCGGTTGGACGCTGTTTGGTACCGCGATGTTGGCCGCACTTTGGGGATACGATGGTTGGAACAATATGCCGATGGCGGCCGGTGAAGTACGAAACCCGGGACGGAACATACCACGAGCTTTAATTCTTGGAATGGTTGCCGTCATGGCGATCTACTGCCTCCTGAACTTGTGCTATTTCTATGCATTGCCGTTTGAAGAGATTCGCTCATCGAACTCAACACAGTATCGCGATGCACTTCCAGTGGCGAGCAAAGCGGCTGGTACATTTTTTGGCGATTTCGGCGGTCGTTTCATAGCCCTGGTGTTCGTCGTTTCTGCCTGTGGCGCCTTGAACGGTTCTATTCTCGCTAACGCACGCGTTCCTTTTGCGATGGCACGCGACGGCCTATTTTTCTGTCGGCTTGGCAAGCTCAACACCGAAACGCGGGCACCCGTTGCTTGCTTGGTCGTTCA
>CAMBSL010000311.1 GCA_945870455.1 Pirellula staleyi DSM 6068 | reverse complement strand
CGGAGCGAGCGGTCACCTTTATGGATAGGAATCGCGATCGACCATTCTTTCTTTACCTGCCACTCGTCATGCCTCACGTTCCGATATTTGCATCCGAACCATTCAAGGGACGTTCGCAACACGGACTCTATGCCGATGTTGTGGAAGAGATTGATTGGTCTGTTGGCGAAATTGTTGCTGCCATCGATCGAATGGGTATCGCCGGCAATACGCTTATCATTTTTATGAGCGACAATGGCCCATTCCTCAGTTATGGGTCACATGCTGGCTCGGCAGGCGGATTTCGTGAGGGAAAACTCACCGCCTACGAAGGGGGAGTGCGAATGCCTTGCATTATGCGGTTGCCTGGAAAGATCAAAGCAGGTCGAGTTTGCCGTGAGCCACTCATGACAATCGACTTGTTGCCAACTATCGCGTCATGGATCGATGCACCCATGTCCAATCATAAAATAGATGGCAAAGACATCAGCAATTGTCTGTTTGGCGATGTGGACGCGACCTCCCCTCACGACTCGTTTTGGTTCTATTCTGGAACCGAATTGCATGCGATTCGATCGGGTGACTGGAAACTGCATTTGCCCCATGACTATCTTTCCGTGGATGGCGAGCCAGGCAAAAATGGAAAGCCAGCCGGTTACGGACGATTGGTTCCGAAAGCGATCACTCAAAGTGGAGTTGCTGGCATCGCAAGCCGACATGGTTACCGTATCGAAAAACAATCGTTGGCGTTGTACAATCTGGCGAACGATCCTTCTGAATCCATCGACGTGTCGGAGTCCAACAGGGCCGTTGTCGAACGATTGCTGTCGATTGCACAAGAGGCTCGCAAGTCTCTTGGCGATTCGATCTTGGGAATCGCCGGCTCACAGGTGCGACCATGCGGCACTTCGATTCCTTGAGCATCGTACGTAGGGGAGAGCAATGGTGAACGATCTAAAAAAGAAACACGTTCTATGGGGCGTCGTCCCGTTTCTTGTCACTGGTTTCGTCTGCTCAGCTGCTTGCTCGCAACGACAATTATCCTCTTTGCCCGTGTGGACAGTGAAAATTGTTGCCGAGTACCCTCATGATCAAAACGCATTCACTCAAGGATTAGCGATCGAAAAAGGGCAGATGTACGAAGGAACCGGTCAGAAAGGTGTATCCGCTTTGCGAAAAGTGGATTTCAAAACCGGCAAAGTCGAAGCAAGCGTTCCCTTGGACGATCGCTTCTTCGGTGAAGGAATCACCATTCTCGATGGTAAAATCTATCAACTAACGTGGCAGAATAACGTCGGCCTAGTTTACGATCTAAAAACCATGCGACTCGAATCGACGTTCCGATTCACGGGCGAGGGGTGGGGGCTCACTAACAATGGTAAGCAACTTATTCTCAGCGATGGTACTCCATTCATTCGATTTCTGGATCCAGTCACGTTCAAGGTGGTCCGCCAGATCCAAGTCCGCGACCCAGCGAAGAATCGAATCAAGTCCCTAAATGAACTCGAAACCATCAACGGCGAAATTTGGGCCAACGTCTGGTACGAAGACCGAGTCGCTAGGATTTCCCCAATCGATGGACAAGTCCTGGGTTGGGTCGACTTGAGCAAACTAATTCCTCAAGCGACCCGCGATCGAGAAGCAGTCCTCAACGGAATCGCGTATGACACCGAGTCCAAAAAGATCTACGTCACCGGCAAGAATTGGCCGAAACTGTTTGAGATCGAGATTCAAAAATGAGTTCGCGACTATGCTGCAATCCAATCAGTGAGACATAACGTAGGACAAAATGTTGATGGCTAGCGCATAGGCATCAATCGAAAAGCGTTGAAAGAACTCTTCGTCATCGCCTTCTCGTTCCCATCCGTCCGCGATGTCGGTGTTGTGCGTTGCGACTGCAACTAAGCGACCGTTATCATCAGACAGTCCTCGAAAATGAACTTGAGCCATATCGTCGTCGCCACCATTAGGGCGTTTGTGGATCCAAGCTGGGTCGTAGCTAACTCCGTTGCGTCGATAGAATTGAATCGCGGTGACCTGAGGGCATTTTTTGAGTGGATAGACTGTCGATAGGATGGGATGGTCGTTGGGAATTTCGAACCATTTCCATTTCGGTGCCACGCTCTTCATGTTGTTTTCGAAGTTGTCCCACTCTGCCTGTCCCCAAAAATCGTCAACCCACAAAAAACCACCGTTATCTAGGTATTTCTTCAATGCCTTTTGTTCGGATCTAGTGAGCACTTGCCAGCCGGGATCGCTCATGAAAATAAACGGATGTTGGAAGAGTCTTTCGTCGGTAAGCCGCAATAGCAACGTGCCTTGATTGGCTTGGATCGTAGTCAATTGATTTAGCCGAAAGGTGAGATTCTTTGCTGCCACTGGATGATCGGTCGCCCATCTCGGTATCCAGCCCGCATCTCCGCGGTAGTACGCTTCGCCATTACCGCCGACGCTGTCATACATGATGCGAACGAAGGTTAACTTGTCAGGGTCGTAGTTCTTTAAATCTAGATCCGAGTCCTGCGGAAAGACGCAAGGACAAACGGCGACCAATGCGGTCATGAAAGTAAATAAGCGTAACAGGCACCTCAAGATTGAGTTTGCTTCCTTAAGTTCAAACGCCTGGAAGTCGTAGATCATACAATCGGAATATTCATTTCGTGACCTCGTGCGGTTCATGCTCTATTTCTTGAGACAACTCGGATTGTAAGGCGTCGATCATAAGTCGGACTAACCGTACGCTAACGCGTTGCGGCTGATTAGCCGAAGGGCCTTAGCCCACGGTTTTCGGCCCATGTTATGATCGACGCCGGTTGTAACGCCATGGATACCATCGTATCCGAGAAAAACTCAATCTAAAATAGGATTCCTTGCCTTTTTAAAGCTACGGTTGGACAGGGAGATCAACTCGTGGGTGCCAGAACGTGAGTTGAATGTCTTGAAGTCTTTTTGAGGAGTATCGTCTTTTTGAGGAGTATCAAGGACATGAAGGTTCTATTGCAACAAAACAAGCATGGAGCGGCTGCGGTTGAATTCGCGATCGTGCTGCCGATCTTCGTTCTGATCTTGCTTGGCTCGATCGAGACTTGCACGATGATCTTTTTGCAGCAGTCTCTGGAAATGGCTGCACACGAAGGAGCACGCGTTGCCATTGTGCCGACGACGACATCGTTGAATATCGAAAGTGCAGCGAAACAGATCTTAACGCCACGACACATTCAAAACTCGAGCATAAGCGTGACTCCGAGCGACTTTCAGTCTGCCCCCTATGGAACATTTATTCGCGTGTCCGTTTCCGTTCCTTGCAGCAGCAATTCCGTTATTGCGGGCGGTTTTTACAGTTCGCGCACGCTGACGGGGAGCGTCGAAATGATGAAGGAATACTAAGAATGATGAAAGCGAACAGAATCGGTTTCGCATCAAAACCAAGAACTCGCGACTGTCGTGCGGGTGTGATCATACCCTTGTTCGCGATCATGCTGCCGGTGGTTTTGATCCTAGCAGCATTTGCAATCAACATCGCCTATCTGCAACTCAACCGAACGGAGATAACCATCGCGGCCGATGCGGCATCGAGAGCGGCCAGCCGAGAGTTCTTAAAAACCAACAGCCAAACGAGTGCGATTGCCGCAGCAAGGACCGCCGCAAATCGCAACATGGTGGGTGGAAGTCCATTGTTATTGAGCGATACGGATATCGTATTCGGTGAATCGTCTCGCGATGATCTTAAGAGCCGGTACAGTTTTTCAGCCAATGGCAGAAATCCAAACGCAGTTGAAGTGACAGCACGACGCGACTCTGGTTCCCTTAGCGGACCGGTTACGCTTCCGCTGCCGCTCTTCTTTTCGTCCCCTACGATCAACGCTTCCCAGACTTCTCGCGTCAATCAAATCGAACTCGACATTTCTTTGGTAATAGACCGATCGGGTTCGATGGCGTATGCATCGAATGAGCCCGCGGTTTATCCACCGATTCCAAAGGCAGCGCCGAAAGATTGGGCCTTTGGTGACGTCGCTCCCAATCCGAGTCGATGGCTTGATGCGGTGGCGGCAGTAGAAGTCTTTCTCACTGAGATGGACAATTCTCCAGCCGACGAATGGATCGCATTGACCACGTACAATCATGAAAGCATTCTCGATCAAAAGTTGACTAAACATTACAAAAAAATCACAGCTGCACTCGATTCCTACACGAAGCGTTTTGACTTGGGTAGCACCAACATCGAAGGAGGGATCAACCGCGGAGTTGAAGCATCGATAACCCACTCCAGGCTATTCGCAGCCAAGGTCATGATCGTATTGACCGATGGCATCGACAACGCTAAGAGCGACCCAATCGGCGGGGCAAAATTGGCCACAGCTCATGACATCATGATCTTTGCAATCACGTTTTCAGACGAAGCCGATCAAGCGACCATGAAACAAGTTGCTGCCGTAGGCCACGGCAAACACTACCATGCATCCAACGCATCCGACCTAAAGCAAATATTCCAAGACATTGCACGTCAATTGCCGATTTTGATTTCACGCTAGTTAATCAGTTGAGTGATCTCTATGCCCCGTTCCAAACGACGACAACACCCAATGGCAGTGTCAAAACTTCGCAAGGGCGCGCACTGCGTTGAATTTGCGCTAGTCCTGCCGATTATGTTGTTGTTGTTTCTATCGGGGATCGAATTTGCGCGAATGAACTTGCTTCGACACTTAGCCGAAAACGCATCGTACGAAGCAGCTCGTCAGGTCATTGTCCCAGGTGCAAAGGTGGAAGAAGCCGAGGCGAGGGCGAACGCGATTCTGAGCGTGATGGGTGTTCAAGGGGCTCGCCTCACCGTTTCACCTGACCCTGTTCTCGAAACTACCGGTACGGTCAGTGTCAAAGTAACGTTCCCAGCGAAAAACAATCTCTGGATGGTTCCAATGTTTTCCGCGAATTTGAATTTCCAGTCCGAAACGACTTTGTTGACAGAACGCGCAACATTGCAACAGGTTCGAGCCATCAACGCGATCACACCGGGTTCAGATCCTGCGCCAGACCCAGTTCCACCATCGTATCCAGGTCCTCCATCGGATCCATTTGGGCTTTAAGGCAAGCGGTAGCAGGAGATATTCTCGTAGCACGGGCTGCTAGCCTCATGTTTGCCCACATCTTTTGATCTTGCTCCCCTCGCCCCGTAGACGGCTGTAATCGGCGAGAGGGGCAGGGGGTGAGGGGTTTTGCACTGTGTTTTGATTGGTTTTTTGATCGTGAATTCAATGTCTATTTGCGTTTCAGAAGCGTAAACAAATAACTGAACCGGAGGCTACCATGTCGGGGCTCTGGCCATGGCTAGGCAGAATCGTCGCGATGACTTCAGCCGCAAGGCGACGCGATGCGATAGCCTTCGCCCCCTTGGGGCTCCGGATGCAGGCGAGAGGGTTGGGTGGCCTCGTCAAGTACTATGAGTGGGCTTCCCACTTGTCCGTCATTCCCGCGTAGGCGGGAAGTAGTTGCCCTTTTGTGACGGATTTTCCGTTTTTCAGGCTTTTTGCGCTTGCGTAAGGGAGGACGGCGACTATAAAGCTCGCGACCCATCCAGGAATCGGGGAGCTATCTGTTTTTTCAGGCAAGGATCAGTGTGGTTCCAGAGCCTGTGGTTCCAGAGCCTCGAGCTTTATCTTGGGACTCACTGGTTGCATGGCGATGTTTTGGCGACTTCGCAAGCGGGGTTTTGCCAAGCGGTGCTAAGCACATCGGTACGAGTCTTCGAGTGAAACAAGCTGTTAGCCGGTGGGCGCTAGCCCCGGTTCTCGAGGAATGTCGAGCCATTA
>CAMBSL010000310.1 GCA_945870455.1 Pirellula staleyi DSM 6068 | reverse complement strand
GCGATCACACAAGGTGTAATCATCCGAAACAATTCGGTTGGTTCTCGCCATTTTGCTAAATCCACGAGAACATCGGCACCCATCAATAAAAACAATTTCGCGTCCGGATTTTCGCTTGCGATGGCTCGAACGGAATCAATGGTATAGCTGATCCCACCTCGGTCCATTTCCCGAGTGTCCAACTCGAAATCGGGATTACCGCCAATCGCAAGCTTGACCATCTCGGTGCGATCTTTGTTGCTTGCAACCTGCCGATCCGTCTTGAGTGGCGATACGTTGGCGATGAGGAATCGAACTCGATCCAGTTTCAGCGAGTCGCGACAAACTTCTGCTAGCAGCAAATGACCCACGTGAATTGGATCAAACGATCCGCCGAATATGCCTAGTCGCAATGCCATACAATGCTTTCCAAATTTGTCTTGCAGGGTAACACGTCCAGAAACCTAGCGATGGGCGTGGACGCTTGATAAATGATTCTAGCGAATCACACGCCCTTCGTGCTTTGTTCTTTGTTCTTTGTTCTTTGTTCTTTGTGCTTTGTGCTTTGTGCTTTGTGCTTTGTGCTTTGTGCTTTGTGCTTCGTGCTTCGTGTTTTGTGCTTCGTGTTTTGTGCTTCAGGCCGTACCACTTGGACTAAAACCAGCGAAGACAAGTGGTTCTGCGGGCGTTCTGTGGATCCAATCTGGGGTTGCTCTCCCAATTTCTAGAAGTTCCATCGTCGAGATCCTCTCGGTTTTATCGATTAAACCAAGGGATTTCGCCAGGAAACCGATTATGGTCTCCGGCGTAACGCCTTGTTCGCGATAGTAACTCAGTCGAGTGTCGCCGTGTCTCTTGGCGAGTCGCCTACCGTCTAGACCAACCACCAACGGCATATGCAGCCAGGCTGGAACATCCCATCCAAATGCTTGGTAAAGTGCCATTTGCCGATAGGTGCTGAAGACCAAGTCGTTTCCACGCACCACATGATTGATCCCGAAATCATGATCATCCACCACGACCGCTAACTGATAGGCAGTGACTCCGTAACTTCGCGCGACGACAAAATCACCGAGCAACCTCCCCGCGTCTAGCGATTGGATACCAAGCCTCTCATCCTCGAAGCTTACAATTCCTCTCGGAATTCGAAATCGCCAAGCGAATGGAATCCCCTGACTTTTGAGATCGTCGCCGTGGTTTCCATCATGATGCGAGCATGTGCCTGGGTAGATCGCTCCGTCGAGAACCGACTCATGCGGCGCGCTTGCCGCTCTTTCGATTTCGCTGCGCGTGCATGTGCATGGATAGATCAAGTTTCGATGCTTGAGTTGCTCGATCGCCATCGCGTAACGAGCCTCTCGACTGGATTGGATCGTAAACGTTTGTTCCGAACCGGTGGGGTCCCAATCAAGTCCCAACCAGTTGAGATCTTCGATTGCCTGCTCGGTAGCCCCAGGTTTGGTTCGAGGCGTATCCAGGTCTTCGATGCGTAAAAGCAATTGCCCGGAAACTTGCCTGGCGGCCAGCCACGCCACCAAAAACGTTCGGGCGTTGCCGACGTGCTGAGCACCTGTTGGCGAAGGCGCCAAACGTCCAACGTAGTTCATGACACTGTGACCCGAGCCGCTCGGTTGGCTGCCTGAACGATGTGGATCGAAGCATTGGGCAACGCACCTCTCAACTGTTCTGCACACCAATTTGCGTGCGAATAGTCTTGAGCAACGGCGCAAACCGAAGGCCCCCAACTGCTTTGCGTCGCACTATCGATTCCGATACTCCTGGCTGCTTCGATCGATTGTGCGATCTGTGGAGTGCGATAGATGCCGCCTTGGGCGATCGCAAAGATTTCGCCTGCCAGTTGGCCATACCAACCCAATGCAACATCAAAGTGCTTCCAATCGCCGCTGGCCATCGCTGGCAAGAGTTCTTGCTCAACCAATTGGATCATGGTGGCACGGTTCGGGTTCGCGGTCTTGGAACAGCGATCAAACATTTCCGCTTCGGCGACTCCCGAGTCACCCAGCGAATGGTCGTTTTGAATGATCAAAATAGGCCAGGCTTCCGGAAAGGGTATTCGCTTCGTACGCTCGGCTTGGACGTTGGTCGTTTCTGAATTCGATATCCCTTGATCGAAAACAAACCCACCCTCAATGAAGCCGCTGAGTCCAATGTTGGAGCGTTTTCCTCGCCGACTGAGTTGAGCAAGTTGCGTCCGCAAGACGCTTGAACTCTCGCCATGGCCACCAGCAAATGCATTCTTGAGAATGGCAGCTACGCTTAAATTCACGCTCGCCGAATTGCCTCGGGCGGAGCGGATTTGTTCTGCAGCCATCAGCAGGGTTGCAATGGTGCAAGCCATTTGAGTACCCGACCCCAAACCGCAATGCGGACTTGGTGCTTTCGCAATCGAAAGCGATTGGATAGGTATCGAAAGTCGTGTTTCCTCCCAATGCGACACGATTGATTCGAGGCGGGGTCGCCAGTAATCATCCGCTTCGATCGACCATTGACCGAGAGGGCTTTGGGTACTTGAGTCGGGCGTTAAAGTAGCCTGTACGACGGCCTTGGAGTGCTCGACCATCAAACCGATACCGCCGAAGCAATTTGGTTCTCCAGGTGAAATCTCAAGCAGACCGAAATGAAGCCGACCATACGAATGGACTGCGATTCGGGATGGATGCTGCGGTTGGGTTGGAATGTTTGGTTCGAGCATGGTGTCGATTGGCTCGGGTTGCAAGTCGACTAGGATTCCACTTCAGCGGCCGCGATGATCAATGCATCTTCAGCGTTGCCGGACCATTGCGGCATATCCAGTCGGGTCGCTTGCCAGCCAGGATGGCTGAGCGTTCCCTGCTGAGAAGAGTCCTTTCCGATAATTCGCCACCTGAGAGGGGATGGGTCATTGGGAATCGAGACCGACGAGCCCTCCGTGGCTTCGACCAACGGCTTAAGACCGAACATGCGTTCGAGTGTTTTTTTGGAATCGCGCAGAACGTCCCTTGCTGCAGCACCGACTTGTGCGTCGTTGTATTGGTCGAGCGATTCGCAAATGAGATCTATCAATCTTGCTTCGCGTTGCAAAGCGCTCAGCAAAGTCAAGGCTTCGTTTCGCATTGCGGGCTTAGCCTTGGAAACGATCGATGGTTTAGGCAATTGGGCGGACTCAACTGTTTTTTCATTGGTAGTTGGGGCCGCAATCTGGGCGGGTTTGTTGTCGAGGCATTCTCGAATTCGGGTCTCGGCAATGCGACCGAAGAGAACAGCAAAGAAAGCGCGAATGGCCAGGAGCGGATGCATGTAATCGCAACAATAAATGGGTTGGAGTTAGGCGATCCGTGAATCGAAGTCTTGCGACACACAAAAACGCCGAGATGTTAGCTGCATTTTTCAGAACAATTTAGTTATTTAATCTCCGCAGTATATCGCCTGAACGCGGATTGTTGCAGGTGCGTTCGACTCCCAATCCATGTTATATTGTTCGGTTCGTAAGAGCGAAAACGCGGATTTCGCTGATAAATGAAACGGAGGAAACTGTGAACGATTCGCAAGGAAAAGAGAATCCGAACCGACGACGCGTATCCGACCTAGCCCCTTCGTATGCTTCCAGGCCCCAAAAGGGCCAATCGGGCCAGGCTCCGACCGGCAATTTCGCCTCAAACAAGGCTCGGATAGAACCACCGGCTTCGGCCGCTCCCAAACAAATCGTTCCCCAACCCCATCTCCTGGCTCCGCCCTCCGCGACCAGTCGCGCCGTGCTCCAACGCAGTTTGGCTGACCTTTTGTTTCGAACTCCTGGAACTTGGGCCGATCGTGAAAATATTCAACAGAGGATCGGGACAAGCGTTCTTCGCGTTTCCAAGTCGATGGAGACTCGCAATTTCCATCGCGTCGGCAAGCAAGATCTTGAGAGCATGGCCGAAGCCTATGATGAACTTTTTTTCCAAGGACTCTGTTTGCCTCTCGCACGATCCTTTGGACTATCATTTCGATTAAGTGCCAGGATGACACGCGCGGGCGGCAAGACAACGCGGACGATTTATCGCGGGACGCGATCCAAACCCAGCCGAACTCATTACGAAATAGCGATCTCGACATCCTTGTTGTTTCAATCCTTTCGAAAGCCAAACGACTCGATTCGAGTGTGCGGGCATGACTGCATCGATCGATTGACTGCCATGCAACGGATTGTAGAACATGAGATGATTCACCTGTGCGAAATGCTGGCCTGGATTCAAAGCGATTGCTCGGCAAGTCGATTTCAGTCGATCGCTCGCAACATGTTCGGGCATACCGAACACCGGCACGAATTGATTACGCAGCAAGAACGGGCTGCCAAAGAATTCAATATTCGGGCTGGAGCCCATGTTGCGTTTCCGTTTGAAGGTAGACTCCTTCACGGGGTTGTCAACCGAATTACACGTCGCGCAACCATTTTGGTGGAAGACCCACGCGGCGAACGTTACAGCAATGGCAAAAGGTACTTGAAATACTATGTCCCAATCCAACAACTCCGACCAATCACCTAAGCAACATTCATGAGACAATTGACTTCCATCTCGGGAAAATCATCCGCCGAGGCTTTCGTAGCATATCTGGTCACCCAAGATATTTCGACTCACGTCGAGCCGGACACTACGGAAGCGGATAAGTGGGATATTTGGATTAGGGATGAAGACAAAACCGAATTTGCTCGCGAAGCGCATCAACAGTTCTTGCAATCACCTAACGATCCCAAATTTAGGCAAGCAGTGGATCAAGCAAGAAGCATATTGAAAGAGCAAAAGCAGAAGTCGATCGAAAGACGGAAGAACATTCAAAATCCCGTTTCCAGAGTGAATCCAAGCTTATTCAGTGGTCGCCTACCGCCGTTGACGCTCACTTTGGTTCTCATCTGTGTCTTTTTCGGTGTCGTCAAGTTCCTTTTGTCGGATGGAATACAAAGTGGCGGTCTGGGCAGTCTGGCTATGCAGAAGTTGGGTTTCGTCGACCTAAAGCTTTATCTCATGTCTGGCGATCCGGCAGCCTCGCTGAAGCGGGGAGAGCTTTGGCGAGTCTTGACGCCCGCCTTTTTGCATGGAGATCCTCTCCACTTGTTGCTGAACATGCTCGCGTTGGCAAACTTGGGCCGCGTTACGGAGCGTCTAGAAGGGACTGGCAAGTACGCCTTAATCGTTCTCTTCGTGGCCATTTGTTCCCACTTGCTACAAGGCCTAACACCGACACAATGGTATGGTTCGCCTAACTTTGTTGGGATTTCAGGCGTGATTATGGGGCTGCTTGGATACCTCGGGATTAAAACAACGTTGCGACCCGATCTCGGTTTTGTTCTTCCGCCACAAGCC
The DNA here is from genome assembly GCA_945870455.1 of Pirellula staleyi DSM 6068. Taxonomy (GTDB): domain Bacteria; phylum Planctomycetota; class Planctomycetia; order Pirellulales; family Pirellulaceae; genus JBKCUI01. Next base: position 509 of record CAMBSL010000310.1, on the reverse strand, counting down.
TACATTATGACCGGCCTGATTTTGGTCTTGGGCTTTTCCCAAGGAATGAACCTTGCAAATCTAGCTCACTTGGGCGGACTGGTTGCAGGAATTGCAATCGGGTTCGTGTTGAGCGATCGCCGCTTCGATCGAAAGTAGCTGTCGATTGGTAACCCGACGCGTGAGCGAGGGCGGCTTTCTTCGTGGGTTTATCCTCGCTTACGCGTCGGGTTACCAAAATAAAAAAGCCACTCGGGCCGAGATCCTTGTCAAGGATGAAGATTGGGATCAAACCGAACCTCTGAATCGGGTAGAATCAAGAACCGAAAATCGATCGATTCTTTTAATGCCATGAACGAAATGAGTAGCGGACTTGCACAATCAGAATGAATGGATCTCGATTTCGTGCGAGCATCCGATGCTCGCGACGGCAATCGCGGCTGTTACCAACGCAAACCAAATTCTCCGAGATCGTTTTAAAACAAAAGTTCGAATAGAAACCAAGGGAACCGCAAACTTTGTTACGCAGG
>CAMBSL010000309.1 GCA_945870455.1 Pirellula staleyi DSM 6068 | reverse complement strand
TTGGCAAAAGATGTTCGGTGTTCGAGTTTGTTCCAATTCTCTGGATTTTCGGGGGCCATAGCAACCAGCATCGAGCGCTGCAGCATCTCCGCAGTCAGCGGTTTTGAGATGGACGAGGAAAACCACTGTGGATCCGTGAATTTTTCCTCAGTCGATGCAAGTTGATATGCGCGAGTGAGTGCCAGACTCCGCAACAGTCGACGCACATTATAGCCCGATTTTGCAAAGTCGCGACTCAACCAATCCAGCAAGCCTGGATGGCTCGGCGTATGGTAGGAATCGAGAGCATCAACCGGATGTACCAATCCTCGCCCAAGCATCCAAGCCCAAAGTCGGTTAACGGTCCCCTTGGAAAGCAACGGATGATCTTTGAGGACATCCTCAACGAATCGTTCGCGACGCGAGAATTTTGGAACTCGCGAGGCTGGTTCGGAATTGGCGATGTATAGATCGTCTCGCTCTTCTTCTTTTGTCTCTTTGCTAGGTCGCGTCTCTTCAACACGTCGATTACCAAGATAGACAAGTTCGTTCGGCAACGACTGACCCTCGAGATTACTGAACTCCGAAAAGCCTCCGATGGCGGCTTCCGACAATCCGGGGCCCTGCGGTGTATCGACATTCTTGGAGCGATTGAAAAATGCGACGAGCCCCCAATAGTGGCGTTGTTCTATTTCAGAAGCTAGCGGGTGATCATGGCATTGGGCGCAATCGATTCTCACGCCAAAGAAGTCCTTCGAAACCGCTTCTGCGATGTCCTGCGGCTTGTTGTTGCGCGCGTACAAATACCAGTTAGCACCTCGATCTTGAGTGGAGCTACTTCTTGCAAGTAGTATCTCTTGTGCCACTTCGTTCCAAGGTCGATTGTCGTGAATCGCTCTTTTCAGATATGCGATCCAGCCTGCATTGGTTCGACGGCGAAGTTGATCGATGTCGGTTCGGCCTATCAGGATGGCATCAAGCACTTCGGCAAAGTGATCGGAGTGTTCCTCGCTTTCAAGAAGCGAATCAATCAGTGCCACACGTTTCATGCTGTCGGTACGCGCAAGAAATGCATTCGCTTCGTCCAATCTGGGGATTCGTCCGACCAAATCCAAATAGATACGGCGCAGAAACGTGGGGTCGTCGGCAGGCGCCGCGGTCGCAATTTGATTTGTCCTCCATCCATCTTCCAACGCTAAATCGATTACCGAAGTTGGGTCCAACCCCAATGGAAGGGATTGCCAAGGATCGACCGACACTGTGGACGTCGGTTGGGATGGAATGGGTTGAGCCGCTTCTTGTGCTTGCAAAGTGAAACACAGAGCGGCGAAAATGAGACAAGAAATCACGAACGGCTGAATCATGCGAGGGCCAGAATGGCAAGGTGGGAATTGAAAGACTTAAGTCCGGATTGTACCAACTGGGGACTGGCTTTGGCTAGTGCTTTGTGGCAGCTAAGAGTTAGGGTTGGCAATGGTAGCCGAACTCGCCAGAGTTCGGTTTTTCGTTGCGGCACTGAAGTCTGGAGACTCCAGCTACCCTAAAATCAAGCTGGTACAAAACACTTGTGTGCTCGACAGCGTCGTTGAAGCTTGCGAGTGGGTTGCGATCGAGCAACTCGAAAACACCGGTTTGGATCGAACGTGTTTTCCGTTTGGCAATGTCCAAAGGTTTTGGCCTTTACCCGGGCAAACGTTACCCGGGCAAACGTTACCCGGCCCGGGCAAAATCGCTTAATCTTCAGGGACTTCAGCTATCAATCGCTGAATCGCAGCCACTTTGCTGCCGACGAAAAGTACATTGGGAATTTCGATTTGTTCCCGGGTCGCCCCCGAGGTTCGGATTTGCATATCACCCGATCCAATCCCAAGTAGCCAATGGCGAAACACATCATCTTGGTGTTTTTCAAGCATCATGCCTTGCGTGTTGTAGCTCTTTGACCCAGAGCCGAATAGCGATTCGCGGGTAAGCTGCCCGGGTTCGACTTGCCAGTAGCTTATTCGATCGAACCCAAAGACCACGATGGCCCACATGGCCGACAAAAGGATGGAGAACCACAAGTAGGCTCCTTCATCGAGATAGATCTTGTGACTCATGAACCAACCCGAGAATTTTTCCCATAGATTGAAATAGAGCAGCAGTACAAAACTAAGTACAAACGCCATGATCACGATTCCGGACGACAATCCTCGCACTGAGTAGTTCGTGACGAGGATCACAATGAAAATCACACCAAAAAAGATCAATCCTAAGTTGCTGCTGTCATGGATAAATACCTTGTTTGCTCCGATTTCGATTTCTTTTCCTTGGAACCGACTCAAGAACGCCATGATGTATCCGACCACCCAAACAGGCCACCAGTAAAGCAGTGCCGAATGGCTATAGATCCGCATTCTGGCTGGCCCACGTGTTTTGGTTTCGCTCTTGGATGGCCGCGATGACGAATCCGATGTTGGAGGGGTGGAACTGCTCATGAAAAACTTTCTGATTGGGTTTAGGCAACTCGGGCCAAACTAGTTCACTTCGGCTCAAACACGAGCCATCATTGTACCCTTCATTCGAAATCCGAGAGAGTTCCTTGGCTTTTCGGTAATCCCAAACCTTTTCAACGCTTTCGGCTGGCGGTTAAACAGACACAGCCGTGTGCCTACTAGTTATCGCGTTGAATGAAAGTCGGGTGGGCGATCGCATCGACGGAATTGCCCGAGTAAATACTTCTACCGCCATCGACGTTGAGGCAAACACCCGTAATGAACTCGTGCGACGCCAAGAAGTAGGCTGCTTGGGCCACGTGCTCAGGTTTGCCGTGCCGCTTGAGCAAGCACTGCTGCAGAATCATGTTGGCTTTTTCCTCAGGGATGGATGGGTCAAGCATGACTGGGCCCGGTAGGATTGCATTGACTCGAATCGCTGGATTTCGAGACGCCAATTCAACCGCGAGCGATCGAGTTATCGTTTCGATACTTCCTTTACCTGCAAAGTAAGCCGCGAAATCGATGTAAGGTCGATGAACGGCCCAATCGCCAATCAAAAGGATTGCGCCACCCGATTCCTGCTTTACCATCTGCAAACCAGCCGCTCGACTGCAGAGAAATGTCCCCAGCGTGTTGACTTCGAATTGGTGTTGAACATCTCGAGCCGTGGTTTCTTCGAGGCTCTTCCAATCCCAGATCGCAGCGGAATTGACCAAAACATCCAGCCTGCCGAATTCCTGAACAATGCGTTGCACTGAAGTTTCAGCAAATACTGGAGCCTCGATCGCACCTTGAACGATCAGCGTTTCGGTCCCCACGGCATTGAGTTCCGCCGCGAATTGCTCTGCCTGACTCAGTGATTTGTAGGCGTGAAGAACAATTCGGTAACCCTTCTCTGCGAAGTGTTGGGCGATTGAGCGGCCAACTCGAATTGGACCGCTACCCGTGATCCAGGCCACAGGTTTTGGGGCGAACGGTGGGTTTTTGTTCGGCATACTCGGAAAGAGGTTGGGCAATCGGCAAAAAAGTTTCGTTTCGAATGGGCTTCCATCTGGACTGCCCAGGCTTGCAAGTGCAAGCTAGAATTAGGGTTGTCTAAGTTCCCTGAATTCGTGGCCTTTCCCGAATTCTACCAAAAACCGCCTCTTCGGGGGCGGGATTGTAAGCTGTCCCGTTGAGGAGCCGTTGTGAGGCAAGCACTGATAAGCGATATTCACGGCAATTTGGAAGCACTCCAAGCTGTCTTGTCGGATATTGCTAGCCAAAACGTCGATGAAATCTTGTGCTTGGGCGATATCGTCGGCTACGGGCCAAACCCTTGCGAATGTCTGGATTTGGTCATGAAGAAAACGGCCCTTACCATTATGGGCAACCACGATCAAGCGGCACTTTTCGACCCCGAAGGCTTTAACCCGGTTGCTTTGAGAGCCATCTATTGGACCCGCGATCGCCTGGACGCAGGGCAGTTGGCAACGGTCAACAAACGCTGGGATTACCTTAGCGAGCTGCCAAAACTGCATCATCAAGACAAATTCATGTTCGTCCATGGCTCTCCGCGGGACCCTACGAACGAGTATGTCTTTCCTGAAACGATCTACGACAAGAATAAAATGGAAAGCATCTTCACGCGTGTGACACAGTATTGCTTTCAAGGCCATACTCACATGCCCGGCGTATTTACGCCTGATCTAGAGTTCATCAAGCCGTCCCAATGCGATAGCGTATTTCCGCTGGGCAAGGAAAAACTGATGGTCAACGTGGGAAGCGTGGGTCAACCCCGCGATGAAAACAACCGAGCCTGCTATGTCATCATCGACCATGAAGCCCGCAAATTATTCTTTCGACGGGTCGAGTACGATTTTGAAGCGACTTGCAAGAAAATTTACGGAATCAACGAACTCGACAACATGCTGGGAGATCGATTGCGGACCGGTCGCTAAGGCGAGTCTCGCATTGGCAGGCTAGGCTATGGCATCGTTTTCAATCGTCCGCTTGTTCAATGGTCCGCTTGTTCAATGGTCCGTTTGACTGAATACTTCATTTTTTATTTGACCCGAACTTCAGAAACAGCTCACTGTGCGTACGGCAATCGTCAGCGATATTCATGGTAACCTAGAAGCACTGCAAGCAGTTCTGAGAGACATCGAGTCTCAGCGGTGCGATCGAGTCGTTTGCCTCGGTGACGTTGTTGGTTACGGCCCCAATCCCTGTGAGTGCTTGGATATCGTCTCAACACTCGATGCATGTGTTCTCGGAAACCATGACTACGGGGCTCTCCTCGATCCCGAAGGATTCAGTTTCGCTGCCGAACAAGCGATCTTTTGGACCCGAAAACAACTCGAGTGCAACACACACCCTGCAGATGCCCAACGCAGACTCGAATATCTTGCACGATTGCCGAGGACTATTTCGGAAGGCAATATCATGTTCGTTCATGGGTCGGTACGAAACCCTTTGAACGAATACGTATTCCCAGAAGATGTTTTTAACCGTCGCAAAATGGAAAAACTCTTTTCCATGATTCAAGGTTACTCATTCCAGGGTCACACGCATGCACCGGGGGTTTTTTCAACCAACATGCAATTCGCACGCCCTGACGAAATCGGCTATAAGACGGCATTGCCGGATGACAAAGCCATGGTCAACGTCGGCAGCGTCGGCCAACCACGCGACGGCGATTGGAGAAGCTGCTATCTCGTTCTCGATTTTCCACAAATCGAATTTCGCCGTGTCGAATACGATATCGATACGACCGTCAACAAGATCTTTGCGATCGAAGAGCTAGACAACTTCTTGGGCGAACGGCTTCGCGAAGGTCGTTAGTCATGGTGATCGAAGGCATCATCACGACCGAAAACAGCGATGGCTCAATGCATATTGCCCCTATCGGGCCGCACGTCAACTTGGATTTAACCGATTGGACGCTAAAACCATTTCAAACATCGGTTTCATTTTCCAATCTTAGAAATTCGAATCGATGTGTCTTTCACGTCATCGATCATTCGTTGCTCATGGCTGCGGCAGTTCTCGGACTGTGCAATAATCCAAGTCCAACGCGTAAGTCGCCCGCAATGACCATGAATTTGCGAGGTCAGATCGACGATTTGATTCGGGCGGAGTTCGACTCGGCGGTCGGTTGGGTATTGGAAACAAGTTGCCGCGTTTTTGCCTTGAGCGTTCAGCACTGGGATGTATCTCAACCCAGAGCGAACGCAATCTGTACGCTGACGAAGCAATGCGATCGGCGTCCTTGTTGGGGCTGGAACCGCGCGTCCCACAGCATCTTGGAACTTTCGATCCTAGCAAGTCGAGTTCACTTGCTTGAGAGAAGTTTTCTTGACGACGAGCTTGCCAGGCACAAGATCATCATCGAAAAAACGGCCGGTCCCAACGAA
>CAMBSL010000308.1 GCA_945870455.1 Pirellula staleyi DSM 6068 | reverse complement strand
CAAGCTTTTGGCCAACGAATACCAACGAAATCACCATCGTCATGGCAATTAACATCAGTGCGAACATTTTGAGGACATCCCAAAGGATGTACCGTGTGAATTTTCCAGGAAACATAGCGGTTGGAGTCTAGCTAGATCTCCTGAACGGGACGATGCCACTTCGACCGAATCTAGCAAACGACGCGTAAATCTGGGTAGTTTGGGGATAATTTGACATATTCAAGCTGGCACGGATTTGCCAGAATAGGTCAAAGAGTCGAGCCGGAAATCTCGATACTACCGTTACAGATTGACATGAATCGCGTCTGCTCTTTGCTTGCATTGCTTTGGCGGCGTGCTCGCGATCCAAATTTGCCGATCTTTTTGAACTTACTTTTGCGCGAGTTAATCTCCTAATGCCCACCGAAGCGTCCTCACCGTCCACCAGCAAAGAAATCAAGACCGTTAGCGGAATCACCGTTCGTTTGTGCGGTGACTCAGGTGATGGTATGCAGCTACTCGGTACTCAATTGACGAATACATCTGCACTCGCAGGGAATGACATTGCAACCTTCCCGGATTTTCCTGCCGAGATTCGTGCACCGCGTGGAACGAGAGCCGGAGTGTCTGGATTCCAAGTTCAGTTTGCTTCGCACGAAGTTCATACGCCCGGTGACTCACTGGATGCTCTGGTTGCAATGAATCCAGCCGCCCTCGTGACGAATCTCGCGGACTTGGTCAAAGGAGGCTTGCTGATTGTCAACGAAGACAGTTTCGAAGACAAAGATCTCAAGCTGGCCAAGCTCAAAGTTAACCCACTCGATGAGCCCGCCATGGAGAACTACCGGCTGGTCAAAGTGCCAATGACCAAGCTAACCAAGTTGGCGGTGGCGGAGTTTGGGATGAGCACCAAGGAAGCCGATCGAAGCAAGAACTTCTTCGCAATGGGATTGGTCTATTGGCTCTACGGTCGCAACATGGATGCTACGCTTCGCTTTATTCACGGCAAGTTTGGCGAAGGAAAATCGGTGGTAGCGCAAGCCAACGAGAAAGCTCTGCGAGCCGGCTGGGCTTTTGGTGAAACCATCGAAGCCCTCGGCACGAGCTACCAGGTGGATGCTGCGACGGTACTGAAGTCTGGCACCTATCGAAACATTATCGGTAATCAAGCGATGGCATGGGGCTTGCTCGCTGCCGCGCAACGAAGCGGCAAAGAAGTCTTCTATGCTTCGTATCCGATCACACCTGCAAGCGATATTCTCCATGAGTTATGCAAGTTCAAGAATTTCGGCGTGTGCACTTTCCAAGCCGAAGACGAAATCGCTGCAATGTGTTCGGCGATCGGGGCATCGTATGGCGGACAAATGGCGGTCACAACTTCCAGTGGGCCGGGCATCGCGTTAAAGACGGAAGCCATGGGGCTCGCTCTGATGCTCGAGTTACCTTTGCTGGTTATCGACGTCCAACGAGGCGGACCAAGTACCGGCCTGCCAACCAAGACGGAGCAGTCGGATTTGATGCAAGTCATGTTTGGCCGCAACGGAGAGGCACCACTGCCTGTCTTAGCGGCGCAAAGCCCTGCAGACTGTTTTGAAATCGTTCAAGAAGCATGGATGCTGGCGACTCAATTGATGTTGCCAGTCATCGTCCTTTCGGATGGATTCATCGCCAATGGATCTGAACCTTGGCTGATCCCAGACGTTTCTAAACTAACTCCGATTCCGATCGTTCATCCAACGGAGAGCAACAATCCGGACGGAGCCTTTATGCCGTACAAACGCAATGAGTTGTTAGCTCGTCCGTGGGCGATCCCTGGTACCGAAGGCCTTATGCATCGCGTCGGTGGACTTGAAAAAGAAGACGGGTCGGGCAATATCAGTTACGACCCTGACAACCACCAGAAAATGGTCCAAATTCGTGCCCAAAAAGTCGCGAACGCGGCGAAGCTTTTGCCGCCACAGCAAGTCATCGGCCCGCAAAGTGGCGAACTGCTTGTGTTGTCTTGGGGTGGAACCTATGGCTCATGCTTGACCGCGGTTCAAAAGGCTCAGGAACAAGGGTTAAGCGTGGCGCTCGCACACATTCGTCATCTGAATCCGTTTCCGAGCAACCTCGGGGAAATCATTTCTCGCTATCACCAAGTGCTGATCCCCGAACTGAATATGGGCCAGCTCCGAACACTGATTCGCAGCCGATATTTGGTCGATGCGGTTGGCTACAACAAGATCAAGGGCAAGCCATTTACCGTAACCGAATTACTCGAAAAGATCACCGAAATGACCAAAACAGGAAATCGAGTTGCCCAACGCACGGCCTCCTAGCCACCCTAATTTGGTTCGGCCCTCCAACCTCTTCATCTCTCCAAACATTTATCCAAGACAAATCCGATGAGCACCGTACTCCCCGTTCTAAAAGCTGACGATTTCACGAGCGATCAAGACATTCGTTGGTGCCCAGGTTGTGGAGACTATTCCATCCTGGCTCAAATGAAAAAGGTATTGCCTGAGATAGGCGTGCCCCCTGAAAAGACCGTGTTTATATCGGGAATTGGATGTAGCAGTCGATTTCCGTACTACGTAAACACTTATGGAATCCACTCGATCCACGGTCGCGCGCCCGCTGTGGCCACGGGTCTGAAGCTGACACGGCCCGACTTGAGCGTTTGGGTCATTACCGGCGACGGCGATTCGTTGAGCATCGGCGGCAATCACTTCATTCATTTGCTACGCCGCAACGTAGATCTCAACATCGTTATGTTCAACAACCGCATTTACGGCCTAACGAAAGGGCAGTACTCGCCAACCAGCGTCGAAGGACAAATTACCAAGAGTACTCCAATGGGAGTCGTCGACCATCCTATCAATCCTATCAGTCTGGCAGTAGGCGCAGAAGCAACATTCATTGCTCGATCGGTGGATAGCAACATCAAGCATTTGGCGTACACATTGAAGCGAGCGGCAGCACACAAAGGGACCTCCTTTGTTGAGGTGTACCAAAACTGCAATGTCTTCAACGACGGTGCATTCAGCTACGCTCAGGACAAAGCGACCCGCGACGACACAACCATCGAGCTAGAGCATGGCAAGCCGATGATTTTCGGCAAAGACAAGGATCGAGGCCTTCGACTCAACGGACTATCCGTCGAGATTGTGAACCTCGAAGATGGCAAAGTCAAAGAAGATGACTTGCTGTTCCACGATGAAAAAGCGACTTCCACGCTTGTCTACATGCTCTCTCGATTGCGACGTCCTGACTTTCCAGAACCGATTGGCGTGTTTCGAGATGTCCTAACTGAGACATTCGAAGAAGCAGTCCTCGGGCAAATCAATGAGTCGATTGAGCAACGTGGTCGCGGCAATCTTCAGAAGCTGTTTAATAGCGGCGAGACCTGGAAGGTAGGAGCGTAGTTAACAAAAGAAATCCCAATGGATTTGCGTGATTCCAACGCGTTTCCTTCCCCTCTCCGCGAGACCAGGGCGAGGGGAGCAAGATCAGTAGAGGTGGTTTGATGCAAATTATCTTTGAAGACAATCATCTCCTGGTCGTTAACAAGCAGGCCGGTTGGGTTGTCCAAGGTGCATCCGCAGGCCAGAATAGTTTAATCGGCTGGGCTGCTGACTATCTGCGCAAAAAGTATTCCAAGCCGGGCAATGTGTTTGTCGGAGTCGTTAGTCGTTTGGATTCTCCCGTCACTGGTGTCTTGCCATTGGCTCGCACTAGTAAGGGTGCAAGTAGGCTCAGCGAACAATTTCGCGACCGGACACCCAAGAAAACCTATTTGGCAATCGCAGAGCGAATGCCCAGGGAGTCGGCAGCTCGTTTGGAGCATCATCTCGTTCGAAACGAAGATCAAACGATAACGAGAGTGGTTGCGAAAGCTTCCCAGACCAGCAAACTCTCGATCCTAGAGTATCGTTACGTTGGCCAGAACCCAATGGGCTACGAGCTCGAGATCAACCTTATCTCCGGCCGCAAACATCAGATTCGAGCGCAGTTGCAAGCCATTGGGTGTCCGATCGTCGGAGACCAAAAGTATGGAGCCCAGCAATCGTTTGAATCCGGGATCGCACTCCATTGTCGCCAGCTTGACTTGATTCATCCAACACTTAGGACAGACCTGCGGCTCATCGCAGAGTTGCCCAAGTATTGGAAGTGGAGCCGAACGTCAATAGTCGCACCCGACAGATAAGACCTTCCGTAGATCACTCTCGCCGAGCGTAAACTTGCGCTGTCGTCCCCACGCATTTCATGGGTTGAAGAAGTTTGGAAATTGAGTGGAAGTGTACTTTTAACGAGCAAGCGAGTGTATACTTTCGGTGCGTTTTGAAACCCACCGGGAACGAATGGTGATGTTCGTTTACGCCATTCGGATCGATCGAAAAAGTTGGCACTTCAACATGGAGAACTGTCATGGCCAAGAAAAAAGTTGCGATTCAGGAACCAGATTCCAAGCCTACGCCTCCCCATCGGCGGACGTGCGGAGCAATGCAGCAGCATTTTCAATTGTTGGAAACAAACCCCAGTTTTCGCAAGAACCAAGTGGACCTGGAACATGCCTGCCAACTACGTTTAAGATCCGCAGCCGTCGCTAGACTGGCACCCTACAAGATCACTTGCGTGGTGCACGTTGTCTATAATCCGGCCAGTTCGACGGAGAAAATTTCTGAGGCGCAAGTGAGAAGTCAAATTGCAGTTCTCAATCGTGACTTTCGCGCCACGAATCCGGACAGGAGCAAGACTCCTGCGGTTTTCAGTGGCCTCGTTGCTGACCCGATGATCGAGTTTGCCCTCGCAACCCAGGATCCTACGGGCCAAGCAACAAATGGCATTACCTATACTGCCACGTCCCAGACCTCATTCGGTGATCAAGGAAACCCCGTTAAATTTAAGGCCTCGGGAGGTGCTGCTGCGTGGAATACCAAAAAGTACCTCAATATCTGGGTCTGCACGCTCTCCGGCGGATTGCTGGGCTACGCTCAGTTTCCAGGCGGTCCGGTCAAGACGGACGGCGTTGTGATTCTCAATACAGCCTTTGGCACCAATGGCAGTGCCACCGCGCCCTTTAACTTGGGACGCACTACAACCCATGAGGTTGGCCATTACTTCAACCTGCGGCATATTTGGGGCGATACGCCAGATTGTTCTGGAAGCGACTTGGTGGAGGATACTCCTAACGCCGAGGACGCGAATTTCGGTAAACCGACATGGCCAATGGTTTCTTGCAGCAATGGTCCCAACGGAGACATGTTCATGAACTACATGGACTACGTCGACGACGATTCCATGTTTATGTTTACCCCCGGTCAAGTCGTCCGAATGCACGCGACATTGGATGGGCCGCGAAAAAGCCTACTCTGACGAAAGCAGGTGAGGACGTGAGTAAGAACGTATTCAACTTATCAGAGCTTGCGCAAGCTTGGGTTCACTCACACGAGGAGGACACACCAACGACCACGGTTTATCGTCTCGCGGATTTCCCCTTTCCTCCTTCACGCGGGAGGAAGGGGTTTCAGTTAGATCCAGGAGGAACCATGATCTCTCGGAAACCAGGGCCGACAGACCGAACGATGAAATCAGGCGGTACCTGGAAGCTGTCCGAAAACCAATTGGAGCTGTCCCCAAAAGGGGGCAGCACTCAAACTCTAACCCTCGTATTGGTGGAGCCGGATCGACTGGTCGTTCAAAAAGCATAGACGAGTGAGAGTCCATGAGTGGACGCAAGCGGCGATCCAGATTTTGTTGCCCAATCCACAGCCAAATAAAACTGAGGATTGAGAAACTTGCGTCGATTGATTTTCGTCACACGTCGATTTCTTGTGCGTCCTCAGCCCGTTCCATGATGAACCGAAAGCGGGCTGAAGCGTCGCGTCCCATCAAGTCGTTCATGATGCGATCGGTTTGTAATTGATCGTCAATTTCCACTTTCAACATCCGACGGG
>CAMBSL010000307.1 GCA_945870455.1 Pirellula staleyi DSM 6068 | reverse complement strand
GCGTACTACCGAATAGTTGGGCGTCGGCAAACAACGTGGTTCCAGGCGAAAAAATCGCCTTTGTGGCTGAAAAACAGGTGGATGGTATGACTCCGAACGAGCCCTACGCACATCCGGTGTTTGAAGCGACAATGCGAATCGATGGTCGTCGAATCGACGTTGCATCGATCGATATTCCCCGAAACTCATTACCGGTCCATCCAACCCAGATCTATGCAGCCGTGAGCGGGTTGTTGCTGTGTTGTTGGACGCTCCTGTTGGCCGAGAACGTCAAAAAGACCGGAGTTGTTTTTGGAACGGGATTGATAGCGTATGGCGTTCTCAGAAACATGGAGGAGTGGATTCGAGTCGATGAAGCAGGTCAGTTTGGAACTTCATTGAGCATCGCACAATGGATAAGTTTAGCCGCAATACTTCTTGGAGTTGCGATTGTTGTCCGTGTGCAATATCACCGAAGTGGACAAGTTCCTGGAGTATAAACTGCCTGTGGGTAGAGATGAGGTACAATGCCAGTGGAGCCAAGGAATGGCCTTTTGAGGTAGCCGGATGGGTGGACACTCAACTAAAATGTCGGGTAGTGTTGGGATGCAAATTCGCCACATAATCCGAACGAACTGCTGTCTGCCATGAATGGTTTCCCAAAAGATGTCGTGCTATTCGATGGTCAATGCAATTTTTGCCGGTCTCAAATCGACATATTGCAGCGGCTGGATGGTCGCGATCGATTGGTATACCTGTCGCTCCATTCTCCCGAAGTTGCGGAAAGATTCCCCGGCTTAACCTTTGAGCAGTTGATGGATCAAATGTGGATTGTTACGGCTCAAGGAAAGCGATACGGAGGCGCATTCGCCGTTCGTTATCTTAGTCGGTTGTTACCCATCCTCTGGCCAATTGCTCCCATTCTGCACATCCCAGGCTCAATGCCTTTATGGCAATTTCTTTACCGCCAAGTTGCTAAACGCCGTTATCAACTAGCAGGTCGCAATTGCGACGAAGGGGGGACATGCGCACTGCATCATCCTCTTGAGGCTGTTTCCACCAAACCGCCTTCGGTTTTGTAGATCCTCATGATCGCCTCCAAGCTTGCACGCGACCAATTGCAACGCAACGCCCATCAATTGGGTTTCAGTGGTTTTGGAATCGCCCAAGCACAGCCATCGCCGGGTTTCGATCGGCTCCTTGAGTGGCTTCAACGAGGCTATGCAGGAACGATGTCTTATATCCAAAAACGCTCGAGCATGTATGAGCATCCAAATTCGGTGCTCGCGGGTTGCAAAAGCGTCGTAATGCTCGCGATGCCTTACGCACCCAACCCGAGCACGATGCCGAGCAAAGCTATCTCACTCGACGATCAAGAGCGCGGCATCGAGACGGTTGTGACGCTTGAGGCAGAAAGCAAATTGGGAAATTATGCGAGCGGCCAATTTGACTATCACGATCTTTTGCGGCACCGGCTCAATCAATTGTCTTCGATTTTGGAAAGTATGTATCCAGGCTCGAAGAACCGCGGGGTGGTCGACACCGCGCCTCTGATGGAACGCGACTTTGCCCAGATGGCGGGGTTAGGCTGGATCGGCAAGAACACATTGTTGCTCAACCGTGAACTTGGAAGCTACATGTTTCTGGCTGCCTTGTTGACGGACGTTGAGCTTGCGGCAGATGACCCGTTTACTGCCGACCATTGCGGAACTTGTACGGCCTGCTTGGACGCATGCCCAACTTCTGCCTTCGTTGCCCCTCGCGTTTTGAATGCGTCGCGTTGCATTAGTTACTTGACGATCGAATATCGAGGTGAGATAGCCCCCGAGCTGAGCGATCAAATGGCCGATTGGATCTTTGGGTGCGATGAATGCCAAATCGTTTGCCCTTGGAACCGAAAACCCCAGCCAGAAATCGCACCTGAGTTAAAACCGACCGACATGAAAACGAAGACCTCGCTAGAGCATTGGTTGAGCATAGATGAGCAGACCTTTCGAGAACTCTATCGCAAGACACCGTTTTGGAGGACCAGACTATCGGGCATGCAACGCAATGCAATGATCGCAGCAGGCAATACCAACCGACAAGATTTGCGAGCGCATGTAGAACGCTTCGCGACGTCCGAGGACCAAGTCTTGGTCAACACCAGCGTTTGGTGTCTGAAGAAATTAGACGCGAATGATAAGCGTAGTTCCTCTCGCCCTGAGCTCTCATAGAAGCATACGAAACGCCAAGTATCGAACAGACCTACTCGTACTCTGCGACCTTCACGCTCGTTGTTGCTCCTCGCTTACTGGCTTGTTGCTTTAGTGAAGTCGTTATTGGGTAAGGGCGGTACGATGGACTTCCAAGTCCGTCAATGTGGAATTCTACGGACTAGGAAGTCCGTCTTACCATTAAAGCAACGAGCCGTTACGGGCTCGGGTTTTCTACCGTAGGTCACTCTTGCCGAGAGTGACTTTGCACGGTTCGACTATCGCTTTTTCTTGCGACTGTTTTTTTTAAGGCGACTTGCGAGCTTTTCGCTTTTGGGCGCGGATTCACGCGATTTGTGTTTATTGCCTTTGCCATCCGATTCTTTTTTCGCGGCTTTGTTTTTTCGCGGCTCGAGCGATAGAGGTGTGGCTCGTCTTCCGACCCGCTCTAAGCCGAAATGCAACTCCCGCTTGGCAGTATCGATGCGTAGAATGCGAACGATAACTTCGTCTCCGAGCCGGAAACGATTGCCGTCTTTGTAGCCTTCCAAAGTATGCGTGTCTTTGTCGAACCGATAGCGATCGTTGGGCAGATCGCGAACTCCGATCAAGCCATCCACAGGAATCTCAATTGCTCGAATCGTTAAACCGATGGGACGTACACCAGATACAACCCCGGTGAGCAGTTCTCCTTGTTTCTTGGACAAGAAGTGCAATAGCTTAACACGGATAAGTTCGCGTTCAGCGCTCTCTGCATTCTGTTCGGCGTCGCTGCATTGCTGACCCAGTTGTTCGAGGACTTTTTCGTCCTCGCGGGCTGGCTTGCCCTCAAGAAGTTTCTGAACAATTCGGTGCACCACTAAATCTGGGTACCTCCGAATCGGGCTTGTAAAGTGGCAATAGTGAGTCATGTCGAGGGCGTAGTGGCGTTCGAATTCCGCTTGGTAGACCGCCTTCGACATGCTTTTGAGAATCGCATAGTTGACTGCATACTCGGTCGGTTGCCCTCGAACTGCGTCGACGACACGTTGGATCTCAAAGCGATCTTCCATGTTTTCGGCGGGAATGCCAAGGGCCCTTACGAATTCATTAAGTCGGCGTAGTTTCTGTCGATTCGGAGGCGCATGTGCGCGTCGTAAAAAAGGGAGATTCAACGAATCGAGCCAAGATGCAACCGCTTGGTTGGCCGCCAACATGCACTCCTCGATCATCTGATGACTGACGGTATGTTGCACGAGGTGGGCACCTCGAACTTTGCCCATCTTATCCAAATCAATTTTGACTTCGGGGAGCGTTAACTCGAGTGCACCTTGTTTGTTGCGAATGCCTCTGAGTACCATTGCCAACTCATGCATGTCCGAGACCAGCTGGAAGATCTCCGGTGTGAGTTTCGGACGCCAGACTTCGCGATCTTCAAGGTATTGATCGATCTGTTCGTAATTGAAACGTTGTTGGTTACGAATGACACTATTGAAGACGTGATTATGGATGAGAGTCCCGTCGGGCGTGTACTCCATGAATACAGTCTTGGAAAGCCGGCTGCGATCGGGTTGAAGCGATGCTAGGTGATTGCTGATCGTTTCAGGGATCATCGGAATGACACGATCCGGCAAGTAAACGCTGGTGCCGCGTTTGCGTGCTTCTTCATCCAAAGCTGATCCGATTGGGACGAAATGAGAAACGTCTGCAATGTGTACTTGCAGTTCCCAGTTTCCCTTTTCATTCTTGCAAAGTGAAATCGCGTCATCGAAATCGCGAGCATCGACCGGATCGATCGTCAAGGTTGGGACGGCCCGCAAATCGAGGCGTCCCTCCGGAATGACACCTTCATCGAACAGGTCGGCTTGTTTTCGGGCGACTTCGAGAGCTGCAGCGGGATACTCGTCGGGTAATCCAAACTGGTGCATTACGGCAAGCGTGTCGACGGCCGGGTTCTTGCTGCTGCCAAGAACTTTGAGGATAACCCCTTCACCTGGGTGGAAAGCATCGGGAAATCGAACGATCTCGACAATTACTTTGTCGTTATCGTTAACAGGCAGCCCTCGAATGTCTCCGATTTGGATAGGATGCTCCAGTCTGGCTCCGTCCAACCAAACGATCGACTTGCCATCGAGCATTTGATAAGTACCAGAAAACTCGCGGCGCGAACGGGAGACAATTTCTTCAACGGTGCCTTCGGTCCGACCATCGTTTCCACTTCGAACCACTCGAATTCGAACCGTGTCTCCTTCCATAGCGCCGTGCGTGGCGGGGGGAGGAATAAAGACATCATCCATTCGTGCTTCGTCGTGTGAAGGAGCAACTCGCACGAAGCCAAAACCACCGGAAGAAGCGGTTCGGAAAACGCCAGTTAGCACGTTTTTCTCGCGTCGACCTCGCTTATCCGAAGCAGGACTTGGGTCTGGATTTAGATGTTTTGATGCACCCTTTGGAGGGATCTCATGAGGCTTGAACACCAAATGATTGGCCCCAAATGAAATTTGGCCGGTACGTATCAATTGCTTGATTGCTCGTCTCAGACGCGGAAAGTCTTCTTCGGGCAGCTTCAGCAATTTAAGTATTGCAGTGGGTTTAGACGGCTTATAATCGGCCGAAAAGACAAGTTTTAAAACTTGCTGAGTGAGTAGCTCTGGATTCATATTTGCATAAGCATAACTGCTTATACAGATTTTGCTATACGATAGTGAGCGATTCTCAGTCAAACTTGCGTTTGAATCCGTTCATTGGGCCTTTAGTCAGTGGTAATTTACCTGTGTCTTAGCGTGAAGGTAACGAACCCTGGGACAAACCCAGGCGAGGAATGGGGAGGAACATGCACGCTACAATGACACAGCCGGCCAAAGTCAAAGTAGTGGGCACATTCCATGAGCCGTCCACCCTGGCAAAAGCTTGACTGCGAACGGCACGGCGGAGCGTGCCTGCACCTTTTGTCGGCTACGTCTACAATGTTGAGTCAACGTTGTCGCGAGGTGCGATATTGGTTTTTGTCCAAGCGGGAGCGATCGCCCAATGCAATTTACTGTTGAACTTCCACGATGGGCCGTTGACGCTCAAACTTGTTTGCCAACGCATTTGCCGTTAATCGAAGACCAAATGCAGGCAGTCATTCGATTCTCGCAGATGAACATTGACCATCAAACGGGAGGCCCGTTCGCGGCGGGGATATTTGAACGTGATTCGGGGCGTCGAATTGTGCTTGGCGTGAACCGTGTCGTTCCTTCGAACGTCTCTTCAGCGCACGCCGAAGTCGTTGCGTTATCCATTGCACAACAAATGCTCAATAGTTGGGATTTGGGGAGTGCCTCGTTACCTGAAATGCAACTTGTGGTGAATTGGCGACCGTGCGCGATGTGTTATGGAGCGACGATTTGGAGTGGCATTCGATCGCTTGTGATTGCTGGCAGCGACGACGCATGCGAACGGATCACCGGCTTTGACGAGGGCCCCATTCATCCGCAGTGGACAGAAGAGCTAATTCGACGTGGGATTGCCGTTCAAGATGGTGTGCTGTACGAGCAAGCCGTTCAAGTGTTCGAGAGCTTCCGCAAGTCTGGTTCGGTAGTGTACAACGCGAGAAACGGTTAGACTCGCTGCCTAGATCACCCTTCACCGATTTGCACTAAGTGAATACACTGCTGCAAATGAAGCCACGACTGAGACTTTGGGGGAAGAAACGCGGCGGGCGAATGTCCGGGTGGTGGTTCGTAGGCTCACTTGGGGAAGCGTTGTTCTTTGCCTCCTTTTTCTTGGTTGGAATCCTGTGCTTTAC
>CAMBSL010000306.1 GCA_945870455.1 Pirellula staleyi DSM 6068 | reverse complement strand
CCTCGCGGAACGATCTTGCCCGGAGCATACGGATTTCCGCGAATGTAGACTGGCATGTCAGCCGGCTTCTCGCCATCGTGCATTGCGAAAGCTTTGGGAACTTTGGAGGAGAAGAACTCCGCATGCCGGATCTCAATATCAAGTTTCTTTAGCTTTTCGGTCAGTTCGTCCCTTTGCTTGGCGAGCGAGTCCAAAGGTGTAGGCACGCTCCCCGTGCCTTGGCTAGACCGTTCAGCATTCGATTGTGTTTCCTTACTTTTTTCGCTATCGGTTTTATCATTTTTGACTTCACTTTTGTCGGCGGACGGCACACGGAGTGTGCCTGCTACCATGTCGGCGGACGGCACACGGAGTGTACCTGCTACCTTGTCGTCGGCAGAGGCTTTTTCGAGATTGGCGATTTGAGCAACGATCGCTTTCTTCTCGGCGTTGAGCTCGGTTTGTTCCGCCTTCAAGCTTGCGATCGTCTCCGTATGTTCCTCTTCGAGCTTTTTCCGCTGGTCAAGCTGCTCAGGAGTTTCAGGAAGCTCGGTTGCGTGAAGCGTACTCCAGACTCCAAACGGAATCTTGTGTGTCGAGGGCGAACTACGTAGCATCCCAGCGATCCCGTAGTAGTCATCGACTCCAATCGGGTCAAACTTGTGATCGTGGCATCGTACACAGCCTAAGGTCATGCCGAGGAATGCAGTTCCGATTTTGCTTACCTGCGTATCGATATGATCGGTCTCCATCTTCGGTTTGTCCGGCTCGACAATCTCGACATCACCTAGCATCAAAAAACCCGTTGCCGTAATGTTATTGGCTTTCTCCTGAGGTGTAGAAGCCTCCATCAAATCGCCCGCGATCTGTTCGCAAACAAAACGATCGAATGGCTTGTCGTTATTGAAAGCTTCGATCAGGTAATCGCGATAACGCCAAGCGTGCTGAGCGAAAACACTGTTCGATGTGCCGATCATGTCGGCATAACCAGTCAGATCCAGCCAGTGCCGTGACCAGCGTTCCCCGTAGGCTCGTGAATCTAGCAATCGATCAACGACTGTCGCGCACGCATGCGGAGAGTTGTCTCGAATAAACGCATCGATCTCGGTATGCGTCGGTGGAAGACCTGTCAAATCGAGACTTACTCGTCTTAGCCAAGTGTAGCGATCCGCATCGACCACGGGTTGAATACCAATCTCTTCTTGCTTGGCAAGAATAAATCGATCGACCGGATCGAGCGGCCACGATTCATTGCGCACGGAAGGTGGCTGAGGATCTGAAACCGGTTGAAAGGCCCAGAATTTACGACCTTCGTCGAGGTCGATCACTCGAGCGGTCGGTAGCTCATCGGCCACACGCGGATCAGGAGCCCCCATCGCAATCCAAGCTTGAAAATCGGCGATGATAGAATCCGCGAGCTTTCCCTTGGGAGGCATTTCCGTATCCTCGTATCGCATCGCCTTGAGTATGGCACTGTGTTCAGGCTCATTGGGGACAATAGAAGCACCGCTGTCGCCGCCTTTCAGCAATCCGTCCCGATGATCAACCCGCAATCCAGCTTGTATGATCTTGGCGCCGGCCGCATGGCATTCGTAACAGTGTTCGACAAGCACTGGTCGTATCTTCTTCTCAAAAAACTCCAATTGCTCCGGTGTAAGATCTTCTTTCCCGTGGGCCGTCAAACAAATTAGTAGGCAGACTCCATGCGCCGTTACTAAGCGACACCAAGTACTTAATCGAGCCAAGAGAGGAAAGATCGCTTGGAATGCTCGATGGATTATGAAAAAGGCGATACAAGCGGACGGCATACGGATTGTGCCGGTTACTTTAGGACTATTTCGCATTCGTAAACTCCTGTGACTTAAGTCGATCGAGAACGGCTTGCATGTGCCTGCGCATCGCAAGTTCTGCCGCATCGGGATCATGATCGCTAACCGCTTTCAAGATCGCCTTGTGCAGCTTACGTCCAAGTTGATTTTCACGCTGAGTCGGTGTCGTGCGAACCATCTGCGTCAACACAAATTCGTAAATCACCTCCATCAGGTTTTGCATCAAGACGTTGTCAGCGATCTCGATCAACTTTCGATGAAAGCGGAAGTCAATTTCCAGCGCGTCTGCATAAGGCAGTTCCTCATCATCCAGTTGAGTGAGCAGCGCCGAGAGTAGTTCGATGTCCTCAGCCGTAGCTTTCTCAGCAGCCTGTCGAGCGGCCTGGACTTCAATTGCCGAACGCAATTCAGCATACGACAGCAACTCCTGCGGCGAAATCGTCACCGCGGACTGCAGCAATCGCACACAGTTAGCTAAGCTGTTCGTATCCCCGACGAATGTGCCGCGGCCTCGCTGAATATCGACCAAGCCCAGGCTTTGAAGTCGAGCCAACGCTTCACGAAGCACTGGACGGCTGACTTGCAACTGTTCCACCAGTTCATGCTCGCCGGGAAGCCGCGAACCGGCGGCGAGCTTCTGATCTTTGATCACTCGGACAATCCGGTCCACGACCAAATCCACCGTGGTCCGTCGCTCAATTGCTTCCAACTGCATCAGCCATCTCCCAACTCGAGGCCTCTTGTCATCAAGTCAACTTGTAAGACATGTTAACAGGATGCTGGTCCCCGATCAAGCTGAGGGGGGAGTGAGTCAAGAATTTGATTACGGACCAACTTTGAACTTGTGCGCCTTCGAGCTTTCAAGCTGCAAACCCATTTTCGTGCTTTCGCCGCCGAGTTACGCCGCATTATGATCCGGAAGAATGAGCCGGGACCGCGGTTATCGTCTATAATTCGACGAAAGGAACGGATCTGGGATTTCCTAGGAAGACGCCATATGTCAACAGTCCTCAAGCATTACATAACCCCTGAAGAATATTTGCTCTGCGAGAGAAAGGCCGAGTTTCGGTCCGAGTACTTTCGTGGCGAAATGTTTGCCATGGCGGGCGCGTCGGCCAATCACAACTTGATTGTCGGCAATTGCATACAGACTCTCGGTCAGCAGCTCAAGAAAAAGCCCTGCCGAGTTTATCCGAGCGACTTAAAGCTTAGGATTGAAACGACCGGCTTGTACACCTATCCAGACCTTTCGGTCGTTTGCGGCGAGCCTCAGCTTGAATCGGATGCAGGTGATGTGCTGCTGAACCCGGTAGTGCTCGTCGAAGTCCTCTCCGATTCCACCGAAGCGTACGACCGTGGAAAGAAGTTTGAACATTACCGAACCATTCCTAGCTTACAACATTACGTCATGATTGCCCAAGACCGACACTCGATCGATTGCTTTACACGCTCCTCCGATGGCAGTTGGAATTTGACAAGTTGCCAAGGACTCGACGGGAAGATCATGTTGGACGCGGTAGAGAGCGAGTTGGTCGGAGCCGAAGTCTACGACAAGGTCGTTTTCGCGAACTAGAAAAGCTTAACGCATCACTGCTTTTGGGCAACTTTATTTGTCATTACTGAGACGCTGAAAACCAATTTTCGTGCTTTCGCCGTCGGCTCACGTCTCGTTATGATCAGGAATGCAAAACCGGGACCGCGAGTATCGGCTATAATTCGAAGTACGGAACGGATCTGGGATTTCTTAGGAAGACGCAATATGTCAACAGTCCCCAAGCATTACATAACCCCTGAAGAATATTTGCACCGCGAGAGAAAGGCCGAGTTTCGGTC
Organism: Pirellula staleyi DSM 6068; assembly: GCA_945870455.1. Taxonomy (GTDB): domain Bacteria; phylum Planctomycetota; class Planctomycetia; order Pirellulales; family Pirellulaceae; genus JBKCUI01. The sequence goes on along the minus strand of CAMBSL010000306.1, from coordinate 2,325 downwards.
CGAGTACTTTCGTGGCGAAATGTTTGCTATGGCGGGTGCGTCGGCCAATCACAACTTGATAGTTCTTAACGCAGGCTCCCATCTACGGGAGCAGCTCAAGAAAAAGCCCTGCCGGGTCTACCCGAGCGACTTAAAGCTTCGGATTGAAACGACTGGCCTTTACACCTATCCAGACCTTTCGGTTGTCTGCGGCGAGCCTTTGCTTGAATCGGATGCAGGTGATGTGCTGCTGAACCCGGTGGTGCTTGTCGAAGTCCTCTCGGATTCCACAGAGGCATACGATCGTGGAAAGAAGTTCGAACATTACCGAACCATTCCCTGCTTACAACATTACGTTTTGATTGCCCAAGACCGACACTCGATCGATTGCTTTACACGCTCCACCGACGGCAGTTGGAATTTGACAAGTTGCCAAGGACTCGACGGGAAGATCATGTTGGATGCGATAGACAGCGAGTTGGTCGGAGCCGAAGTCTACGACAAGGTCGTTTTCGCGAATTAAAATAACTCAACGCATCTACATGGGTGTATCTGGGGTTGCGGCCCCTTATTCGCCATTGACAGTTGCAACTACACCGGAGTGATCTTGTGCAGCCCCCACGCGCCTGATTATGGTTAGTGACCTAACTCTGGCTCGGTCCCATTCAATATCCTCTGGCCCTGGCCCATTGTGAATTGGAATCGAATATTAATAGGAGTGGTGTTTGTATGGCCGCTGAAATGGAATTGAAACGGATCCCATCACCACCGCGAATTGTCGCGATTAGCGGGATTGTTTTCTCCGGGCTTTTTATCGCCAGTCTCGTGCTTATCCGATTGGCTGCTCCAGCAGATCCGAAAGATCCAGGCGTATGGCTTTCGGACCCAGCTTTACGAAACTGGGTCTTGATGTCATTGAACCTCGTCCCATTTACCGGGATTGCGTTCCTGTGGTTTATGGCTGTCCTCCGCAATCACATTGGGCTGCTGGAAGATCGTTTTTTTGCAACCGTGTTTCTTGGTAGTGGCTTGCTCTTTGTAGCTATGCTTTTTGCAGCAGTCGCCGTAACCCGAGGACTGATGGATGCGTTCGCCAGTGCCGATAGTATTCTTGTCCAACCGGAAACGTACCAACTTGGTCGTAGTATGGCATTTGCTCTGATGAACACATTTTGCATGAAGATGGCGGCGGTGTTCATGTTCGTCACGAGTACGATCGGACTTCGCACAGCGGTACTCTCACATTGGTTATCGTTTGTAGGCTTCTCCTTTGGATTGGTACTTCTCCTGGTCATCGCAGACTTTGCCTGGATTGCACTCCTGTTCCCGTTGTGGGTTCTACTTGTGAGTGCGTTTATTCTTTACTCAGGGTTTAATAAGGATTCTACAAATCCGGTTTCCCACAGAGTAGGTTAATTGCGGGAGGAAAGACGTAACGACCGTTTCAACGCATAGAAGTTAAGGTCGTCTCCCCTTGCCTTGATGGGTGTATCGAACAAGGGCCGCATGCCACAGCTTGTGCTGATCCAGCATTCCCAGTCGGATCCGTTTTGCGCCTCGCGATACTCGATTCGCCATCTTGAACAACGTCCTTTGGAAAATGTTGGCAACGTTGGGTTGGAAACTGTAGGCGATTGAGCTGACTTCGCTGACTTGAGCTGACTGCGCTAACTGGACTTCACTACAATAAAGTGCTACGACAGCTTGACTCACAAGATGGATAACAAAAGGCTCAATCATGGTGACGGTCGACAAATTTCTTTTGCTGAAGCTTCATCCTTGTGCGGAAGGGTTAAGCGACGAAGTCGTACACGACATAGGCAATCAATGCGATCTACTGCGTTGTGAATCAGGCGAGATTCTACACAAAGCCAATGATCCGATGCCGTTCGTTTATCTCGTGATCCACGGTCGTGTTAAGCTCTCGCTCATCGACATTCAAGGGAATGTTTTGCTGGAGCGATATCAAGTGGCTGGAACACAAGTCGGGGCATTGGCAGCCGCGTCGGGCGAACCGTCTCCCATGCAGGTCGAAATCGTCGAACCCTCGACGTTGCTCCGTCTAAACTATCAAACGCTATTCAAATTGACCAAGCAACATGACCTATTCCGTCAGAATATGTCTCGCATCATCGCGGAGGCGGTCAATGGCGCGCTGATGGGAGAGCGACGAAAGAAGTTGCCACGGCTGATTTCGATTTTTCACCAATCGCCAGCAACCAGGGAACTCGCGCGACGATTGGTGATCCGTCTACATGATTTGGGACAGAATGCGTTCGTCGTGCATGACCAGCCGGATTGGACTCCAGTCGACGGAGTTCCTCACTATTGCATTCTACAAAACGG
>CAMBSL010000305.1 GCA_945870455.1 Pirellula staleyi DSM 6068 | reverse complement strand
CATCCTCACCGAGGAGCGTTGGTTGCTGCATTTGAATGAGCTCTTAAGGCACAGCATGTCTGTGGGGTTGCGCGCGGCGGCTCCACCTGCAATTGCGTTGTTGTTGGCAAACTTTGTCACCGCCATGATAGGCCGTACGTTGCCGCAGCTCAACATCATGGCCATCGGCTTCAACCTGAATGTGACGATCATGATCTTGGTGCTCACCACATCGATGTCCACGATCGGCTGGGTCTTTCAGAACGAATTGGCCGAGTGGGTTGAAATGACAACCACGCTATTCACCGCCCCAGAGACTTCCACACGATCCACCTCCGCAAATCTGCCAACCTCGGCAAAGCTATTAACCTCAGCAAGTCTGTCCACCTCGGCAAGTCTGCAGGAGGTTGCCAGTGGCAGATGACCGCTCGGGTGACAAGAAGCACGAGGCGACCGACCATAGGCGACAGAAAGCTCGCGATGAAGGCAACGTCGCGCGCAGCCAGGATTTGTCGTCGGCGGCGCTTTTGTTAGTTGGCGTCATGCTGTTGGACTACACGGGCCCAAGGATGTTTCAGATGATGATTTCATTTGTGACGGAAGAGTTGAGCAGCCCGCTCGACTGGGATTCCGATGCTCGCACCGCCGTTCTGCAATTTGTCAAATTGCTGACCAAAGGCGGGTTGGCCATATTGCCGTTGATGGGCGGAGTGCTAGCAACATCGTTGATCGTTCACTATGCGCAAGTCGGCGTGTTGTGGTTGCCAGACAAGTTGGGAATCGATTTTTCTCGGATCAACCCGATCCAAGGCTTTCAACGGCTCTTTTCTATTGTCAGCGTTTCGAGGCTCGGCTTCGGTCTGGTCAAGATCGGTCTTGTCGCTGGAGTTTTTTTGATGGGCACTTGGTCGCGTTGGGATTCGATACTGGCAATGGGTTCTTCCGATATCGAAACGGTAGGCCAGATTGTCTGGACCACGATGATCGATTTATGTCGCAACGTGGCAGCCGCGCTTTTGGTTTTGTCGGTCGTTGACTATGGATTCCAACGATGGAAATACAATCAAGATTTGATGATGACGGATGAAGAGCTTCGGGAAGAAATGAAGATGATGCAGGGGGATCCGCAAGTTAAATCGCGTCGAAGGAAGGTACAACGGGACTTGGCCGCCCAGCGACTGCATGCGGAAGTGCCCACGGCGGACGTCATCGTAACGAACCCGACCGAGTTGGCAATCGCGCTGCGATACGATCCGCTAACCATGAGTGCTCCAATCGTAGTGGCCAAAGGAGCAAGCTTGGTTGCAGCTCAAATTCGAAAGATCGCGTTGGTGCATGGTATCCCCATCCTCGAACGCAATCCATTGGCCCAAACTTTGTTCCATCAAGTAGAAATCGGCCAGCCGATACCAGCAACCGAATATGCGGCAGTCGCAGAAGTGCTCAAAACCATTTACCAAGTCCAAGGTCGCTCGATCACGGACTTGACCAAAGCACTGACTTGACCAAAGCCAGTGACTTGACCAAAGCACTGACTTGACCAAAGTCCTAAGTTGACGAATGGGCTAGGACGACGGATGGGATAAGTGGTTTGTGAAATCAAAGAGTTAGGGTTCAAAAATTAGCCGTTGGGCGCTAGCCCCGGTTGTTGTCGCAAGAACCGTGGCTATCGCCATTCGGCTAATCTTAAAATTAGTTTAGGACGAACCACTAGCCACGATTTAGACGAGGCTTCCGTTGGAAGCCTGATTCCGAGGCGGTCTCGGTGGAATGCATCATGCCGAATCGCAACGGTTGCTGCCGCTAACGGCGCCTTAATAGTCCGGGTTGTACATCTAGATCGAGACTGTCGAACTGACCTCGTTTGATCTTCTCCCATGCCAGCGCCCCCATGACCGCGTTGTCCGTACACAGTTCCGGCGGTGCGATATGCAACTCGACTTTGGCATGTTTGCATGCTTGTGCAAGTTGATTGCGAAACTGGTGGTTGGATGCAACTCCACCGCCAACGCATAGTCGGTTCATCTCGTATCGCTTGACCGCCTGAATGCTTTTGCCAATCAAACAATCGAGGATCGCTTGCTGAAACGATGCCGCAATGTCCGCCTGGTGTTTTGGAGTCAGAAGGGAGGGTCCCCAAATCTGTTTGCCGGTCCCCGCGATCCTGTAGCGAACCGCCGTTTTCAAACCCGAGAAACTGAAATCTAAGTTCGATTTGTCGTTCAACAAGGGCCTTGGGAAAGCGATCGCAGTTGGGTCACCTTGTTCGGCGAGCTTCGCAAGTTGCGGACCGCCAGGAAATGGCAAGCCAAGCATGACAGCAACTTTGTCGAACGCTTCGCCAGCAGCATCGTCGATGGTTCCAGCAATATAAGTCCACTCAGCGGGGGATGTGCAATGGTATAAGTTCGTATGCCCACCGCTAACCACAAAACCAATACAAGGGAAAATACTCTCGCTCTTGCCGATTCCACAAGCGTAGATGTGAGCTTGTACGTGATTGACACCGACGATCGGCTTTCGCCACGCGAGCGCCAAACCTTTTGCGACGGACAGACCCACTAGGAGCGAGCCCGGCAAACCTGGGTGCGTTGCAATGGCGATCGCCGCAAGGTCATCTTTGCTGATATTGGCTTGCCTCATTGCGGTATCGATGACGGGCAAGATTCGCTCTAAGTGTGCTCGTGCGGCAATCTCGGGCACGACGCCTTGAAACTGCTCATGCAATTCCGTTTGGGTAGCGATGCACTCACCGAGCACGCGCCCATCGTCGGTTACCACGGCTGCCGCTGTTTCGTCGCAAGTCGACTCGATCGCCAGTAAACAGTTTGCCATTAGCTTTGGAGTCTATTCTTTGATTCGCGTTTTTAGCAAATGAAGCGTTCTCGATTTATCCGATGGCGATAATGAGTCGGAAAGTGGACCAATGACCGCCAACTGACTTTTTAGGCATCCAAAGAACGAATCGTCGACCACAAGCAACGCTTCAAGCCAATCTTCGAGGCTAGTAAAATCGAATTGCAGGACCTCCGATGCACGCAGCGCATTCTGCACTTGTGTTCCTTGACCGTGCGCGCGGAGGAATCGAAGAAGTTCTGACGTTTTGGGAATTCGGCCGCGTCGCAATACATCGATCGACCGCAACTGCCCTGGCTTGGAATAGTCTGCAAATCGAGCTGCAATCAAGCTTAAAGTCGTGTCCGTTCGGCAGCGAGCCAAACCGATGGCGGCCGCATCTGCAACCGTCGGTTCTTGATGGTCGACTAAATCCGCAAGCCAGGGCTCTTGGCCGACCATTCGATAGCGTGTGGCAAGTTCGAGGCAAGCCAAGCATACGAGTTCGGCAGATCGCTCTTGGCCTCCTTTCTGCAATGCCATAAAGCTTGACTTAAGAAGTTCATCGATTCGGCCTTGCAAGAACTGGCTTTCGAGCACTTCATATAGATTGCCAAGACTACCTGGATTGTCGACAAGCGTCTCCGCAAGATCGGGAAACTCACGATCGATCCAATTGCAACGCGCTTGCATCTTTTGGTCGTTCACGCGAAAGAAGATCTTCGAGAGTTTTTTCAGCTCTCGGATCTCCGAGATATGGTTCGCAAACGTAACAGGAGCCGTAATCGATACGCCTTCGATGAGTTTGCCTGCGCATCGGCAAGTTCGATCGGTGAGCCCTCGGCCCGCAACCATTTGGCTTGCGCGCGAGATGCACTCGCCAACCAGATCGCTTGGGACGGCGAAATGCGTCAGGAGTGGAAACTCAGGAAAGGCATCGTTCGGGCTATATCGATCCCAAGCGGCGAAAATTTGAGGCAACCATCGGGTATCGGTCGAGAAACTGCTACTGAGTAATTCTAAGGCAGCCGATCGCACATCGACCGATTCGTGATTGAGAAGTCCAATGAGCGTAGAGTCAGAAAGTGTCATTGTGTTAAAGCTCGATCCATCGTTGTTCGCGTGCGCTCTTAAGTATCGCTTCACATAGAACGATTTCTCGGTGACCGTCGGCAAAGGTTGGGTACGCAGCGAAACCACCATTCATGGTCGAGTCTCGATTTTCGATTGTCCAATAGAACGAACGGAAAAGTTGCTTGAACGTATCTGGGAAGCCTTCGTTGTGACCGCCAGGGTATTGAGTGTGCCACCGGGCTTTGTCCGAAAGCAAGCTGGGATCTCGAAGTACGGTTTGGTTCGGAGCGTCTCGATGGCCGACCCAGAGCTCGTCCGGGTATTGGCTATTCCACGCCAGGCTTTGTTTCGAGCCAGCGATCTCCCATCGAATGCAATTTTTATGGCCGGCAGTCACTTGCGAGACATGCATGACACCCCGGGCACCGCTCTTGAAACGCAGCATCACGCTTCCGTAGTCTTCGGTATCGATGGGCACATCCACGCGCGTTGGTTCGGATCGATCGACTTTGCTTGAAAACGTTTCGGTGATTCCGAGCGGCCTTTGCCGGACCGGGTAGACGGTTTGTAAATCCGCACAAACGGAATGAATATCGAGCATGCTGATCGATTGGATCAAGTCGAGCCAATGGGTACCGATATCAGCGAGAGCTCGCAAAGGGCCACCTTCGTCGGAAACCACTCGCCAATTAAAATCGGTCGGTTTGTGCAACCAATCTTGGACATAGCTACCGCTGACATGAAAAACGTCGCCGATGTCTCCGCGTCGAACGCGTTCGGCCGCTTCGATGCAGATCGGGTAAAAGCGGACGTTGTAATTGACAGCGGTGAGGAGATGCGATGCATTGGCTCGTCGAACCAATTCGCCACTTTCTTCGGAGCTAATGGCAAGCGGTTTTTCGCACAGAACGTGCTTTCCCGCGTCCAAACACTGGATGGTTTGCTCAAAGTGAAACCGATTAGGGCTTGTGAGGTGAACGACGTCAACTTCACTGTCGCTGAGCACCTCTTCCAAATCTCGATAGGCTCGTTTCAGGCCAAACAAATCAGCGGTCCGCTGCGATTTTTCGAGGCTTGTTCCCAAGGCACCTTGGACTTGGACGCCAGCGCGAATGAGAGCTTCGATGTGAACGGGGCCGATAAAGCCTGTGCCAACGACAGCCGCTTTGGAACGAAACATGAATGGATCTGTCGTGCCGGTAAGAGTTTGGGTGGATAATAAGCCTATAAAATACACGAAAATCGCCCAATCGAGGAGGGGCGTTGGTGCGGAGCGGCGCGAGCCGCCCCATGCATTCCCATCGCCTCACAGCGGGACGCGAAAAGTATTCATGTTGGTCAACGGGTAATTGACTTGCGAATTGCTTCGATGCCAATTGCACCAGTGACATGAAAGGCAGAGATTGTCCAGGTCATCCGAGCCACCGTGCTGTTTTGCGACGACATGTTCAACGCGGAATGATACGAGTGGGAAGCTCGATTGGGCCAGGTCGCAGTATTCGCATCTTTCCGAAGCTCGCTGACGCACCAACCGTCGCATGGACGCCGCATTCTTCATGACCCACTGGATTCTTCGGCGATATGTTTTGCCTTGGCTTGCAGAACCGCCACGAAGTTCAGTGCGCGAAGAATGGCTTCGTATTGCTGCCGTTCTTCCGCATCGAGAACGCCCTCCGAATTTTGCGTCGCCCATGAATCAAGTTGGGATTGAAGCTCATCGGTAACTCGCAGCTTTTGCAGTTTGGATGCAGCTTCCAAGGAAAGGCAGTTTCCTACGGAATCGAACAGTTGATGAAGTGCGGTTGCAGTTGTCATGGAAGCATTATAACCCATGCACTTGCCAACGCAGCATCAGGGTGCGAGAGCCAAAGAATTTTTCTTTTTTAGGTGCCTGAGAAGGCAGGAGGCTGTAGGCAGGAGGCTGTAGGAAGGAGGAACAACGATGCCCGGTCTGGGACCAAGCACCTTAAGAAACTTCTTAAAGAGAAAGAACGCGCGAGGGTGGGGAAACCGCAGTACAGCGTTGATCAGGCTGATCAGGCAGATCTCATTTCCAGGTTTGCCGAAGGTCTTGCGAAACGCAAAATCAATCCAAGA
>CAMBSL010000304.1 GCA_945870455.1 Pirellula staleyi DSM 6068 | reverse complement strand
TCCACCGATCGCGGCGGAGTGCCAACGTGGGACATCGACAAAAAGTTCAGCAAGGAATTATTCACGTTCGTTCGCATCAAATACGACTCAAATGGCTACGGACGCGGGGGTGGTTGGGCGACCGATTATCGCGATAGTGAGCTGAACTTTTCGCTGCGATTGCAACAACTGACGACACTCAAAGTCAACCCTGAGCCGATTGTTTTGGAACTGACGGATCCAAAGTTATTCGACTACCCGTTTATCTATATCATCGAGCCAGGTGCACTCGAATTCAACCCATACGAAGTTACGGCGTTGAGAAAATACTTGCTCAGCGGTGGATTCTTGATGGTTGACGATTTTTGGGGGGATGACGAGTACCAAAACTTTTACCGAGAAATCAAACGCGTTTTCCCAGACCGCGAGCCACAAGAAGTGCCTCTCGAGCATGAGATTTTCCATTGCGTTTACGACTTAAAAGAGAAACCGCAATTGCCCTCGATTCACGCGGCTTGGGCTGGTCGCGAGTCGGGAGTCATATGGGAGCCACGCAACGGTTCGGACACAAGTATTCCTTATTACAAAGCCATCCGGGACGACGCGAATCGTATTATGGTCTTTATCTGCCACAATACGGACTTGGGCGATGGTTGGGAACGCGAAGGAGAGGACAAATGGTACTTCGAAGAGTTCTCGGTTAAAAAAGCCTATCCGCTCGGGATCAACATTGTAACCTACGCTATGACACACTAACCAACATCAACTTAGGACCAAAACACCTTGACTACGGCCAGTTTACCTTACGAAGAACAAGCGGCGCTCGTTCGGCTGATTCGCGAAAGCAAAGACAAGATCGATGCGGAGTTGTCGAAAACGATCGTGGGTCAAAAGGCGGTCATCGAGCAATTGCTGATCTGTCTTTTTTCTGGATCGCACTGTTTGATTACAGGTGCGCCTGGATTGGCAAAAACGCTTTTGGTTCGTAGTGTGGCTCAAGTGTTTCATCTTGAGTTTCGCCGCATTCAGTTTACGCCCGACTTGATGCCTGCCGACATAACGGGCACTGAGATTCTCGATGAAGTCGACGGACGACGCGTCTTGCAGTTTGTTCAAGGCCCTGTTTTCGCCAATGTCATTCTGGCTGACGAAATCAATCGTACGCCTCCTAAGACCCAAGCCGCCTTGCTCGAGGCAATGCAGGAACATCAGGTGACGGCTGCAGGCACGCGATACGCCTTGCCCGAGCCTTTCTTTGTATTGGCAACGCAAAACCCAATCGAAATGGAAGGGACTTATCCATTGCCCGAGGCACAACTCGATCGGTTCATGTTCAATGTCATGATCGACTATTTGCCGTTCAAAGATGAATTGCAAGTTGTTCTCGACACGACCAGCAAGAAATCCGACCCGATCCAGCCGTTGTTCACCGGCGAAGATGTCCTGCGGTTTCACGAAATGGTTCGGCAAATGCCAATCGCCGAAGAAGTGGCTGGCTATGCAGTGCGGCTCGTGGCTGCGACCCGACCCGGTCGTCCGGAAGCGGCGAGCTTTGTCAACCAATGGGTGAACTGGGGGGCAGGTTTGCGAGCTGCTCAGATGCTTGTGCTGGGCGGAAAAGCGCGAGCCCTGATCAATGGACAATCGCATGTTTCCATGGATGATATCAAGGCATTAGTGCATCCTGTCTTGCGACACCGACTATTGCTTGGGTACAAGGCCGAGGCCGAAGGCGTCACCGTCGAAGATTGCATCGATCGTTTGCTGGCAGAGGTCCGATAGACATGGCTTCCTCGGTCACATCTACGAACAACAACACCAAGACGATCGATAAGTGGATCGATATGGCTGCGTTGATGCGGATCAAAGACATGCAATTGCGTGCGAAGTCGGTGGTGGATGGTTTTCACAACGGTCTTCACCGAAGTCCCTTGCATGGCTTTTCCGTTGAGTTCAGCGAATACCGTCCGTACAGCGAAGGGGACGATCCACGTTCGATCGATTGGAAACTTTTTGCCCGCAGCGATCGTTACTACCTAAAGAAATTCGAAGACGAAACCAATCGCCGCTGTTATTTGGTCGTCGATCAAAGCAAGTCGATGGAGTTTGGTTCGCTTGAGTACAAGAAGATCGATTATGCAAGAACGCTGGCTGCAACACTAGCGTACTACTTGACCTTGCAAAGGGATGCGGTTGGGCTTTTGACCTTCGAGGCGGATGTCACTGAGTTCCTAGCAGCTCGATTTCGTCCAGGGCAACTCAAGAGAATACTCTCGTTGCTCGAGAAACCTTCGCAAAGCACCTCGACAGATCTTCAACGACCCTTGGCCCATTTGGCAGACATGGTTCGCCAACGAAGTCTTATCTTGATCGTTTCGGATTTCTTAGTTCCGGTTGAGTCGTTGCGTCAACCGTTGTCCTATTTGCGAGCCCGCAGCCATGAAGTGATGTTGCTTCGTGTTCTGGACCCTGGCGAAGTGGATCTTGGATGGAGCAAAGCTTCCATGATTCTTGATTTGGAGTCAGGGCGCGAGATGTATGTCAATCCGGATACGGCTCGAGCGTCGTACCAAAAGAAATTTAACGCGCACGAGCAGGCACTCGTGGAAATGTGCGGCCAGTTTGGTATCGGGTGGACATCGCTCAAAACCGATGAATCGATCGAGCTCGCATTGTTCGATTTGCTCTTTCGGCAACAGAATGCAGGTTCGCGGTCCAGCCGTGCTCGATCGAGTCGATCGGGGGGCGCCGTTCGTGCTTCCGCCGGAGGTTCTCGATGAGCTTTCTGTCACCTCTGTTTGCGTTGGCTGGCCTCGCGATTGCACTGCCGATCCTTTTCCACTTGGTGCGCAAGCGTCCAAAGGATCGACAGTTGTTTAGTTCGCTGATGTTTTTGGAACCGGCTCCACCGCGCTTAACCAGTCAAAGCCGCGTCGATCAATGGTTGCTACTGTTGATGCGAGCGTTGGCACTTGGCCTGCTGGCGGCTGCGTTTTCTCGTCCCTATTGGAATGTTGCCGCAGAGACGGACACGAATTCAGCCGGACTGCGGCGTATGATACTGATCGATACCAGTGCGAGTATGCAGCGGCCCGGACTTTGGGAAACCGCGATCGCCCGTGTTGAAAAAATTGTCGAACAATCCGTTCCCACCGATGTGCTGGCATTGTACACATTCGATCGATCGCTGACGCCATTGGTTTCAGTCGAGGAAGCCATTGGTACTGCTCCTTCTCAGCGTCAGCAGCTTGCACGCGCAGGACTGAAGTCTGCGAAACCAACTTGGATGGGGACCGATCTTGGCTCCGCGTTGGTCAATGCTGCGGATTTGCTGCAAGCCGATAGCGACGTTTCGACCGATTCGTCGGCCTCCGCTAGTGAGATTGTGATTGTCACCGATTTCCAGAACGGGATGTCATTCGAGAAGCTGGCTGGCTACACTTGGCCAAGCACTTGCAAAGTCCGAATTGAACGCCTGGAACCAACCGCAATGGGCAACGCGCGAGCAACGTTGTTAACGTCGACGGGGCCGGAAGAAGGATTGAGCAAACCCCAAGCAGTTCCCAAGGGAAGTCCTCGCGATGAACCAAGCGTTCGAGTTCGAGTGGCAAATTATTCACCCAGTGCGCAAGAGCAGTTTCAGCTTTCATGGTTGGACGCACAGGGGATGAGTGTGCCTGGTTCGGTGACGAAGTGCCAAGTGCCGTCAGGCAGTTCGCTCGTTGTTCAGATGCCCTCGCCCCCAGTCAATTCGCAAGCGTTGAAATTGGAGGGAGACCGATCGGAGTTTGACAATCAATTTTACGTTGCGAAAACCGAGCCAGTCCAATCGACACTGATCTGTCTTGATGCTCGCAATCCATTGCCGGAAGACTCCTTAAGTTATTTTTTGGAACAACTACCTTTAAGTAGCCCATCTCGAGTCGTAAGGTATGAAGCGCGAGCCCCAGGAAGCGATGAAGTCTGGCCGACCCCTTCGCAATCACCTTTGATTGTTGCATCTCATCATGCCACGGTGCCCGATCTCACTGAATTAGCAAAGTACATTGAGCTTGGCGGCCACGTTCTTTGGGTGTTGGATGCGGCGAGCGAGAAGTTGACAGAGGGGCTTCGCAGCCTCACGGGCGAGTCAAGCATCTCTGTTTCCGAAGCCAAAGTCAAGAATTATGCGATGCTGGAACAGATTGATTTCAGGCACCCGCTTTTTGCAGATTTGTCGAGCTCACGTTTCAACGACTTTACGAAAGTACGCTTTTGGAAGCATCGCAAACTTGAACTTCAAGATGACAAGGGATGGCAGAACCTGGCAAGATTTGATGATGGCTCACCTGCGTTACTTAGTCGGGCTCAAGGTGCCGGAAAGCTATGGATCCTGACCTCAGGTTGGCAACCATCGCAGAGTCAACTGGCTCTGTCGAGCAAGTTTGTGCCGATCATTGCCGCTCTGTTTCGTTTGTCTGCACCGGAAGAGAGTGATTCCGACAAACATACGGTCGGCGGCACCCTGGCTTGGTCATCCGGTGAAAAATTGATAGATCCTACCGGAGTCGAGTTGGGGGGGGAGAGCGGTTTGCTTTCGAGCCAAACAGAGCAGCCGGGAATCTATCATCGCATAGATCAAGCAGGCCGAGACGTTCGAATCGCCGTCAACCTTGACGACTCGGAGAGCCTCACCACGGTTGCCGACGTAGAGCGTCTCGAACGCCTCGGCGTCGCGATGTTGGATCAGCGACCGCAGGAACGCAAAGAAGGTCTGCAACGTCAACTGCGAGCCGTCGAACTCGAAGCAAAGCAAGGTTGGTGGCGTTGGTTAGTCATGGGTGTATTAGGTGCCGTTGGCATCGAGTCCCTTCTGTGTATTGCAAGGAATAGATTCGCATGAACCGACACGTAAATTACCTCATTTCCGGAGTTGCTCGGCGTTACCGATTGGTATGGCTAGCTTGGTTTCTTTCGGCGGCGTGGGTCCTTTGGGCACTTGCAGCGATCGTGGTTGCAAGTACTGGCGGGCTTCCTAGTGTAGGCGGTTTCAAGGCAGCGTATCTCGCAATGAGTGCAATCGCTGGAACGTTGCTGCTTGGCTGGTTGGCTAGCCGATGGACTTACCGAGACCCGCGTTGGTTGGCAACTCAGATCGAACGACACCTGCCGTCGCTGAAGGAGCGATTAATAACCGCAGTCCAAGTTCAGGAGACGCAAGGTTTTTTTGAGAAGTCGCTCATCGATGAGACCATCCATCACGCACGATCTAACGATTGGTCTAGAACCGTTCCGGATGGCAGAGTGCTCATGGCTTGGATATCTCAATTCATGCTTTTGGCTTGTGCTGCCTGGACAATCCTGCAATGCCTGGGGACGGAAAACAAGTCAGGCAATTCATCGATCATTTCGCTGTTGAATCCAGCATCGCAGGCGCTGATCGTAGAGCCAGGCGATGTTGAAATTGAGCGAGGAAAGGATGTCGTCGTCACCGTCCGTTTTCCAATCGAGGCGCCAGCGGAAGTTTGGTTGACCTCCTCATCGGAGCAAAACGAACCCACTCGACAAGCTATGGTTCGCAGCTTGAAAGATCCACTTTTCGGCGGCTATCTTCGAAATATTCAAATGGATCAAGAGTATCGAATCGAATATGGAACGAACTCAACCAAAGCGTACAAGATCAAGACGTTTGAGTATCCAGCCTTGGTCCGCAGCGATGCAACCATTGCGTCACCTTTGTATGCAAACAATGCGACGCGAACGATCGAAAACACGAGACGCATCACGGTAGCAGACGGAGCGGAACTAACTTGGTCTTGTTTCGTCAACAAACCATTCTTGACGGCGGAGTTGGTGGATGAATCTGGCCTGTCAACGCCCTTGACCGCATCGGCCGATGTGCCATTGCTGTATCAAGCAAAGTTCGTAATGTCGGAATCAAAACGATGGAGTGTACGTTTGGTTGACCAAGATGGACGCGCCGCCAAATTCGAAGACGATCTATCGGCGAAAGTCCTACCCAATCTGCCTCCTGAAATGAAGCTTGCTCGCGCATCGGACCTGAGAGTTTCGCCA
>CAMBSL010000303.1 GCA_945870455.1 Pirellula staleyi DSM 6068 | reverse complement strand
CCGGGTTGGTTCAAGATTGACACTCCGGTCGGCGAATACAATCCGGACTGGGCCATTATCAAGCACGACGACAAGACGTTGTATCTGGTACGAGAAACGAAATCGACCCGCGACTTCCTAAAACTCCGCACGAGCGAAGCCGACAAAGTCCGATGCGGTCAAAAGCATTTCGAGAGTCTGGGCGTGCCATTTAGCGTCGTGGTGACGGCTGAAGAAATTTAGACGATTATCCGGCTGCAATCCATGCGTTTTTGGGCGAACAGACCGATCCGAAGGTTACTCTGTTCATACAATCACGGAATGTGATAGTGTGGCCACCGATGTTTTTAGTGGGAACCAACGACGATTCAATTCGGCCAACGTGAAAATCATGGCAAACGCAGAACAAGTAAAAGCATTGGTGAAAAGCATCGCGAACGGCGACGAAGAGCACTTCGTTTCTGTGGCGCTTCAAATTGCTGCGTCGGAAGCCAAAGCTGGTCGATCGACTCTGGCCGAAGAACTTCGTGACTTAGCCGATGAGATAAAGCGGAATAGGAATGGATCGCGGTCGCACAGAGCCGTACCGATAACCAAGCCGACCGGGGAACTTGCTGGCCTTCTGACCGCCGTCTATCCCCAGACTCGATTTTCGGAAATGGTTCTTGATCAGCAGACCCTGAAGAAGCTTGAAAGAGTTCGACACGAGTTTAGAGCAACAGACAAATTGCGAGGGCATGGATTGCAGCCGCGTCGGAAACTATTGCTAGTTGGACCGCCGGGCTGCGGCAAAACAATGACTGCCACCGCTTTGGCTGGAGAGCTTAAACTGCCTTTGTTCAACGTGCAGCTTCACTGCGTGATTACAAAGTTCATGGGAGAGACCGCAACAAAACTTCGAATGATCTTTGACGCGATGCAACAAACGAGAGGCGTTTACTTTTTCGATGAATTCGACGCTATCGGTGCAGAACGTGGAGTCGCGAATGACGTTGGGGAAATCCGACGGGTACTGAACTCATTTCTCCAGTTCCTAGAGCAAGACAATTCGGATAGTTTGATTGTTGCGGCAACGAATTTCGAAGCAATGTTGGATGAGGCTCTTTTTAGACGATTCGATGATATCGTCACGTATAGTCGCCCAAATGGTGAACAAACAAAGCAACTCCTTGTCAATCGTCTTGGAGGTCATATTGTACAACGGATTTCGTGGCCAAGAATTCTTTCCGCGGCAATGGGATTGAGCCACGCGGAAATTTCGAAAGCTTGCGATGATGCGTTGAAACATTGCGTCCTCAACGCGGTAGCGAAACTAAAAACGGAAGACGTGGTTTCATACCTCTCCGAACGCCATCGTTCCAAGATTGAATTAAAGAAGGGCTAGAGTTTCGGGCGCAATGGAAAATCTAAGGCACTTGTTTCCAAAAGAAACGGCGAAGATCGAAAAATATACGTCACCCAATTTGGGACGTGACAACTTCGCGACGCCACCCCGTGACGCAGCTTTACATTCATTACCTTGGCCGAAGGAAGTTCTTGAATCGCTTGGTGAGGCAACTGTCACAATGCGTGTGACTCTCTCATATTTTATTGAACCGAGCCCAGGCCGCCGTGGTTGGACAAGAGGAAATCGATATCAATCCTGTGGTCTTCGATTTGAAGTAAAGCGACCGCTGGAAATGTTATCCGAGTTTACCAACCGCGTTTCAGCAGCCTTGCGTGATGAAGACGCGGAGTATGTAGGCGCAGGGGCTGATGAAAGAGAGTGGTCGCTGGGAAGCAATCTTCGAAAAAAAGGTTCTGTCCATTCAGACTCATGGACCGGAAGTGCGGTGAACCTTGCAAACTGTGGAATGCTTGCCGTGTTTCCTGTTACCGGTTGGTGGAAAGAGCGTCATCATCTGAAGGGATGGATGAAGTCGGTTCGATACAGCTTGATCGTTTCATTGGAGACTTCGGTCGAGACAGATTTGTACACGCCGATAGCGAACATGATTGGTGTGCCAGTTGAAGTTGTAACGTAACTGAGAACATAAATCACTGTGTCACTGGCAACTTCGTAAACCGACATAAGCCATTGGCCAGTCTAATATGTTCAGGCGAGTTTCACGATGGTTCAAGCAATTTTGGAGCCGCAACAACGATCGATAAACATTTTGCACGGCTGCTTGCCTGGGTACATGGCAATCGACATGGCACACAGGTATGTCAAATACAAAATGGCCCATACGATGACATCACCCACGGTGGCGAAAGCCGCCCCCTTGGGCATTATGTTTGTTAGGATCAGCACTGCGTCAATAAGCACCAGAAGGAGGGCGCCAATGCACAAGGTAACATATTGGAATCGGCGTAATTCGATTCGACAATGGTTGGCTGATGTAACCCGTCGGCCAACATGGAACCGTATGAAAAATGCGACTATGGGCAGAACCACGGCGACGATCTCGACCGGGCCACGCAGGTTTGGAATCAAACCCCGCACAAGGACAGGTGCCAACCAAATGATCGCAGGAAGTGCCCCATCCCATATTGCAATCCGAACAATCCACGCACGTGTTTCTGCAGCGGTTAACATTACGTAACAACGCCATTGGGCCGAACCCTTTCTTCACCCTCACCTTTTGCCTCTTCGATCCGATCCTTCCACGCATGCGGATCGCTTACGTACCAAGCGATCGAGTCGGACTTGCCATCCACGACAAATCGCACCTTCAGCAGGTTATAGATGGTCGCCTTTGCCAAATGGCACTTGGTGAAGGTGATTTCAGTGATCGTATCCAGAGGGATCAGCAGGTCTCGCTTTGGCAGAAACAGGAAGAAATGCAATTCCTTCCCAGTCAGCACCAGGCCGCCGTTGCCGCGTATCTGCCAGACGCCGAGAGACTCCTGTCCGAAACTATTTGCGCACAGGTCCTTCATGAGGACCTCTGCAGGTCCGTAATGCGAGGCTATCCGAGCCTCAAGTGGGCTATTCATCGAGTGGAGCGTGAGTTTGGACACCATGACCGCAACGATCCCGATAACAACCACCGTCAACACGATGACAACCACCCCCAACACGACAAATCCAATGAGTACCGGCGTAGTCATTACGTTGGCGATCCTAGTTGGACATAGTTAAGAGTGAGGACGATTCAAAAGCGGAGGCTGCCGAAGTCAATTTTACTTTCGACGATGTTGAACCGCACCCGTCTGAGGACATGTTACCATATTGGTGGTAATCCTTTTGTTGGTCGCGGTGATTTGGAGAAGGCTCATGTCTGTCGTACGCTGGTCGTGCCTATTGGTTGCATTTTTTTCGAACGTCTTATTTGGGCAAAGCGTTGAGACAATACCAAACATTTCGTATAAACTCGACGCAAGCAACGAATACGAGCGCGAACGCTGCACGTTCGATTTGGTGGTGCCGAGTGGCAAGAATGAATTCGCGACATTGATTTGGTTTCACGGCGGGGGACTCGAAAGCGGCGATAAAGTAAACAAGATCGCCGAAGGCGTTATCAATCATTTCACGAAAGCCGGGATGGCGGTGGCGTCGGTCAATTATCGGCTCAGTCCCAAGGTCACCTACCCAGCTTACATCGATGACGCAGCAGCGGCTGTCGTCCGCATCCGTCAGGAAGTAACGAACAGGGGCGGCGATGCAACTCGGGTGTTTATTTCCGGACATTCCGCTGGCGCTTATTTGACCACGATGCTGGCCGTCGCGCCAGAATATCTATTGAAATACAATGCAGTACCGCAAGACTTCGCGGGATACCTGCCCGTCTCGGGCCAGATGTTCACACACTACACGATTCGCAAAGAGAGGGGGATTCCGAAGACTCAACCGATGATCGACTCGGCTGCACCTTCTTGGCACGTCCAAGATCAAGTCCCGCCCATTCTTGCCGTTTGGGGCAGCAAAGATTTACCGACTCGAGCCGAAGAGAATCAGTACTTTGTGGCTGCGATGCGGGAAGCCGGAAACAACGATATTCAAGCTTATCAGTTTGAGGATCGAACCCACGATACGATCGCCAGTCAAATGAATCAAGCAGCAGACGAAGTCGCCTCAATGATGGATCGTTTCATTGCCCAACATCGATCGCGACACGTCGCTTGCAAGCTCCGCGTCGAACAGACAGATACAACATTGACGGTCAAGGACGGCGATCGTGAGATTTTGGTTTATAACAAAGTCTCACCACCCGCGCCAAAAGGTATCGATGCGATTTACGAGCGGAGTGGTTTTGTTCATCCGGTCTTTGCGCCCAATGGCGAAGTCGTCACGGCCGCATTTCCCGCCGATCATCCCCATCAACATGGCGTTTTTTCAGCTTGGGTAAAAACCAAATATGCGGGGAAAGAAGTTGATTTTTGGAATCTCGCGGGACGAACCGGCTATGCGTTGCACGAGCGCGTGGTCGCTACGTTTCAGACGGAAAATTCGGCTGGCTTCGAAGTTGATTTGCTGCATCGTGTCGCGTCCAATCCACCGGCGGATGTGCTGCGTGAACATTGGAAGTTGACAGTACAACCCACGGACGGGACCTATAACTGCTTTGATCTCGAAACGACTCAGCACGCAATCACAGACTTGCCGCTGGTGGTTGAAAAGTATCATTACGGAGGGGTGGCGGTGCGTGGTCCGACGAGTTGGTTGCTGGCCAATGACAGCGATCGCAGGTTCTCAAGCAGCCCACCCAATGAAACCTGTTTCTTTCTGAATAGTTTAGGACAAGACCGTATTGCGGGAAACCATGCGCATGCCAAATGGGTTGCTCTAAGTGGACAGTTGAACGGTAAGACCGCGAGCATGATCGTGTTCGACCATCCGCAGAACTTCCGATCACCTCAGGCGTCGCGACTGCACCCAACGAAACCCTATTTTTGCTTTTCGCCGTGTGTGGATGGCGAATTCGTGATCGACAAATCCAATCCCTATCATGCTCGTTATCGATTCCTTGTTACCAGTGAAGCACCGGACGCGAAATGGTTGGATTCAACTTGGAATCGTTGGATAAATCAAGACATCGTCGCCCCGGGGAACTAGTCGCCCGAAATCGGAATGAATGGCGAAGACATATGTCATGTCGTCCTAGGTCCCCCATTTTTTGTCTACGCTTTCAGATCCGGAACATGTGCAGGTTTTCATTGCGCCGCTTCTGGATAGAATGAAAACACATTGGTTTTCCGCTCGATTTTCCCCATATTCGATTGGTTTCGTTCATGCACCGTAAATCCACAACCACATTCTGTACGGTTTTTCTACTAACCGTCGTATCGGCTTGCAAACTTTCTTTTGCGGATTGGCCGGAATTCCGCGGGCCGCTTCAAAATGGGCAGATCTCGGCAGGGAAACTTCCGTCGAACTGGAGTGAATCGGAAAACGTTCGATGGTTCGCAAAAACCAAGGGGCTTGGCTGGTCGTCGCCCGTCATTGTCGCTGAACGAATCTACTTTACTTCAGCCACTAACGCGGAAGAATCCGTATCCGAAAGCGGTGAACTTCGAGGGCGCCAGCGATTGAATCTCGTTTGCCTCAGCGCCAAAGATGGCAAGGAGCTTTTCAGCAAAGTGATTTTCGAACAGCCCAAAGATGCTCCGCAGATTCATAACAAAAATTCGCACGCGAGTCCGACCCCCGTTGTTGAACGAGATCGCATCTATGTCCATTTTGGACATCAAGGGACCGCTTGCACCGACCTCGACGGGAACAAAATCTGGGAAAACCGAGACCACGCATTTCCTCCAACTCACGGCAACGGCGGTTCGCCCATTCTTGTGGATGGAAAACTCATTCTTACGTGCGATGGAGGCGAAACTCCTTACACTCTGGCGTTGGACGCGTTAACCGGCAAGGAGGCTTGGAAGACGTTTCGAAATACGCCTGCGGAAAGACCTTTCTCTTTTTGCACTCCGCAATTGATCACGGTGAATGGCACCAAGCAGATCGTGTCTCAAGGGACAAACATTGTTCAGTCTCTGGCTCCAGCCGATGGAAGCGTACTTTGGTTTCTTCGCTACGATGGATACTCCGTTGTACCTCGACCTTTGTTCCATCAAGGCGTACTTTTGATTTGTACTGGTTTCGGCAAGA
>CAMBSL010000302.1 GCA_945870455.1 Pirellula staleyi DSM 6068 | reverse complement strand
GCCAAAGGTCCGACCTGGGGCGTTGCACAAATAAGGAATCTCATTTTCGCATCGCTTGGAACGCAGCAAAGTCAAGTGATGAGCGAGTTTTACTCAAGCGGCAACAACTTTGCGACGTATCAACTTGAGGGCACACGTGTCGAGGAGATAAAAGGACGGATGAAGCTTTGGGCGGAAGCTCTACAGTCGTCGATCGATACAGCCGCAACCGTCGCTTACGCGACCGCCGAAATAGGTGTCTCTTTCCTTCCGGGCGGCGACCTGCTAGTCACAGCGATTGATCTTGCCAGCATGGATAGTATTCCAGCACCAACAGCATTGGGTAATGCGTTGTTGGCGGTGCAAGTCGTCGGAGCATTCGTTCCGTTTGTACCGAATTGGGTTAAGAAGGGTGCGGTCAACTTCGGCTCCGATATCATTTCTTTCGTTTGGAAGAAGAATGGATCAGATTTGCGGCTCATTACGCCTACAGCGGGCCAAGGAGCAAAGGGGTTTGTTAACGCAATCGATAACTCGTTTTACGACATTGACCACTGGTGCTTTACCGCCGAGACGTTGGTTCATACGTGCGAGATGTCAATTCCTATATCGAGCGTTCGTGTCGGTCAGAATGTCAAGGCATTCGACTTTGACAACGGGACATGGGGATGCTGCACTGTCCAGTCGGTGCAAAGGACTCTCTACAGTGGCTCTCTCTACACACTCCGAGTAGGCCAATCAACCGTGCGAGCGACGACAGGTCACCCGGTGTTTGTTGTGCATGGACAGGAACTGGATTCGCGTCCATGGCCGCAACAGTTGAGTCTGGCATTGGAAGCCAAGTCGCTAGAGTCCGGCCGGTGGGTGAATTCAAATGATCTATTGGTCGGGGATGTGATGATCGGCATAGACGGCGAGCAACATGTCATTTCGGAAATTACGATTGAGCATGTAATCGACGAACCTGTCTACAACCTGACTATTCATGGCAACCATACGTTTGCCGTTGGCGAAAATGGACTGCTTGTTCACAATGAGAGTTGGTGTGAGTTAGCCTATAACGGACTTGACGCAACAACCAAGGGTAAATACGTTGACCTCAAGGACCTAAGGCAGAAAGTCGCGGATGCGTGGGGTAAAGGTTCGATCGGTGCGACCCACGGGCACCACATTGTTCACAAAGTCGGTGCAGCGACGCTGACTGATGCCGGCAAGGTTTACAATCAAAAATCGGCTGCGTTGCTCGATGGTTTCGGGATCGACACCGTTGTCGATAAAACGACGGCAAAAAAGATCATCAACGATGGTGGTGAGCTACACAACCTTTGCGTGGCGCCTTACAACTATGTCCACTCAGATGCGTACGTTCAACGGGTGAACGAGATGCTTTTGGCGGACCTAAGAGGCAAGGGGCTAACCAACTTGTTGGTTGAGGACAGAATTACAAAGGTATGGAAAATACGCGGCGATTTGACGCCCGAGCAACTAGCCAAAGGGAAAAAGTCGGTTACCGATGTACTCGGGGAAATACGAAACAGAATTCATAATGGGAAAACACTTTAAATGACAGAAGCGGAAAAGGAAGAGGTTTTTTTCACGCTGAATTGTTTGGATTCCGATGCAAATGAAGCCCAAGCAATTGAGTTGATTAATAAAAGTCCATTTATTGCGACATATTTTTTTGAAGAACGCGTTCAAGTTTTGCCTCATCTAGCAATGCTGGGGTTCGAACGAGCTGTTTCGAGACTTGTCGAACTTGGGGCGGATGTTAACTACTTACATCCAGATGGAAATAGTTCATTACCACTGGCAAAAGCTATACGTTACGCGCGTCTTCAAACAGCGGAGACATTACTGAAGAATGGCGCGAATCCAAATCGCGAACGCATTGTTCTCAGTGCCATAAATTGCGAGCACTCTGATCAAGAGGGACGTGTCGAACTCGTCAAGTTGCTTGTGCGCTATGGCGCACGCCTCAATGATCTTTATGCGATGTTTGGCGACAAAAAGAACGTGCGTACGGCTCTGGACTTCGTTTCGAAAGGTTCATCGATGTTCGCGTTTCTTCAATCGATAGGAGCCAAGTCGGCAAAAGAGGTCCTGGCGGAAAACCCGAAGGCTCCCATCTCCGATGAGTAGTCACTCCGAACTGGTTCTTGATTACGCAGCAAACCGATTCGGCGAGCAGGGTCGGAAGTGCTCCGATACGGAAAAGGTCGGAAGTTGTCCGCGCGCAAATTGGTACCGGACACTTTTTGCGCACTACACCTTTTGCGCACTAGGAAAATTCGGACCGAGATGCTTTTGGCTGACTTAAGAAGAGATGGACTCACGAACTTGTTGGTTCAGGACCAAGTAACAAAACTTTGGAAGCTACGTGGCGATCTGAATGATGCACAAAAAACGGTTGGGAAAGCATCAGTGACCAAAGTATTGGCACAGATTCGAGATAAAATTCACGACGGAAAGTATTTGTAATGACTAAGGAAGAAAAAGAAGCGATCTTTTTTGAGCTGAATTGCCTTGAATTCAATGGTTCGGACGATGCTGCGCTAGAACTGATCAACAAGTATCCGTTTATTGGATCATTTGTATTTGAAGCTAATTCAATATCCCTTTCATATATTGCGGCGGCAGGGTTTTTGAAATCTGTCAAACGCCTTTTGGAGCTTGGGTCAAATCCAAACTTTCGGGACAGCAACAATTCAAGTGTGCTCTATCACGCTATCGCAGGTGGTCATATTGACGTTGCAAAAGTGTTATTGGAGCACGGTGTGTCTCCGAATAGCGAGAGAATTATCCTGCGAGCAGCGAATTGCAGCCATGCGGACCACGATGGTTGCGTAGAACTTGTCAAGTTGCTCGTACGCTACGGCGCACGCCTCAATGATCTCTACGCAATATTTGGTGACAAAAAGAATGTACGTACGGCGTTGGACTTCGTTTCGGAAGGTTCGCCGATGCATGCGTTTCTCCGATCGATAGGAGCCAAGACCGCGAAAGAAGTCCTTGCAGAAAACCCGAAGGCGCCCATTTCCGATGAGTAGTCACACCGAACTGGTTCTCGAATACGCAGCAAACCGATTTGACGATTGGACTTATTCACAACGACCGACCAAAACAAAAACCCGCCCGCGCCCGTTCATGTTGCGTGAATGGAATGACTTTATAATGACAAACGACGAACAAGACGAATTGGTTTTAACGCTGAATGGGTTCGACGATGATGAATCTGCCCTGAGCTACATTAACCTACATCCGCTAGTCGCGAATGCGACATTGGACCTGGGAACCGGTTCTGAGTCACGAGCGCTTTCAAGGCTGGCTCGGTCTGGATTTGTTCGATCGGTTGCGAAGATGATTGAGTTAGGTGCAGATGTAGATTACGAGGGTGATTCTGAATGCGCTTTGTTCTATGCTATGCTGGATGCACATGTTGATGTGGCCAGAATTCTTCTAGAAGCGGGGGCAGACCCAAACAAGCAGAGATATTTGGTAACATGTATAAATTGTGAAGACGCGGACCATCCTGAACGAGTGGAACTAATAAAATTACTAGTCCCGAGTGGCTGCCGGGTTAACAATCTCTTTGCCATGTTTGGTGACAAGAAGAACGCGCGAACGGCTCTGGACTTTGTTTCCGCAGGCTCGCCGATGCATGCGTTTCTCCGATCGATAGGGGCCAAGACCGCGAAAGAGGTCCTTGCGGAAAACCCGAAGGCGCCCATCTCCGATGAGTAGTCACACCGAACTGGTTCTCAAATACTCAGCAAACCGATTTGGAGCCATCGATCCAAACGGTTTCAACGAAATTGTCACTTCGGAACCGCCGATTTTTGTCCACTCGGCTTGCGGCGTACAGCCCTCGGATCCTTTGACTTTGTTTACAACAGGCATGAGCGAAATCGCGATGCCAAGTCTAAACGATTCGAGCGACGCGATTCGTTTTGCTGAGCTTTTCATCCAGTTGCCCGCAAACTGGCTATTGGATCCGATGGCCATACGCGATATGAATAACGCATGGCCCATTTTGGCCCTTCGCGAACTTGCTCAAATGCCCCACAAGAACGGTCGCAATATTGGCGGAGCGATTGGTATTGTCGAACGTGACGGGCCCGACGACTTCCTCGCGGCTAACGCGTTGTTCACGGGCTTTCTACTGATGCGCGATGGGCAGATAGAAACGGAACAACAAAATACGATCAGTCTGTTTCGTGTAACACCGCTGTACTGGGAAGAGCTGCAATTGGTCCAGGAAAAAGGGCTCGTACCTTTGCTGCATGGTTTCGACCGATGCAGCACGCCCCGAATCATCGATCTTCACCGAACCAACGTTGCTGTTTGATGCGAATTTGTGCAACTCTGATTACCGGAAATGCAAGCGACTTGATTGTCGACGCAATTCAGAGTGCGCTGCCGTTGGTCGATATGCTACTCTTGATCGACACCGGGATTACCGACGACACTTTGTCCAAGGCAAACGAGACGGCAGGTGATCGGCTGCACGTAAGTCAATTCACTTGGTGCAATCATTTCGCAGCCGTTCGCAACTATGCCTTGTACCAGTCTGCCAAACTGGGAGCCGACATCGCTGCGACAATCGATAGTGACGAACGCTTTGTTTGTGACCACCAGTCGGTTCGTGAGCAATTGGAGACAGACTATGAGGCCCATCCGAGCCGATACCTTTGGATGATGGAATCCGCCTGCGGGACGTATTCAAAGGAAAGGTTTTTCCGGTTGCCCGTACCGCAGCGAATGCATTGGAAGGGACAAACGCACGAGTGCTTCGTTGGGTACAACACAACCGAGTTTGGAAAAATCCAACGTGGTCAATTTACCGAAGTCCCCAAAACGCATGAACAAGTCCAACTCAAATACCAACGTGATTTAGCTATTTTGCAAGAGACCTGTCGGACCGACGGGGATGATGCTCGATGGTGGTTTTACCTTGGACAAACACATCGAGGTCTTGGGAATACAGTAGAAGCTATCGACGCCTACCGTAAGGCAATGACGATCCGCAGCAACAATCGCGCGCAACGAGCCTCAGCCGGTTACTGTGCAGCGACGATAGCCTTTGGCAACAAGGATTACGAGACAGCTCTGGACCTATGCTGTCTGGGCTTGGCGTGTGATTCGAACTGGCCCGAATTGCATTGGTTTGCGGGACTATGTTGCTACCACCTAAAGCGCTACCGAGACGCAATCGCATGGTGCGAAACCTCGATCGCTCTCGGTCATGTCACGGGGATTCGGGCCGGAGAAGATCGGGTCATTTTTCGGCATCTTCCTGGTTGGTTTGAGACACCCTTTGAGGTGCTTCGTTTCGTTTTCAACGCAATCGGCGACGAAGCCAACGCGGCTGAGATGGAAAAGAAGTATGTTGACGCAAAGTCAGAAAGGGAACGTCGCTACGGAAAACAGTGAAGTTCATTTGATGGTGCGATTCGTCACGTAGCGAATCTCCGAATAACGCACCCGCATTGAAATGGACGGATGCCAACAGGGTACTGATTGAGTTCAAGTTGAGTGGTTGATCCGGTGGCGAGGCAACGGCCAGAACTCGCCGATCCTCAAGCTGTTCAATGATGAACTGGCGGGTCTGCTTTCGCAGAGCTTGCCGAAGAGAAGACAGCTTGCCACGCATGAACAAGTTCGGACGAGCACCCATGATTAATAACGCCTGGTTATTGGATTTTCTCTTAGTTGACTACGTCGATACTTCGTTGAGAAACTAGCTGTCGCCAGATTGGATTTCAATCACCCCATGACCATTACGCGCAAAAATAGTCGAAACAGTTGGCATATCTTGTCTGCGGGATTCGGGTCATACCACAGGCTAAAACCAATGGTGACATGGCACTGTTTGATTGAAACAGGTCGTGCGGCCGAGTAGTAGCCGTCCAGTGGTGGGTAAATGCGCCGTGCTCTGAATTCGGGGTGCAATATGGTCGCGGTAGGAATGGCCATTGCTGGCCATCCCCCGCACAGATCCGTACGTGAAGAATTACCTCATACGGCTCTTGCCGCAAGTCGATCGAGAAAACGGATCTCCGGATAAGGGTGGATAATCTTCGGACGGGGAAGATAGGTTCGA
>CAMBSL010000301.1 GCA_945870455.1 Pirellula staleyi DSM 6068 | reverse complement strand
TTCTTGCTAGATGCGACCAGTTCCCAGATTTTCGCAGAGCAGCGACCCAATGTGCTTTTTTTGATTTCCGACGATCTCAATAACATGCTGGGTTGCTATGGGCATCCGCTCGTCAAGACCCCAAACATCAATCGTTTGGCCGCTCGCGGGTTGCGATTCGATAAAGCCTATTGTTCGTTTCCGCTATGTGGCCCCAGTCGCAACTCGATGCTCACCGGTTTGTATCCGAATAGCACCGGCATACTTGCAAACTCACAGATCTTTCGTCAGACGATTCCACAACAACAAAGTATGCCGCAAGTCTTTCGGAACGCTGGTTATTTCGTCGGACGCATCGGCAAGCTCTATCACTATAACGTACCCAACTCGATTGGCACCAACGGTCACGATGATCCAGCCTCTTGGGAACTTGAGCTGAACCCGGCTGGCGTTGACCGACTTGAAGAGCATCCGAAAATCAAAACTCTCACTCCGGGCCAGTTTGGCGGCACCCTGAGTTGGTACGCCTCGCCCAAGAGCGACATGCACCATACGGATGCGAAACAAGCGGAAGATGCCGAATGGGTCTTGGAACGCTGTGCCAAAAGAACGGAACGACCGTTCTTTCTTTCGGTCGGTTTTTTTCGCCCTCACACGCCTTATGTTGCTCCAAAAGATCCGTATTTCGGTTACTACCCAGTCAGCGAAATGCCCGTAGTTCAAGGGGTCAAGGAAGATCAAGCGGATATTCCAGACGCAGCACTTGCAAGCCGAAAGAAAGAGCAAGACCAAATGACCGATGACCTTCGCCGCGAATGCCTTCAGGCGTATTATGCGAGTATCAGCTTTATGGATACGCAGGTCGGCCGAATCATCGATGCACTCGATCGGTTAGGCCTTTCCGAAAACACCATCATCGTATTCACGAGCGATCACGGCTATCACGTGGGCGAGCATGGATTGTGGCAAAAGCAAAGCCTCTTCGAAGAGAGTGCTCGCGTGCCGTTGCTGATGGTCGCTCCAGGAACAACCTCGAAAGGATCGGTTGCGGCAAACCCTGTTTCGCATGTTGATCTTTTCCCAACACTTGCCGCGCTGTGCAGTATCAAGACTCCAGATAATATTCAAGGTCAGAGTTTGGAGCCTATGCTAAAAGATCCAAATGCAATCGGGCGAGGCTGGGCTTTGACGCAAGTGGCTCGCGGGGCCGTTGGTAATCGAGCCAACGCGAAAGCAGCCAACGCGGAACGAAAGGGATTCTTTGGCTACAGTTTGCGCACGTTGAAATGGCGTTATACGGAATGGGATGAGGGCAAAGCTGGCCGTGAACTTTACGACCACGATCAAGATCCTCGCGAAATGACCAACCGTGCGGACGATCCAGCCTTTGCAAAAATTGTGGACGAGTTGTCGGCTCAAATTCAATTGGCGGTTAAATCGACGTTTCCTCCATCAGGTGAAACGCCAAAGATTCAAGAGGGCTTGTGGGCGCCGTTGCTCCTTGACCCATGACACTTGACCCATGCCGCTCCCACGAACTACTTCCTACTTTCAAAATGAACGATAGCCGCAATCCCACCCGCCACAAAAATCCCTGCTCCCAACATGAGCAATAAAAGCAATAACTCCGACGTCCCAATTCCAAACATAATTGTTTTCCATTTGTTACTGTTGGTTGCGTATGCAATAAAGTCGCTGATCCGCTCGGATCAACAGTCTATCGCCTGCAATCGAAGGAGTCGACAAGCATAGCTCGCCTTCTGCAAGGCTATTGGTGTGCAATATCTCCATCGAATCGCTTTCGCGAATCACAACGCAATCGCCGTCTTCGTTCAAGCAAAAGAACTTGCCATTATAGCACCAAGGTGAAGCGGTGAACGCAGTGCCCCTCTTTAAAGCCTTGCTTGCGTAGAGCGTTTCCCCAGTTTTGGCGCGAAAGCATGCTGCCGTGCCACGATCGTAGAGCACAAAAAGCCGATCCGCATGAACAAGCGTACTTGGATTGTAGGGGGCTATCGTCTTGCTTGACCAGGCAATGACCTCGTTGCTCGTTTGGTCATCTGCCAAAGTCAAATCCCCTTTTGCACCTGGTCTCACCGCATATAGGGCTTTCACTGGATCAAGTATGTAACCCGAGCTAACATATAACAAGCCATCCGAGACATAGGGAGTTGCTATCGTGATACTCGACATTCCCTTGATCGACCACAGTACATTCCCATTCAAATCATAGCTGCGAACGGCCCTCGTTCCTGCAGTGACGATTTCCGTCCTGGCGTCATGCGACCAAACGAACGGGGTCGCCCAGTTGCTCTTTTCGTCCCGATCCACGCTCCAGAGTTTCTTGCCACTCCATTTGTCAATCGCGATCAGCATCGATTGTTGGTCGTTGTCGTCGACATAGTAAAGCACATCGCCGTGCAAGACGGGTGACGCAGCCGTTCCCCATCCGTTCCTAGTCGGATGTGCGGGCAGATCATAATTCCATATTTGCTTTCCGGCGAAGTCAAAACAATAGATCCCGACGCCTCCAAAACAGACGTAAACGTACTTGCCATCGGTAACCGGTGTCTCCGATGCGTAACTGTTTTTCAAATGAATCGGTCCGGTCGGAGTTCCCTCGCGAACGGTTTGTTGCCACCTCGTCGTGCCCGTGGTCAAATCCAAGCAGAGGACTCTCCATTGATGCTTCGTTTGCGGGACGCTGGGCCGGTCACCACCGAAATACAGCCCCTTCTTAAGAGGTTCGGTCTCGGCAGAGTTGACGACGCTAGATAGGAATACGTTGTCACCCCATACGATAGGTGAACCCCAACCTCGGCCTTCGATCTCGGCCTTCCACTCTACGTTTTCGGTCGCGGACCATTTGTCGGGCAAACCGCGATTCTCTGAAACTCCCGTCGAGTCGCCGCCGCGGAATTGCGGCCAGTTTGGTTGGGGCTGTTCCTGCGAATCAACGTGGGCGGCTCCAATTGTTAATGAGACAAACGCGCAAACGCAACTCCAAGCCCATTTCGAATGGTTGTTCATATAAAGTACTTATTCGATGCGAAGTAAAAACGGACCGTCAGGGTGCGGGAAACAGATGCTCTTCTTCAAGTATCTTGTTAATTCGCTCATTGTTCAAGTACACTGACACGGCAGTTCAGAGGGAGCAGCCTGAACAGAAACTTGATAGCTGTTTTGAACCCGACTACCTTAGACCCATCGGCGAAGCTCGCCGACGTACGGTAAATGCCATTGGGCGTGCGGCCCGCGAACCAAGAAAAGGGTGACTATTCGAATGTTGAACAGAACCTGCATCGCTTTTTTTCATTGCATTCTATTGTACGTTTCCTACGGATGTCATTCGCTCAAAGCCGAACTCATCACGCTCTTTGACGGCAATGGACTGCCTGCCAATCAACCATGGCTTTCCTACGCATCCTCGGGAGGGACCGCGACTCAGACGGGACAAACGACTGGCGTTCGGTTGGTTACAGACCTTGCTGCCAGTGCAGGATACAGCAATTACACACCGTTGGGAGCACTGAAAAACGGCACATTCCCCAGCTTAAACCGAGCAAACGGTTTTGAATTGAATTTCAGTTTAACTGTTTCAAGCGAAAATCATTCCAATAATAATCGAGCGGGATTCTCCGTCTCACTTATCGGAAGTGATGTGCGCGGGATCGAACTAGGATTCTGGGGGAATCAAATATGGGCCCAAGAGTCAATCCCGCTATTCACGCGTGGCGAATCAATCGATTTCGATACAACCGTCCAACGTGACTACCGTCTTCGTGTGCAAGACAACTCCTATGCATTGTTCTCGGGAGGAAATCAGTTGCTTACGGGATCGATTCGCAACTACACGGCCTTTGGGGCGCCACCTTACACATTGCCGAATTTTGTGTTCTTGGGAGACAACACTACCAGCGCCGGAGCCGACATCACCTTGGGGGCAATCACCCTTGAGTCCAACCTCACTGCGGTTCCGGAGCCATCCAGCTTTTTCTTTCTGCTTGCAACATCCATTTTGATCATCTGGCGCAAGGTCGTTTTTCGGCCTCGATTCTCATGCTAGGCTCACGATTGCCCTGAAAAAAGATTAAGATACGACGGCGGATTCTTACGCCATCTACCTTGCCATCTAGAGTCGAGTCATGCAACTCAAACCATTCTTTGTCCGTGTTCGCAATCCGATCGTACTTGCTTGCGCATCGATTCCACTTTTGCTTTGGAACCCAGGCAACGTCGATGCTCAAGAAACCGCACAGGTGCAGCCAGTGGTTAAGCCAGGAGACAATCTTAAAATCGAAGGCATTCCTTCGATTCCTGTTTCACTCGCCGACAAAGTTCGAAAGTACACCGAAGCACGTGCCGCAGCGGTCCTGGATTGGCATCCAACCGAGCGTTCCATGCTCATCTCCACTCGCTTCGCCAACTCGAACCAAGTCCATCGCGTCTCGTCGCCTGCTGGAGCAAGGTATCAACTGACGTTTTTCAATGAACCCGTGGGCAACGCGATCTACGAGCCAAAGGAGGGTAAATATTTTCTGTTCACCAAAGATGTTGGCGGAAATGAGTTCGGACAAATCTTTCGACAGGATACCTCCATCGGCGAATCCACTTTGTTAACCGATGGTGGACGATCGCAAAACGGCGGTTGGGCTTGGAACAACAAGAAAAACCTGATCTGTTACGGCTCCACACGACGCAATGGCGCCGATCGCGACCTTTGGATCATGGATCCAACAGACCCCAAGTCGGACAGACTTGCAGTTCAAGTTTCCGGTGGAGGCTGGTCCGTTCAAGACTGGGCACCTGACGACGCGACGCTACTCATCATGGAGTCTCTTTCGGTTAACAAAACGAATCTTTACCTAGCTGACGTTGCCACTGGCAAGCGGACGCCCCTGACTGATCCTACCAAATATGTCGCGTATGGCGGTGCTCAGTTCTCATTGGATGGCAAGAGTGTTTACCTCACCACGGATGAACTCGGCGAATTTCAGCAACTTGCGATCCTGTCTGTGGCAGACAAAAAGACGACGTTGCTAAGCGAAGACATCCCTTTCGACGTCGAGAGTTTTGAGTTGTCGCATGACGGGACCAAGATGGTGTTCAGCGACAACCAGCGTGGCATGAGTCAAGTTTTTGTCATGGATACGACCACGAAAGCAAAACGCCAAGTTCCAAACCTGCCCGTTGGTGTTCTGTCGCTCGGTCCATGGAATGCAAAGGATACCGAGTTTGCCGTGACGATATCTTCGGCTCAGAGTTCCTCGGACGTTTTTAGCATTGATGCCAATTCACTGGCTCTAACACGCTGGACGGAAAGTGAAATGGGTGGCCTAGTTTCGAGCGAGTTGCGAAACGCCGAACTAGTGGAGTGGAAATCATTTGACGGGAAAGCAATCAGTGGATTTCTGTATCAACCACCCAAGAAATTCGGCGGCAAGCGACCCGTTATCATCAACATTCATGGTGGGCCAGAAGGCCAATCGCGACCCGTATTTCTAGGCCGTAACAATTATTTTCTGAACGAGTTGGGATGTGCGATCCTTTTCCCCAACGTGCGAGGCAGTGTTGGTTATGGCAAGTCCTTTGTGAAGCTCGACAATGGCCTGCTTCGGCTCGATTCGGTCAAAGATATTGGCTCGCTATTGGACTGGATCGCGGAATCACCTGATTTAGACGCAAGCCGCGTAATGATAACGGGCGGCAGTTACGGAGGGTACATGACACTTGCGTGTGCGGTCGAATACAACCATCGAATCGCGTGTTCGTTGGATGTTGTTGGCATCTCGCATTTCGGCACTTTCTTGAAGAATACCGAAAGCTATCGCCGTGATCTACGCCGTGTGGAGTACGGCGACGAGCGTGAGCCAGAGTTAGCAGCCTTCTTTGAGAGGATGGCTCCCCTCAACAATTCGGGGAAGATTTCAAAACCGCTTTTTGTGGTTCAAGGCGGAAACGACCCGCGAGTTCCGTTGAGTGAAGCTGAGCAGATTGTGGCTCGGGTTAAATCCAACGAGAGCCCAGTATGGTATCTGATGGCTAGCGACGAGGGGCATGGGTTTCGAAAGAAGAACAATGCGGACTTTCAATTTTATGCTAC
>CAMBSL010000300.1 GCA_945870455.1 Pirellula staleyi DSM 6068 | reverse complement strand
ATCCCAGACGAGCGACTGCCCAGGGGCGGCCCAGGGGCTGTCTACTACGAAGGACCCATCGGCGATTTTTTCCTGAGCGAAGTTACGGTATCCCAAAAAGATCAAGTTCTAAAAATCAGCGAGGCCAGCCAGTCTTATGCAAGTGGTGGCAACACCGCGGCCAAGTGCATCGATGGCGACAAGCAATCAGGCTGGTCGATCGATGGCGGACAACGACGCCGACATGTGGCTGTCTTCAAATTCGAGAAACCAACGCACACTGCCGGTCCTGTCTCAATCTCGATGCTTTGCGAACGCTGGTACGCGCCCGGCATGGGTAGGTTTCGATGGTCCTACACGACGCAACCTGTCGGCTATGCCAATGATCTTGCCATGGACGTTGCCAAGTTGTTGAAGAGTCCTGCGGATCAATGGACGACCAACGATCGCAACTTGGTGATGAAGGCATTCCTGGATCGCACTCCGGAACTCGCTGACGCTCGCAAAGAGATCGATGCCCTACGAGGTTCGTTGATTCCGTCCCTGAGCACTCTGGCGATGCGCGAACGTCCTAGCAACAACCCACGCCGTACCTACCGATACCACCGTGGCGAGTTTCTTCAACCGCGAGATGAAGTTCAACCCCACACGCCACTAGTCTTAGGCGACAAAACCCAACAGCCAACCAATCGACTTGAGTTTGCCAAGTGGCTTGTATCGCCATCGAATCCACTCACCGCGCGCGTTACGGTCAATCGCGCCTGGGAAGCATTCTTTGGACGCGGATTGGTGCGTACGTCCCAGGACTTCGGCTATCAAGGGGACTCACCGACTCATCCTGAAATGTTGGACTATCTCGCATTGGATTTCGTCGCTAAGGGTTGGTCATTAAAAAAATTGCATAAGCAGATAGTCATGAGTCAAGCATATCGCCAATCCAGCGAGGTCCGCCCAGAATCGCTGGCGAAAGACCCGGACAACCGCTGGCTTTCGCGAGGACCACGGGTTCGGCTCGATGCCGAAGTGGTACGTGATCAAGCGCTCGCGATGTCAGGTCTTCTTTCAAAGAAGCGCGGTGGCCCAAGTGTGTTTCCACCGCAACCGGCCAACGTCACAACCGAGGGAACGTATGGATCGCTCGCTTGGACTGTGAGTTCGGGCGAAGATCGATTTCGACGAAGTCTCTACACATTCACCAAACGAACATCCCCCTTTGCACTCACCGCTACCTTCGATGCTCCGAGTGGCGAGGCCTGTGTGGCGCGCCGCGATATCACGAACACTCCCATGCAAGCCTTATCCCTGCTCAACGACGTCACGTTTATGCAAGCGGCTCGTGAACTTGGGAAATCCACCGTCAACGCAAAGGGAGATGACCATGAAAAACTCGCCGACCTCTTCCGCAAGATTTTAGTTCGGCCTGCAACCAAAGATGAGTTAGACGCTTTGCTAGACTACTATTCGCATCAACGCACTCGACTCAAAGAAGGTCAATTGCCAGCCAACAAGATCGCAACCGATTCCACATCGGAGAACTTGACAGATGCCGACGCGATCCAGCGTGCTGCATGGACATTGGTAGCCCGCGTCATCATGAATCTTGACGAAGCGGTTACCAAGTAACTCGTACTAAGGCCGTAGCTTGGGACCATTGTCCCAGGCCGTAGCTTGGGACCATTGTCCCGAGCGATACATGCGGACAATAGGTTGGGCTGGGACGATGGTCTCAGTCTACGGTAAACTCGAATCTGCCGCGCGCCTCACAAACAACTTTCCACTCCAAGACCAATCGAACCCCAATCGAACCATCGGCTCAGCAGGACAACTTCATGAACATCGATCCATCAGCAGTTCAAGTGGCCAGACGCCACTTCTTGAATGAATGCGGCATTGGACTTGGAAAAGCAGCACTTGGAAGCCTACTTGTTTGCGGAATGCCACGTTCGGATGCAGCGGACGCAGTTCAATCCAACCCACTTGCCGCCAAGCAGCCGCATTTCCCGGGTAAAGCCAAAGCAGTCATCCATTTGTTCATGGCGGGAGCGCCCAGTCATCTCGATCTTTTCGACTACAAGCCCGAGTTGACTAAACTCGAGGGAAAGCCGCTGCCAGAGTCGGTGATTATGGGACAACGCTACGCTTTCATTCGGCCTGATGCCGCCGTGATGGGCCCCCGTTTCGAATTTGCAAAGCATGGGCAATCGGGACTTGAGATTGCAAATGTGTTCGAGCATTTGCCCAAAATCGCGGACGACATTTGCGTCATTCGGTCCGTTAAGACGGACCAGTTCAATCATGCGCCCGCTCAAATATTTTTCAACACGGGCTTTTCGCAACCAGGCCGACCAAGCCTTGGCAGCTGGGTTCTCTATGGCTTAGGAGCCGAGACAGAGGACTTGCCCGCCTTTGTCGTGATGTCGACCGGTGCTGGCATTAGTGGTGGAGCCGCCAACTGGTCGAGCGGCTTCTTGCCAACGTTGTATACCGGAGCTCGGCTCCGAAACCAAGGCGATCCGATTCTCAATGTTGCCAACCCGGATGGCATCGATAGCGAGGCGCAATTGGCATCGCTCGATGCGGTGAACAAACTCAATAAGCAACGGCTTGCGATGATTGGCGATCCCGAAATAGCGACACGCATTGCGAACTATGAGATGGCGTTTCGATTGCAATCGTCGGCACCCAATCTTATGAATTTGAAAGAAGAGAGCGCGGAGACGATTGCCATGTACGGCTGTGAACCGGACAAACCATCCTTTGCTCGCGCTTGCTTGTTGGCGCGTCGAATGGTCGAGCGCGGTGTTCGTTTCATCAATATCTATCATGAAGGCTGGGACGCTCACTCGGATGTTGTAGGCAATCACAAAGGGAACCTCAAAGCGACCGAGCAAGCGACCGTTGCTTTAGTTCAGGACTTGAAGCGACTTGGAATGCTCGATTCGACGTTGGTCATTTGGGGAGGTGAGTTTGGCCGAACTCCTATGATTGAATCGAACGCATCGTTGGGGCGTGCCAATGGGCGTGATCACCATCCACAAGCCTACACGATGTGGATGGCAGGCGGCGGCACCAAAGCCGGCTTTCAATATGGCAAGACCGACGACCTCGGATTTCATGTCGTTGAGAATCCAGTTCACACGCATGACTTGCAAGCGACCATCATGCATTGCTTAGGCTTCGATCACGAAAGACTAACGTATCGACATGCGGGACGCGATTTCCGCTTGACCGATGTTCATGGCAGTGTGGTCAAAGATCTTTTGAGCTCCTCCGCACCTCCGCCACTCCGCACCTCCGCCACTCCGCGTTAAAAGCATATACGATAAGAAATAAACGCGGAGACGCGGGGGAGCGGAGTTTCGCGGAGGGAAGACAAGAAGTAGAAAAAAGATGACTGAGAACGAATTGACCGCGGCGATTGAAGTGCATCGACGCTTGGGACCCGGTTTGTTGGAAACCCTCTATCGTCGTTGCCTTGCCTATGAGCTTCGCAAAAAAGGTTTCGACGTGATCGAGGAAAAGCCCATTCCGCTCGACTATGATGATTTGCACGATCCTTGTGCCTTCCGAGCTGATTTATTGGTCAATGGATCAGTCATCGTTGAACTAAAAGCCAAGGCAACCATTCACCCAATCGACAAAGCCCAAACACTTTCTCATCTTCGACTGATGAACCTGAACGTCGGCCTATTGCTTAATTTCCACGAAGCAAAACTTACCGACGGCCTCCACCGCATTGTTAACAACTACAATGGCCCCAAAGTATCCGAATAAGCCTCACTCCGCGATTCTCCGCCACTCCGCCACTCCGCCACTCCGCGTTTAAACCGTCGGCATGATTGTACCGCGTAGCTAACTAAAAATGTCCAATCAGGACGCTTCACGGCCCACAGTTGCAGAAGATGAATCCGCCCGAATTCATCGTCGTTCAAATGGTTCGCTTTCAATCCTCACCAACGCTTTTCCTGTGTTTTTGCCCTTGAACAATCCAATGAACGCGGACGGCGCATTTTCGAGTCCTTGCGTGATCGACTCTTCCCAAACAATCTGTCCTGACGCAATCCAACCGGACATGTCTTGCAAGAAAGCCTCCCGATCCTTGAGGTGATCACTCACCAACATCCCTTCCAACCTAATTCGCTTGCCAATGATCTTAAACAGATTGCGAGGGGCCGCAGATGGTTCCGTTTCGTTGTACGTCGAGATCATTCCGCACGAAACAATCACTCCATGCACCTTCATGTGATCGAGTGCCGCTTCCAAGTGTTCGCCACCTACGTTGTCGAAATAGACGTCGATACCGTTGGGTGCAAGCCGTCCAAGTTCCTTCGACAAGTCGTCGGCATCCTTGTAGTTGAGGACTTCATCAACATGTGCCATTCTTTTTAGCCATTCGATTTTCTCCTTGGAACCTGCGCTGCCGATCACTCGGCAATCCATCGCTTTGGCAATCTGGCAAACGATGGAGCCAACGGCTCCCGATGCGGCCGAAACGAAGACAGTGCATCCCTTCTTCAGCTTGGCAATGCGTGTCAGTCCAGCCCAGGCGGTCATGCCCGTCATTCCCAGAACACCCAAATAAGTCTGTAACGGAACCAATTTGGAATCAATTTTCGTGACGCCGTTGCCCGACGACTTCCACTTGTCACGCCATCCAAGGCTCCCCAAAATGGTGTCACCATAGACGAAGTCACTGCTGCGTGAGTCTATCACTTTCCCGATACATCCACCGTCAAGTGGTTTATCGATTTGAAACGGAGCCACGTAACTATCGGTGTCCTTCATTCGACCTCGCATGTAGGGGTCAACTGACATCCATTCGTTTTGCACGAGGAACTCGCCTTCCACGAGTGGTTCAATGAATCCAACGCCTAGCCGGAAATTATCCTCGGTCGGGACACCACTTGGTCGAGACTTAAGCTCAATTTGGCGTGTTTCGATTCTAGTTGCTGTGTGGGTTGCCACGTTTGTTTCCTACTTGTACTGGTTTCTGACCTGCAAACTGATCGCTCCCGCGCCGTAGCCATTTCCACAGAGCAGTTATCAAGCCAACAATCGAAGAAATTTCCACTCTCCAAATGTGTTCGTACTTCGGTCCGTCGCAGGTAAGCATAGTTTGGCCCGAGAGTTGCGTTCAACGATAGCTGATTAACAAATGCTGGAATTCAGGGTGAGTGCCAAATGACGTTTTGCGTTGGGTTGAGGATTCGAGAGGGACTAATTGCTTTGGGGGATACACGCATCGTAAAGGGGGATGAGCATGTCGTGAAGTCCAAGCTATCTTTCTCTACCAAGGAATCACGTCAATGGTGGTTAATGACCTCGGGGCTACGATCGATTCGTGATAAAGCGGTACTTTATTTCGAACAAGAATCCGAGCTGGAAGTTCAAAAGCACACAAACCTCTTTAGCTTAGCGAACTGTTTCGGAGAGCAACTTCGACGGGTTCGATCCGAGGACGGCAATTCGCTAGCCAACAGCAACTACGCCTTTAATCTACATGCGATTCTCGGCGGACAGTTAGAAAACGACCCGTCTCCCAAAATGTTTTATATCTATCCTGAGGGGAATTGGATCGATTCGAGCGAGGAATCTCCGTATTTCATTATCGGAAAAACCCATTATGCGAAACCGATTCTCGATCGACTTTTGTCTTTCGAAACTCCGCTCCGAAGTGCGCTCGCACTCGCTTACTTGGCGTTCGATGCAACCAGGAGCAGCGTAACCGACGTCGATTTTCCGGTGGACATGATTCTTTCCAACGCGTTGCAGGGCACGACATCCTTTCAACGTTTTCATGAAAAAGACTTGAGCCCAGTTTCCGAGTGGTGGAATCATGAGCTTGCGTCCCTCTTGCTGAGGTTCCCAACTCAGCCCTTCGATTCTTTGTTGGAACAAAAGTTAAAAGGTGGTCGATAATCAGCCACGATGGTTGATGATCGTACGACTCAGCACGAAAGATGCGAAGCCCACCGAGTTTTGAGCTGGAACGTGATGGAAGGATCGATTCACTGAGCCGATTCACTGGGTCGATTCAGCGTGAGTCGATGCAGTGTTAACCGGCGGAGTCTCGCTTTCACTAGGGCTGGATCGAAAAAAGAAGAAGTAAATTGCGATGATCGAAATCAAGACAATCAGGGCTAGCGGGTACGTCGCGAAAACAAGAGCTGGCTGCAATCCAGGATGTGCGTTCTCAATGGGTGGGTCGTTGCCTACTGCGGCGTCGAG
>CAMBSL010000299.1 GCA_945870455.1 Pirellula staleyi DSM 6068 | reverse complement strand
AAGCGTTGAAACTCCGTCCCCATTGAAATCGCCCGCAATCGGCTGATCGGCATCGGTGCCAAATCGAAAGACGTGATCGATCACATCCGAACGCGGTTCGCCCGTAACACTGCGCTGCATCAGACGATCGCGGCCAGGTTTTTCGCTCCGAGGAGGAAAGTTCTTGGGCGTTGAGACCTTCCGATTCTCGGGATCGGGTAGACCTGGCTCGTTGGCAAGAGCTTCATCATCGCCATCCCATGCTGGACCGTAGATACCGATGTCGTCTTTTCCATCGTTATCCCAATCGCCGATGACGGGTATGTCTCCTCTATCACCTAGCTTGGCCCATAAATCGCTGCGATCCCAAATACCGTTGCCATTGATGTCGAGCAACCATTCGCCGTCCTTAAACAACGCTAGTTCGTCTCGACCATCACCATTGAAATCGCCAGCCAATTGGCGAGCTCCCAGAATGTCAAAGGCGTCTCGCGACATCTTTCGAGGCTTATTCTTCGAGGTGGAAACAATGACCCATCGACCTCGGTTGATGGTATCGATGGTCCATTGACTTGCATTGAGAATCTTGGTTTCACTTGCAACTCGCTGACGGCTCACTTCTTTGTCCACGCGATGCCCGCGCGGTTCGCCCGCATCGATGACGCTCAAATGCCATGTGTACTCGACGGGAAGGCCATATTCAGGCTCATCTTTACGCCCGAGGATAAAGGGCGGGATAACGAGTACGCGTTCAAAGGGTGGCGAAACAAAACCGTTGACCGGAGGAGGAATGTACAGGGGAGGCGCAACGGGTGGTAGCGGAGCAGGCGGATTCACCGTTGGAGCCTTGGTGACCACCACTTCGCTGAAGTTGTTTTCAACCGAACGATTGCTGGCTTGGAGGTTGATCATCAAGATCGCATCGTGGCCAGGATTTGTCGACGCATCGAGCGACAACTGCTCGATAATTTTCTGTTGCTCGAAATCGATTACCGTATCGTCGACATTGATTGCGAATCCGCCTGTTGAGCCAGGGGTGTCGCGTCCATCAAAGAAGCCCGCGGGTTGTGTTTGATAAACATGGTAGACACCGGGCCTTAAACCTTGAAATTCGTAATAGCCATTGCTATCCGTAACAACGCGAATTGTTTCGCCAGAGTAAGTACCAGGTAACGCATCGCTGGACTTCAACCTTTCGCCGGTCCGCGACCGCAACTCAAGCACAACGCCGCCGATAGGCGCGTCATCCGGGGTTCGGATTCCGTCGCGGATCCCATTGAGGATCAACGGTGGTCGCCCATCGTCCGTTATGATCGGAGCGCCGTCTTGGAAGACGTACCCCGCGATTGTCGCCGGTGGCACCTCGCAGAAATCAAGTTGATCGACGTTCTTGCCGGAACTGAGCAACACATCAGCAATCAAATCGATGTTGCTTGTATCCCCAATTCCATCTGGGGCCCTTTGCCCTCCTTGGAAATACCCGGTTGGCTGTAACTCGCGGACGGAGTAAACTCCCGGCGTAAGGTCTGCAAAACGATAGTTTCCATCGGCGTCGGTCAATGTAGTCTTGATGACCTGTCCCGCAGCATTCAAGAGCTCGATGCGCACGCCTGCAAGCGGCGATTCGTCGGGGTCAAAGTCACAGTCTTCGTTCAAATCTGCGAAGACTTGGCCTTGCAACGAAGCAACAAGCTGTTCGCCGAAGTTGTAGTCTTCGCCAACCATCCCAGATGGTAAAACGATAGACTGGATCGCATCTGCTCCGTCCAATTGCCCAACGATTTGCCCCGCAATCATGCCAACACTATCTAATCCATCCAAGTACCCGTTCGGCGTTGTCTCGTCGATTCGATACGTCCCTTGGCGGAGCATTCCAAATTGATATCGACCTTGCAAATCGGTAGTCGTTTCGGCAATCTTCGAGCCGGTCAAATCGAACAAGCGAATGGTTACACCCTCGAGCATTGGTTCGGCGACTTGACGGATGCCATCATTGTTATCGTCTTGGTATACGTTCCCAGACAACGACGCAGGCGGCAGTTCGCAAAACTCATAGTCGACACCATGTTGACCGCCAGCAAGTGTGATCTGTTCTATACGCGAACCACTGATTGCGTTGCCGGAAATGAGTCCGTTGATCCGACCCGCTTTCGATACCCCTTCGAGTAATCCGGTGGGCTGAGCCTCGATGATTTTGTAAACGCCGGCAGGCAAATTATCGAATTTGTACGTGCCGTCAGCCGCAGTAAACGTCGTAGCAACCACCGCCCCGGCAGCATTCAGCAATTCGATTTTAACACCCGGCAATTCCGAACAAGCGTCCGGCTCATTTGAGAAACAGTCGAAACCAGGCATCGCAACGCAAACGTGCCCCGAAAGCGAAGATGGCTCGATTTCGCCAAAATTGAATTCGATTCCGATCTCGTTGCCATTCAATTGGATCTCGGTGATCTGATCGTTGACGATAGCAGTACCTCGCGTTTGGCCACCGACTGTGCCGGACGATTCTCTGCCGTCAAAGAACCCAGCGGGTTGTGCGACTTCGCCGATCCGATACCTGCCTGGTGGTAGAGCAACGAAACAATAGGATCCGTCCGGCTGCGTAAGAACACGTTGGTTTATCGGACCCGCGATGGTTTCAATCGACACGATTTGGATCTCAACGCCGCCGATGCCTGCTTCGCCGTTCTCGCGTTGACCATTATCGTTGTTGTCGCGATAAACAAAGCCGCACAACTGCACTGGCTGGGCTTCGGCAAAGTCAAGTTGAGTACCACGGCTATCCCCTTGTAGCATTTGAATGTCCGTTAAAACATCTTTATCACTCGCCACGGTGTTGCCCAGAGTTGGCTGACCATCGAGTCGCCCCGGTGCAGCACCCACACTAAAATAATTGGCAGGCTGCGATTCGCGTATCTGATACGTTCCTGGGGCGAGTCCAAGATCGACTCCGAATTGATATCTGCCTTGCGAGTCCGATGTGGTTTTCACACCTGTGTTTACGTAGTTCCCATTTTCAAGGCGGAACAGAGTCAACTGGACGCCGCCAATCCCCATTTCGCCAGCGTCCTGCGTGAGGCTCAAGTTGTTGTCGACGTAGACTGCACCGGCAAGCTCAATCGGCTTGGGGACTTGCACCACCGTAGCCGCAGCACCCGCAGTTCGATCGCGAAGTCCTGCCGCGTTGTCGCTAGGCAAGTCGAGTCCCGTCGATGCAAATACCGTATCGTAGGCGTTAACAAAGGTGCCTTGGGCTGAAGCGTTTTCAATCCGAGGAGCTGTAAAGGATGCGAGTATCTTCGAGTCCGCGAACTCGACTCCTGAGGTAATAGGATCGAGATCCGGGTTCACCGCGGCTGGGTCGGAGTTGCCCCGGTATCGTTGAATTTCATCCACGTCGATCGAGAACTTGACTTTGTCGCCGGCAACGAAATTCTCGAAGTTCAAAACCAATTGCATTCCGCCGTCGCTCACTTCTACGATCACTCGAGCGTTCGGCGAAACCGCCGTGATCGATTCCAACTTGTATGGAAACGCATGGTCAGCACCTAGGCTGGAACTGTTCTCGACGATATCAAAAATATTGTCGCCGCTCGAGTAGCCTGGAGCGCCTTGGTCGGTATCGATAACCAGACGAGTTAGTTGCGTCCCGTTCGCACCGCCACGAAAAGTCACATAGAATGAATCGCCATGGCTATCCCCACCTTGATCTTCCTCAACGTAAACACCACCAACCCAAATTGGGTCGACGTTAAAGAGCGTTCGGTTTTCGAGCGTTTCAACGGTGGAGTGCCGAATTAATTTGCTGGATTGTCTCACGATGTTTCTAACAGTCCTCGCGCTGCGGGGTAAGGAGCGACGAGAGTTGCTGTCGCATGTCAACGACCGCACGATCCGATTCTTCGTCCATTGATCAATGCGTGTTTTCCAGGACAAGATGGCAATCCTCCGCGTTGTGCAGGTGGCTTGGTTTGGTTTGGATTCAGGTGGGGCTAGCTGACGAGTCTTTCATCGTGATTCACTTGACTAAATCTCCTGTTCCAGAATCCTCGAACTGAGCAGCAATAGGGTGAACGTATCTTCCTTGAGTATCTGAACTCGATATCGCTCGATCGATATTCCAAAGGCGAATTGTGGTGTCGAAACTACCGGAGATGATAAGTTTAGAAGTCCTTTTCAAAACACCCACCGAACCATCGTGGCCCACTAGTTTCATCAGCACTTTTCGATCGATGTCGCTAAAAATCCTTATGGAATTGTCACTGCCTGCAATGGCAAAGAGATTCGTGTCCAGTTGACACAGGCCCATTAGCTTCCCGCCGCCGACTTCGGTTTGTCCAATTGCCGTCCGCTTTAAAACGTCGTAATGAACAATGCGACGGTCCTCGCCAACGGATGTGATTTGTCGTCCATCATGAGAAAACTGAATCGACCGAATACGATCGAAGTGCAATGGAGCGTTCCATTCGGTGGTCTTGCTTTCGCTGGGCTTGCTTTCGCCGGGATTGTTAGCGTGACCCGGGAGCGAAGCGTTAAAATCGTTTACGTGTCGAATGCGCATGACGCCGTCACGACCACCATATGCAATCAACGCTCCGTCGGGTGAGCAAGCAATGGCCCGGTTATCACGGCACTCACATGCGTGATCAACGATCATTCCGCCAGCCTTTGCGTTCCAATGGTAAATCTTGTTGCTGAATCCCACAGCATAGATTTCATCGTCGTTTAAGAATGCCAACGAGAAAAGTGCATGCCCTACGGATTTCTCAAAAAGGACCTTTGGAGTCTTGTCAATCGACCAGATACGAAGAGCCCCGTCGTGCCCACACGAAGCCAGACGTTTTCCATTCGGTGAAAACTCAACACATTGAACCCAACCCGAATGTCCTGAAAGGGTCGAAAGGGTTCCGCCTGTCTTGAGTGCGACGATGCGAATTGCGTGATCATCCCCTGCAGCGGCAATTAGCTCACCCGATGGAGAAACGCTCAAGGCTGTGACAACGGGAGGTTCCGAGTGCGATGGAAGCTTATCCAATTGGATCACATCTGCATACCTGCTTTCGGAGTTGGCTAATTGCCCATCATCTCGACTGCTGGTTTGGGTCGTACGAAATGGATTCGGGGTCGGCGGTTGTTGTGCCAGTAATGGTGTTTCGGTTGCGTCGAACGCAAACATCGCAAACGTAAGCGGCAAAACCCTCAATGCAATGGATGCCGTCTCGCGTTGGTTTCTGCGTGCAAAGGAGGTGCAGGGTCGCACGTTCAGAGCGTTAGCGATGGGCGATAGGAGTTTGGCAAACAGCTCTGGCGAGTCACACGCCCTTCGGACCTCCAGGCGTACCACCCGAATGAGCGCAAAGGCTCGCGATACCCAAGCGAGAAGATATGGAAGCACTGCAAATTTTGAATTCACACGGTGAACTCGAAATCGTCGCATTTTCCAACCCTCCATGAGCGAACTTAAAAACCGGTGTTCCAATACTCCGGTGATTCTTTCGTTATCGGCGAAGAGTTCGTGAGTCTTTTGGGAAAGTTGGTAATTTGCGGGGAAAATCCGGGCTGGGTTCGCTTTGCGGGGCAGGTTATGGCAGCACTCGGTTATGTTAAAACGTAACTTTTCGTTTTCGAAATTCAAATTGAGAGG
Organism: Pirellula staleyi DSM 6068; assembly: GCA_945870455.1. GTDB lineage: Bacteria > Planctomycetota > Planctomycetia > Pirellulales > Pirellulaceae > JBKCUI01. Next base: position 589 of record CAMBSL010000299.1, on the reverse strand, counting down.
TTGATAATCATCCGTGGCAGCAAAAATTCAAGGTACCGTGGTCGACGTGAACGGGGACGGGGACCTCATTACCGACATTGATGAAGCAAAATGGGCGGGCATTAAACGAACTTTTGAGACGAAGATTGTGGTCGATGATGAGCACGAGACGTTTGGATTGTTCGACTCAAACCACCAGCAACCCCCGATGACGTTGATTGCTATCGTGGACTCGAATAGGCCCCTCCGGCTTCATCTCGTTTCGGACTCAGCTTCGACAATGTTAGGCGTAAGAAAAGGTGCTAAAGTAGAAGTACTCTGGTGACTTTTCGAATTTACTTTCAAAACGACATTTCATTCAACTCAGCTAGGCAAACGCTATGACAAAAACCACTTTATCCAAATCCGCACCATTGATTCCGTTTGGAACCAACACGAAAACGTCGATTTTATTTGCAATAGTCTTTTCGATAACTGCAACTGTGATTCTGCCCTTTTGTTTTGCCGAGGAAAAGCCAGCAAAAATGCTTCGCCACATCGTGATGTTTCAATTCAAAGAATCCAGTAGTCAAGATGACGTTCAAAAAGTCGTCAATGCTTTTCGCTCGCT
>CAMBSL010000298.1 GCA_945870455.1 Pirellula staleyi DSM 6068 | reverse complement strand
CGACGATACAAGGGAGCTGAAAAACAAGCTTTCACAGACCTCGATGGGACGCCTTAGTGACGATCCGCAGCTCAAGCCGATCTTGAGCAGCTTCTACTCCACGTTCAGCACTCTCGTCCAAGGAATGCAGAATGTGATCGGCTTGAATTTGGACGAGTTATTGTCCATCCCCAACGGCGAACTCGCAATTGCGGTTGTACCGTCCAAAACAAGACCGGTCGTTTGCGGAATGATCGAGGCTGGTGACGAATTGCCCGCAGTTCAGCTCATGATCGGAAGGTTAGAGGAACGGCTCTCATCGCAGGGCATGCAGAAAAGGACTAAAGAAGTAGGGAAAATCACGGTTTCGCAGTATGGAATCGAGTCGTCGAATCGGCAATTTGGATTCTTTACGGATTCGGGAGTTTTGGTCTTTGCCAGCAACGCCGATTACGCTGAGTCGTTGGCGCAAATTTGGCAAGGGAGCGGGATAGACCACAAACCACTTGCAGACAATCGAGATTTCACGACGATCCTGAGTCGATGCGTGGGTACCGCTGGCGAACGTCCACAAGCGTCGTTCTATGCAAACCCGATTGCCCTCTATCGCGAGATCACAAAGGAAAACGCAGCTACCATTGGCGTGCTAGTCGCTCTGAAAACACTTGGCGTCGATGGTATCAAGGGAGTGGGCGGAAGCGCCATTCTTGCTCCGAACGATTTTGACTCGATAGTTCATGCACATTTACTGCTCGACACCAATCGACAAGGTGCGCTTCGTGCCGTTCGCCCCAAGAGCGGACCGACTGAACCTGAGTCATGGGTAGGCGATCAAGTGTTGAGTTATGGAACAATTAATTGGGACTTCACCAAAACAGTCAAAGCGATTGCAGAAATTGCGGATACATTTGGCGGTGAAAATTTCTTCGAAAACAACGTCATTGCAAACGGTAGTCGACAGACTGGCGTAGACCTTAGAAAAGACGTGCTGGAAATGCTGGATGGCCGCATTTCGCTTGCTCAAATGATCTTGCCTCCGAAACGCATCAATAGTCAAAGCAATCTTTTTGGAGTCCATCTCAAAGATCAACAACGAGTCAAGACTGAGGTTTTGCCAAAATTTTTCGACAAGCTAAAGTCGAATGATGCAAGATGGTTGTTCAAAATTATTGGCGATTCGACGGTTTATTGGCTGGAGTTCAAAAACGAAAATCCCAACATTCGCGCTCCTCAACCAGCCTTCGGAATCGTGGGCAAGGAATTATTGTTTAGCGACTCGTTCGACACGCTGAAAAATGCCATTGATGTCGAATCCAGCGGTAATGATTTACTCAGCGAAGCGATTGAATACAAGTTGGTTCGCGACCGAATCAAGGCCCAGCTCAAAGACAAGGAGAGTTCGATCATGTTCTATCAGCGGCCCGAAGAATCGTTAAGGTTGTTCTACGATTTGGCAAACGATCGAGAGAATATCGATAAACTCGAACAAATTTCGGCCAACAATCCCTTCTTGACTGCGTTGGTAACCGCTCTCAAGAGTCGAGACTTACCTCCGTTTGAGGTCATTTCCAAATACATGGCGCCATCCGGTTCGTTTGTCGTGGAAGAAGAAGACGGACTTCACTACACTGCGTTCAACATGCGCCGGGAATAATCGGAAAGCCTTCGTCGTCATGATGAGCCCCACGAAGAAAGCCACTTCCATTGATCAAAATGTCGCGGTCGATTTCACCTTCAAATTGATGGCACTTGCTCTCCAACATACTTCACACATGTTGGCCCTCGACTTGGAAGCAGTTCTCGAACCAAGCCTCGATGAATGGCTCGATGAACTTGAGCAATCGCATGAGCTTTCGACAGGCCGAGGCGACTCTATCGCTCGACTGCGTTCGCTCCTTCAGCAATTCCATCGCGGTAGAGTCTTCGTACGCGAGACCAACTCACCTGCTCTGGATAAGACCGCAAACCGACGCTTTTTGCATGCGATCCATTCGGCAATTGCGTCCCTTTGCTCGCGAGAGCGATTTGGGCATGCGGTCGAAAGCACAAGTCAACGGGCGATTTACCAGTTCGCTTACGGTCTATCCCACGAAATCAACAATCCACTGGCAAATATTTCGGCGCGTGCTCAGCAATTGATTCCGAATGTTGCTTCCGAAGCGGATCGAAGGTCGCTAGCGACCATCGTCGACCAAACCATGCGCGCTCATGAAATGCTTTCCGAAATGATGCGTGTTGTTCAACCTCGCCCTGTTTCGCTCCGCAAGGACGATGTGGTTGCTATTGTTCGCGAGGCAGTTGAGTCTCAAAACGCGGATTGGAAGCATGCGAAGATTCAAGTGGAGTTTCGGTTGTCGCCAAAGCCACTTTACGGTGAGGTTGAGCGAGCATCGCTTTCAGAGGCCATATCGAGTATCGTTCAAAATGCGATGCAGGTTTGTCGACCCAACGATTGTATCGAAATCATTTGCCAGGAGGTCGGAGGCAACCATCCAGAGTTTGGCCCAAGTTGTTCGAGCGGTTTGCAAGCGACGCCTTTGGATGGTACCAATCGGATACGCATTGCGATTCGAGACACGGGGCCTGGACTATCCGCAGAAACTGCCGTTCGAGCTTGGGATCTTTATTTCAGCGGTCGCGAGCATGGCCGTGGGCTTGGAATCTCTCTTGCAAATGTACGTCGAATTTTAGATGCTCATCGCGGGTTGGTATGGCTAAGTTCCGCTCCCAACGCGGGGTGCACTTTTGAGATTCGCTTGCCTGCAAGCCCGGCCCCATCCGTTGCCCGCAGAACACTTTCGATTTAGCTGGCAATAGAGTCAAGCAATCACCTTGGAAGAAATTTTCAAACTGCGGAATGCATTCATACTCCATCGCAAACTCAAAATTGCGTCTAGCCGAACGGCAGTCTTGTTTATACTGCCCACGTTGGAACCGTGGGCCGGTAGGTTTCCGTCTGCTGCTCGCTTGGATCCTAGGTTGGAACTTTCTAATACTCGCTTCGCTTCCCGGTTGCGCAAGGGACACATATCAATATGGCAATTCACGAAAAAAGTCGTTGAACCGTTTACCTAGTACCCCGAATGTCATCGTGATTGGGGGCGATCATCCGAACATCGATGCGATGGAACGAACGGTTCAATATCCGAAAAAAGTATTTGAAAAATGGTTTCCGTCCAAGGACCCGGAGAAGCAAGTAGCAAGGGATGTGCGGCAAATGAAAGTCGTTCAATCCGTGTCGGACTACCTTGACGATAATGGACTGATGGGTGTCAACATCGACATCCGCGAGTACAACCCAAAAGTTCAGTGGAGTCGGTTGAAGAGCAACACGCGAATTGCTCCTTTCTGGAAATACACGGGTGGAACCATAGCTCTTTTGGGCTATAGCATCCTACCCGGTCGAGCAATTGGCTTTGACCATTACAATAGCTTCACCAACACGCTTTCGATTAACTCGTTGTCACCACCGAGCGCCGTTTTTCAAGCGGGGTACGTTAAGAAGATCTACGGTCAACGTTATCCTGGGACGTACATCGCGATGAATTGGCTACCGATTGCGCCACTCTTTCGCGATGCATCCGTTTCGAGCGATGTTTTAAGTTACGCAAGAGCTAGGCAAGACTGGAAACTCGAGAAAGATCTTTACCCGCAGGTTTACGGTCGGCTTGGCGGAGAATTCGTATCCAGCGTTGCTTCCGTGATTCCTGGAGGGACTGTTGTTTTGCCTTACTACACGAAGCCTTTGCTAACAAGGGCGGGCAGCGTTGCCGGAGCGGCGACCGGGAAAGCCATTGCCGACAATCGAGAAAGGCTGACAACTGCTCAAAACCAACAATAGTTCAGCTTCCGAAACGCTGTACGGTAAACCGAGAAGCGGTCAAACATGACATCGAGAGCGCGATTGTAAGCACAACGGTTTGAGTTTTCGAGTGAAACAAACTGAGTGCCGAAAGGCGATCTCGGCGTTAGCCCCGGTTCCCGACGAATGTCGAGCAGTTAGAAAACCGGGGCTATCGCCCAACGGCTAATTGGGTTGAAAAACAGTTGCGGATGTGCTTAGCATCGTCCCGATGGGGGCGGCTCGCTCCGCTCCGCTATGGATTGTCTGTGGAACCTCGTTTGTCATTTCGTCGTGAATGAGCCTTAATCGCTCGCGTCAAGACTCGATCGAATGTCGATGCGAACGCGGCTCTATCTTTAGGGTTATACGGCTGCTGCCCGGAGACTTCCATGCCAGCCCCCCGCGCGGCATCGAACAAATCGCGGGCCGCCAATCGGCCTACCACATTCCGATCATCGTACTCTTCACCACGCGGATCGACTACGAAAACCTTCTTGTCCACCAATTGAGCGGCCAATGGAATATCGGCAGTGATGGCCATATCTCCCAATTGCGCATGATCCACAATGTACTTGTCGGCCTCATTGGCGCCATGGCGAACGGCCACACAAGAAATAAGCGAAGTGCTCGGCGGAAACCAAATCGATTGATTGGCGACCATCACAACCGGTATTTTGAGTCGAGCAGATGCTTTAAAGACAATTTCTTTGACTTCGCGAGGAGCCGCATCCGCATCAATCCAGATTTTCATAAGTCGATTTCTAGCCTTTAATTGGTGTCCGTATTCTGAGCCGCGCGCCTTATGACGTTTTCGCCTCGAACGGGGCAGCAATAGTTTAGCCCAGGGCAGTGACTACCCAGGGCGTTGCCGCGCTCTGCCCTGGGATACCGTTGTTTTAAGCCCGTTAGGCGCTACGAGCGATTCCAACCACTTTCGAAATTTCTGCACGACCGCAGTTCGCTCGTGATGCTCGCAAACATAAGTTCTCGAGTTCCTTGAAATCTGCATCCAAACCGTTGGAGACGTGTGCAGTCGGAGAATATTCTCCACGACTTGATCAATGCGGCCACCTCCAGGCAATCCTCCACCGGATCGCGTTAGGAATTCATCGAAATCCTCCAGCGAGACAATGGGTGTGCCGCTTGCCGATGCCTCCAAGAACACATTTGGAAATCCTTCGTAGTCTGCGGATCCTGTCGACAAGAAGAGCCAAGCACTCGACATTCGCTTGGACATTTCCGAGGCGGGCACGAAATCCACGATCGATACGTTTGGGGGCTTGGCGTCGAGCATCTCGCGATAAACCGCGTCTTCGCTCGGGTTGAGAATCATGGTGAATGGGATGTCTGGACAGCGAGCCGCGATTTCGATAGCAAGGTGTGGCCGTTTGTGAAAACGATCGGCGCGTCCGATCCATAGGACACCGCGGCGATGATCGGGGCTTGTTTCGGCAGAGCGAAAGACGCTTGTATCAATAGGGTTGGGGATGTGGTTCGCGCGAACCGGCTGCGTTTGAGAATCGGACTGGATCGATTCCATTTCCTTCAATCGATGGAATTGAGTTTGCGTTTGACAAACAATATTTCGGCACAGCCGGAGGCACGCTTGGGCGTGTTCGCTTCGAACACCGTAGCGATCAACAAATCCAATTTTTTCAAAAAGATTGCGATCCAAATCCGCGTTGGATTGAAGCCAAAGAGCGATGGGAATGTTTCGATCGCGTGCAAGTTCGCCAAGAATGGTCGAAGTCTGATTGACACCCATCGTCACGATAACGTCCGGATCAAAACGTTCGACGGCTACTGCAATCGATTTCGCCTCCGAGTATCTTGGGAAAAAAACTTTTCGAAAGGCGAGCAGGGGGATCTTCCATAACAAGCCCGGTTGCAAAGCCTTAATCTTTGGCATTTTCCTGGCGGGATCGATTTCGATCGCTTTGGAAACACTTTGGCGGATTTCGCGGCATGGTTCGTGAATAAAATCGACTTGAACGCCTCGATGCTCTCGTGAGTTGCAAGCGTATTCGCTTCGAACGAGGAATTGAATTTGATCAAGTTCGTTACTCGCGAGGCCTTGAGCAAGATTCCATGCAAAGGTTTCTAAGCCACCGATATTCCGTCCTGTTCCAGGTTCGATCAACGGAAATGCGTTCAGTGCAACGATCGTAATTCGCATGAGTGGCTAGAACTTCCCAACAAACGGATACGGGATTTTCCGACTTCGAAGCCGTCTTTGGTGAATCCACTTTCTCCATCGAAGAATGAGCCCAACCACTTTCGCTTGAAGCCAAGGAAATTGGGCGAGCTTGTCGATGAGCTGTCGGCTGCGTGACCCCTGTTCAAATTGATTGAGAGCATTTGCCGACGAATCAGGATTCTCGGTATGGGCAGACTCGGCTTCCGACCAAGTTTTGGT
>CAMBSL010000297.1 GCA_945870455.1 Pirellula staleyi DSM 6068 | reverse complement strand
GGCGGGATCGCTGCTTCGAAGCCTTGATCCAAGCCCTGACCCTTTAGCGGACCAAGCATGGGCCACCGAAATCGAACGCCGTGTTAAGGCAATTGACCGTGGCGAAGTCAATTTGATGCCATGGGACGAAGTCATGGCTGCAATGCGTACACGTCGAAATGGATGATCGTCCGTTCTGGTTTCACCCAGATGCAAATGCAGAAGTTCTTTCCGCGCACGATCGATACGCGGAAGTGTCGCTAGAGCTAGCAGAGCGTTTTCAACTTGAACTTGAACGATCTCGCCAGACTATTGCGAGAAATCCTCTGACTTGGCCCGCTTATTTGTGCGGAACCCAGCGCTATCTGATGAAGAGTTTTCCGTATTTCATTGTGTTTCGCGAAACCAAAATCGGAATCGAGATTATTGCAGTAGCTCACGAGCGGCAAAGACCGGGGTACTGGACTCAACGCACTGTGTCTTAGCGACCGACAGCATTGCTTTGCCGCGTTGGGCCTTTGGGGGCACGCCTTCTTTCGGCTGGCATAGGTTCTTCGACTCCGCCGAGCCATTCCATCGCTTGCCAATAGCGCAATGGAACATTTTGCCTTCCCGCAACAGAGACAGTGTCGGCACTCGGTATGGGTGAGGAACGAAGCTCAATAGCTTGCCTGCGTAACCCACTGCCGTTGCTACACCCACGTCGTTACCGTCAACGTCGCAAATGCTTGGCGTGCTACCTCAACGACTGGCCAGAATGGATGGCGGAGGTTAAGATTGTGAAGTCTCTAATGATGCCAACAATTTGCCGATTTCCTGCAAGACACAGCCGACAAAAGGTGCAGGCACGCGCCACCGTGCCGTTCGCGGTCAAGCTTTTGCAAGGGTTCCAGGTGGACGGCACATGGAATGTGCCTACTGCTTTCACTTTTGTCGGCTGTGACCTGCAAGAAATCAAGAGTAATTTGAAAGGGAAAGGGAAAGGGAAACCGATTGAACCCATCCACCATCGCCAAGGTTCGCTACTCCTACCAGGAGTACCAGTCTTTCCCAGTCGACGGATTTCGGCATGAAATCATCGATGGAGATCATTACATGAGCCCCGCTCCATCGACCAAACATCAAACGGTTTCTCGGCATCTGCAGTTTCAACTCTATGCACAGATCGAGATACCAAAGCGAGGCAAAGTCTTCAATGCACCCACGGACGTTGAGCTAACTCCCAATGACATCGTTCAACCCGATCTGCTCGTTATCATGAACGAGCGAAAACAGATCATTGGCCCCAAACGCATACTTGGCATTCCCAATTTGATCGTTGAGATTCTTTCGGAATCAAACCCAGAACACGATCGATTATTAAAATTCGGGATGTACAGTAAGGCGAGCGTACCCGAGTATTGGATCGTTGATCCGCATAGCGAGACGATTGAACAATGGGTTTTGGATTTCCAGTCCAACTATGACAGATTGGGTGTGCATCATGAATCTATTTCCATTTCAACCATTCCGAACGTGAACCTCAATCTAATGGCGATCTGGGATGAGTAACGCGATGGGTCGAATCCATAAAGCATCGACGACATCGAGTTTGTTGTTTCTTTTAGCTGTTCTCCACGCCGCGTATCACCCCCTCCAAGCGCAGCAATCGCAGGATGGGACAAATATCAGTAGCTTCGCCGAGCCATTTTTAAAAGCGAATTGCATCCGTTGTCATGGGCCAGCCGCAGCCAAGAGTGACTTGCGAATCGATCAGTTGAGCACTGACTTGAGCAATCCGTCGACAATTAAGGTTTGGCAAAAGATTTTGTCTCGAATCGAGTCGGGCGAGATGCCTCCGGAAAAGGAACCGCGTCCGGCACCGAATGATTTGGCCGAAGTTGTCGAACAACTATCGATCAGGCTAAATGCAGCCGCATCGAAGCATAACGAGGAGGGGCGCACAATATTGCGAAGGCTCAATCGAATTGAGTATGAGAACACGGTGCGAGACCTTTTCGACGTAAACGTCACCGTGAAGGAAATGCTGCCAGAGGATGCTGTCTCGCGGGGCTTCGACAATGTAGGAGCTGCACTCAATGTCTCGCCGGTACTGATCGAGCGGTATCTCGATGCAGCCGATGCGGTCCTCGATGCGGCTGTCGCACCGGTTCACAAACTGGAGAGTACGACTCAAAAATTCGACCTCTATGATTCCCTTCCGAAATGGTTCGTTGCGGGCGTTTGGAAGCGGGAGGATGGCGTAATCCTCTATCGCAATGGTGGCGATTCGGCATCCGACCTGCGAGAGTTCAAAGCACCGGCACCTGGTCGCTATCGTTTCCGCATCGCAGCTTCGGCACATAACTCGGAGACGCCCCTGCCGATGGCCGTTCTGCTGGGCAACTTTGTCGTTAGCGGCAATCCCACTCGGCATCTTGGCTACTTTGACGCAACCCCCGGTCAACCCACCGTCATCGAGTTTGAAGAGCGACTCGCGGCACGCAACGACACGTTGAAAGTTACGCCCGTCGCGCTGCCGTTTGTGTACTTGAAGCACGAAACGATGCCGGACTATCCCGGACCTGGGTTGCAGATTCACTCAATCGAAGTGTCAGGTCCAGCCCCGGAAGCATGGCCGACCGAAAGTTTCCGCCGCGTGTTCGGTGATGTGGAACCAAAGAACGGGAAATTAGCGGATGCCGAACGGTTGCTGCGTGAATTGCTCCCCAAGGCATTCCGTCGGCCCATCATGGAGACGCCACTCGATCAAGACGAGGTGCAGCCGTTTGTTTCGCTGGTTGCGAAGGCGCTCGACATTGGATTGCCATTCGACGAGGCGCTTCGAACAGGAATCAAAGCGGTCTTGACTTCGCCCAAGTTCCTTTATCTGCGCGAGCCGACTGGCCCGCTCGACGACTATGCACTTGCTTCACGTCTGTCTTATTTCTTATGGAGCTCGATGCCGGACGAGACTCTCGTCGCGTTAGCTCAAAGCGGTAAACTGCATCAATCCGAGGTGCTGTATGAACAGGTTGAACGCATGCTTTCGCATCCCAATGCGAAAGCCTTTACCGAGAATTTCACGGGCCAATGGCTTAGCATTCGGGATATCAACGCCACCACGCCGGACAAGACAATGTACCCTGAACACGAGGAGTTCCTGCAATGGTCCTCGGTTCAGGAAACGCATCGGTTTTTTGACGCATTACTTAGAGAGAATCTCAGTGTTGGCAACGTTGTCGACTCGGATTTTGCAATGCTCAACGGACGATTAGCCCAGCACTATGGCATCCCCAACGTGCATGGCGTGGCATTCCGAAAAGTTGCTCTCAAACCCGAGTATCACAGAGGCGGAGTGCTCACCCACGCGAGCATTTTGAAGGTTACCGCCAATGGTTCTACGACGTCGCCCGTCCTGCGAGGAGTATGGGTGCTCGATCGCATTTTAGGCACAACGGTTCCTCCACCACCCCCCAACATTCCCGCCGTCGAACCTGACATTCGTGGGGCGACCACGATTCGCGAGCAACTTGCCAAACACCGGACAACCGAAAACTGCGCGGGCTGTCATAGCCGAATCGATCCACCAGGCTTTGCGCTGGAAAATTACGATGTAATTGGCGGCTGGAGAGAACGGTATCGTGTGGTCGCCGACCGCAAGGACTGGGTGAACAACCGTATCGGACCACTCGCAAAATATCTCGCCGCGTATCAATATGGCGAAGGCAAGCAAATCGAAGCGGGGGACACTCTGCCGGACGGTCGACCGTTCTCGGACTTGGCTGAATTGAAACAATTGTTGCTTGCTCATCCCGATGCGATTGCTCGTTGTGTGACCGAGAAACTAGTGACTTATGCGACTGGGCAACCGGTCGAATTTGCGGACACTCAGGCAGTGAATCAGATTATTAATCAGGCAAAAGATTCGAACTATGGATTGCGCTCGATCATCCATGCGGTTGTCGCCAGCGAACTTTTTAGGACAAAGTAAAGAAACATGAACACTTTCAAAAGATTTTCTCGCCGTGCATTGTTGCGGAACGCTGGCGTCACTTTGACTTTGCCGCTTTTGGAAGCGATGACCGCATCGCAATCGCGAGGCGCAACCGCCATGGAACCGCCGCGGCGGATGATCTGCATCAACACAACCCTCGGCTTGCATACCCCCAACTTGTTTCCAAATCAGGCTGGGCGAGAATATGAGTTAACGCCATACCTCGAACCGATCAAGGAATTTCGAGACGAATTCACTGTCTTCTCCGGACTCTCCCATCCCGACGTCGATGGTGGACATCCAGCCGAGTTGTGTTACCTGACCTCAGCTCCTCATCCGCGTGCTGATAACTTCAAGAACACTATCTCGCTGGATCAGTACGCCATTGAACAGCTTGTGCCCGACACGCGGTTTGGTTCGCTGGTGCTCGCATCGTCGTCCAGCCGCGGCCTGTCGTTCACGCGGAGTGGCGTGCCAATTCCAGCCGAGGAACGACCGTCTCGCGTCTTCAAGAATATGTTTGTTAATGGGACGTCCAAAGAGATCGATACGCAGATGCAGCGACTCAAGCAGGGGCAGAGCATCATGGACGCGGTCTTGGGCGAGGCCAAGGATTTTCAAAAAGGTCTTGGCTCCAAGGACCGGCAAAAACTGGACGAGTACTTCAGTTCGGTACGTGATGTCGAGCAGCGGATGGTCAAGTCTCAGGACTGGGCGCTTCGTCCCAAGCCACAAATCGATGCTAAGCCGCCTGTCGATATCGCCAGTGCGGTCGAAGTTCCCGCACGTGTGAAGTTGATGATCGATCTGATGCACCTCGCCTTTCAGACCGATTCGACACGGTTTATCACGTTTGCGCTGAACGGACTCAACGCCGTACCGACCATTCCCGGCGTTACGCAAGATTGGCACAACCTCTCGCATCACGGACAGGATCCCGTCAAGCTTGCGGAATTGCGTGTTGTCGAAATCGCGCAGATGAAGCTCTTGGGAGAGTTGCTGACAAAGCTTAAGAGCACGAACGAGGAAGGTGAGACGTTGCTGGATCGAACGATCGTAATGTTCGGCAGCAACCTGGGGAACGCGAACAGCCACGACAACAAAAATTTGCCAATTCTCGTCGCAGGGGGTGGATTTCGGCACGGCCAGCACGTGGCCTTCGACCCGAAAAAATCCCCTCCGCTTTGCAACCTTTACGTTCAATTTTTGCGACGATTGGGTGCGGACGTGAACGCCTTCGGTTCCAGCACTGGGACCATTCCCGGTTTCGAGTTGGTGTAGGAGTTTCGAGTTGGCGTAGGAGCAGTGAAACCAACTCTTTCAAGCAACCCCGTCGATTCACAATCGTTCGAAAATCGTGGCGCTTCGGCTGGTGTCGAGCCTCGTTTGCCAGCGACCGCATCGGTGCTATCTCAATTCTCCCCCTAGCAATTTGTCGAAACGCTACTCTAATCCAACATTCTTCCTTAGGAACATTCTGTGCGAGTGAAGCTTGTTCTCATCGAATCGCTTAGCTAATTCACCAATTCCTCGTTCTTGTACCAAGTCATATTCTTCACGATAGAGCGGAACCGCCTTATAGATGACAATTTGCTTTTCCTCCGAAATGTAGACGGGATCTTGATCGGATACAAGCAGCATCCAGACGCTGAGTTCAATGTTGGAGGCAAAGGGTTGTGGCGGCGATCCGTTCGGATAAAAGAATAGCTTTCCGATCGGCTCGCCGGATAGATGAGGATGCATGGCCAAGCGACGCAGCCAAGTTGCAGGCCAAGAATTCTCGTCCGATTTCAGCATCTCTTTGCCGATAGGCCATTCGTAGGGCAATTCCATTTCAATCTCCACGAAAGCGTGGTCTTCATTCCCCATTCCCGTAACAGTTTAGTCCACCCGTGGACGGAAATAAGGGGACGCAGCTCATTGTTTTGGTTTGGTAGAAGGTAAAAGACGATGAGAATTGCAAAAAGTGGGTGGCACCTTAAGAATTGCCGCAGGTGATCTGATTCGAGGAGCTTCGTTCGGGACGGTGTCGGCAAAACCGATTTGTCGGTAGTATTGGCTTTGGTCCGTTATAGAAGCTATACTTAACACACGAGCACACAAACCCAAGAGCTACTGACGGTAGCATTGACATTGTCAGAGATTGAACGAGCGAATCTGGCGGGATCGCTGCTTCGAAGCCTTGATCCAAGCCCTGACCCTTTAGCGGACCAAGCATGGGCCACCGAAATCGAACGCCGTGTTAAGGCAATTGACCGTGGCGAAGTCAATTTGATGCCATGGGA
>CAMBSL010000296.1 GCA_945870455.1 Pirellula staleyi DSM 6068 | reverse complement strand
CGCACAAGTTTCTAACGCCGCGAACGAGGGAACTTGCTCACCCATGCGGCATGCGCATGGGGGCCGGGACCGCTGCGCGGTTTGGCTGGTTTTAGCTGGCCAAACTTGCTGACCAACGACGCCAGGTCGGTGGGGCAGGGACGCTCGCTGCGCTTGCGTTGAATGAAGACTGGCAAAGTTGGAGTCATGTCAGCCCCGACGGAGGAAGCCCAGAAAGGGCACCGGCGCAACTATCTTAGGAGGGCGTGACCTGAGGGAGGAAATCGAAGCGTTGCCCCAGCCTCGACCACGCGAACGGCGCTGCCTTCTTCGGTGATGCGACCGAAACGGACGCCCACAACAAGTGCTAATCTGATCCGTCCAGTGAGAATATTTTCTCGGTTTAGGCTTACGCGGCATCCCCTTCGTGAGCCCAATGGTCAAGAATCAAAAGGGTCAGGTCTCTTTACAAATAAAGAGACCTAACCCCTTGGGCTTGGCCAGCATTCTGCCGCGTTTCGCTAAACATCGTAACCCGCCTCTAACACGCGTCGCCATGGGCCGACTCCTTCAACGATTTTCTCTCCCAGAAAAGTCTTCTCCATTTTTTCTTCTTGTTTTTTCATTGCACGATCCAACGAATCCCGATTCAATCGAACATGGCATCGTTTGATTCTAGCTAGTTCGGACGGATCTTCATAAAATCGCTCGTCCATCGCTATTTGAATATCAGCTCGTCGATCTGCGGATTCCAAAAACAAGATCCACGCACCATACGCTTCTTCTTGGCTGCTTGATTCAACAAATACGTCCCACCAATGCCTGTTACACGCTTCCCGCCAGCGCCGAAGTGAGCAATCATGTACCAAGTGTTGTGTTACCGATCTTAATTGGCCTTCAGGCCAAGCTTCGGGTACTGGTAGAGCGTTTCCGATCGCAAAACTCGCAAGCATTTCGGCACGTCTTTGTTTCCAAATGAGACCTGTTTCGCGGTCGCGCTCGATGATTTGCGTTACCCAATCCGCTCTCCCATTGCGATTGGCTGCAAGTATCAGGTCAAAAAGTGCTTTGTCCGTATTGCAATTTGACAGGTCCAGCATCTCTAATCGAAGCTTGGCTACTTCGTCAGAGTCAGGAACTCGAAACAAAATATGAAGCATTTCGTCGACCTTGGCCGTACCCGTGTAGTTCGCCACCAAGTTCCCCCTAATTGCCCGCCATAATTGACATCCTGTTCGAGGCGATTGTGCTAATAACGATTCGCACAGAGCAAGGAAAAACAGCTCCGCTTTATAAACCCGAGCTAAAAATTCTTGTTCTTCCATCCCTTCCAACCAACGAGCAACAAATTCCGGGCAATGCTCGCAAATCGCAGCAACATCTTCGCACTGAACGTCGTATTGCCATATCTTGTCGTCACCGTTACCGCTTCGCTCTCCACTTGGATTTGTGCGAAGTTTCGAGATAAATGCGTCGATGCGTTTTGCAGCACTTTTGGTTTCAACCGTGTCGTTACCGCGAGACCTGACTGCCCGAGGAAGAAATCGAGGATCGATACGATCCACCACGAACTCGATTGGACGATCTTTACAGCCCTCAATAATCGCCAAGCTTCCATAATGCGATTGTCGTCTTGAAACATGCGAGTTCCATCGCCAATCACTGGAGACAAGAAATTGACCGAATCGAGCTAAGTCAATCGATGCGAGTGTCTGGAACGCCAATTCTCGGGCTTGATGTCGCGATTTGACCAACGCGTGTCACGGATCGCACGTCAAGTACGCCCTTTGCCCCATCGGCCTGCCAGTATATTCCTGACAATCGATGCGATCCCTACTATCGTTGTAATACGGCGTGGTAGATTTGGACTTCTAGGTAAATTATTTGGATTGGGTTGCAATGCGCGATTTGGATGGGAATGTTTGGTCAACAGATTTCGCGTCAACCGCCATCAAGAAATGGTGGCAACTGGAGAGACCTCGGATAGGTTTCTTGGCCAGAAGTTTACGGCGCGGTTTACGAAACTTTTAGTACTTTTGGGAGTTAGTTCCATGCGTCGATTGATCATCACTTTGACAGTTGTTGTTTGTGCAGCAATTTCGTCGTCCAATGCTTCGGCTGGTTTGTTCCACAAGAAAAGCGATTGCTGCGATTCAGCACCAGTTTGTTGCGAAGCTCCAGCTCCAGCACCAGCTGCATGTTGCGATGCAACACCTGCTTGCCGACCTAAGTTGCACCTTGGCCACAAGATGAAGGGCATCATGAGCCACTTGCACAGCAAGTTCCAAAAGGATAGCTGCTGTGATACCGCTCCAAGCTGCGGTTGCGAAGCACCAGCTCCAGCTCCATGTGCAGCACCAGCTCCAGCTCCAAGCTGCGGTTGCGACGCAGCTCCAATCAGCTGCAAGCCAGCTCGCAAGCACTGCCTACAAGACGCGTTTTCGCACATCAAGGGCAAGTTCGCTTCGAAGAGAAGCAGTGCAACAGCTCCAAGCTGCGGTTGCGAAGCTCCAGCTCCAAGCTGTGGATGCAACTAGTTTTGGCTTAACAAAGGCCAGTAAAAGAGATATTGTCGATTCGACGCTTGGTGCGAGAATCGTCCAACGGCCACAAGGAAACTTGGGGCCGGTTTTGTTTGTTGACCCAAGAAGCGCATCGAGAATGAGCTCGAACTCACTGTGTTAACCGTTCTTAAAATCCTCGTCGCACTACTTGTCTTCATCGCGGTTGCAGAGCTTGCAAGACAGCATCCCAAGTGGGGAGGGCTTATCAGTGCGTTGCCATGGATCACGTTGTTGGTAATCGTGACGCGTCATCAAGTCGACAGGGCTACGGCCACTGAGCTGTCACGCTACCTTTGGGCGACCTTTTGGTTCATCTTGCCAACCTTGCTTTTCGTTGGAACGATGGCCGCGTTGCTTGATCGAGGTTTCGCATTTTATGCGTCGCTGGGGTTTTCGACCTTGATTGCCGCATTTGCGAATGGAATCGTCGCGTATTGGCTCACGTAGCATCTGGCTAATCGCCAACGGCCCTCAAGGTTTTTGTTTCTTTTTGGCTTGCTTGGCCTTTTGGACGGCGCTCAAGTCTTTGAATACTCTTTCAAATTTCTCGATCTTCGGAACAATCGTAAACTGACAATAAGCTTCGCTGGGGTTAAGCCTGAAGTAGTTTTGATGGTATGCTTCGGCTGGATAGAAATCAGGTAGTGGACTGATTTCCGTTACGAGTTTTTTCATTCCAAAGACTTTCTCCTCTTTGAACTTCGCGATGACATTCTCGGTGGCCACGCGTTGATTCTCATCATGATAAAAAACCACCGATCGATACTGAGTACCCACGTCTTTACCTTGTTTGTTGAGCGTCGTTGGGTCATGCGACTTGAGAAAGATCGCCAACATCTGTTCAAACGAAACGATCGAAGGGTCGAACGTGATTTGGCAGACTTCCGCATGGCCCGTTCGGCCGGTACAGACCGCTTTGTAGGTTGGGTTTTCGACTTGACCACCCGCGTAGCCCGAAACCACTCCAGTAACTCCATCAACCCGTTGAAAAACGGCTTCTACACACCAAAAACAACCGCCGCCGAATGTTGCCGTTTCGAAGTTCTTTTCCGTTAACGACTCATTGCTAGGGACTTTGGTGGCTGACTTTTCCGATTTCTTGCTGGATTGGGCTTCGCTTGAGCTAGCCGAACAAAACGCAAGGACTGCAGCTAGGCATGGTAAAACGGCGTTGAGACAGAATTTTTTCATCGCGATTATCCCCTAAATGTTTTGAGCACAAACGATTTTCCCTAATTTTAGCTAAAAGGCAACCGAAAGACACAACGCGTTACAATAGCCAAATCGTACTGATTTGGTTGCTTCGCTTTTGGATCGTGTCATGGATTTGTTTACCCACGCTGAAAAGGCCAATCGAGAAAAATCCCTGCCTTTGGCTGCTCGAATGCGGCCGAAAACACTCTCTGAGTTCGTTGGACAGTCCCATTTCCTAGCACCTGGTAAACTTCTGCCGCGTTTGATTGCTGCCAGACGAGTTCAATCGATTATTTTCTATGGACCACCCGGAACGGGCAAAACCACCCTGGCGCATCTCCTGGCAATCGAAACGGGCGGTCAATTTCGGCAGATCAACGCAGTCACCAGCGGCATCAAGGAATTGCGAGAATCGCTCCAATGGGCGAAAGAGGAAGTTTCCACGGGGAGCTCGCGTCCCATCTTGTTTATCGATGAAATCCATCGCTTCAATCGCGCCCAGCAAGACGCGTTGCTACCCGATGTGGAGGATGGCGTGATCGCGCTCGTCGGGGCAACCACCAGCAACCCTTTTTTCTCGGTCAACGGAGCACTGCTAAGCCGTTCGCAACTTTTCGAACTAAAACCGCTCACAGAATCAGAAATCATCGCACTTTTGGAACGCTCCATTGCGGACAAATCTCGAGGACTAGGGATGTATAACATTCAACCTCAGCACGAAGCCCTTGCGTTTTGTGCGACCATGGCGGAGGGAGATGCAAGGCGTGCGTTGGGGGCTCTTGAACTGGCGGTTCTCTCCGCAAACACATCGCCTATCGTTCTCGACGTCGACTTGATTCGCGAGAGCATGCAGAAAAAAGTTTTGCAATTCGATGCGAGTGGGGATCAACACTACGATATGGCTAGCGCCCTGATCAAAAGTATTCGCGGGTCGGATGTCGATGCTGCCCTTTATTGGCTATCGCGTTGCATTGAAAGCGGCGAGGAGATTCGTTTCCTGACGCGTCGGCTGGTGATACTAGCCAGCGAGGACATTGGCAACGCGGATCCACAAGCCTTGCCGCTTGCGGTCGCTGGAATGCAAGCATGTGAATTCATCGGGCTTCCAGAGTGCCAGCTCACGCTTTCGCAAGTCGTCATTTATTTGGCACTTGCACCAAAAAGCAATTCCGCAACGACCGCGATCTTTGCCGCCCGTGAAGATGTTAGGCAAGGGACCGTAATACCGGTACCGGTCCATTTGCGAGACGGACATTACCCAGGCTCGAAGCGACTTGGGCATGGGCAAGGATACGAGTACTCACACGATGCAACCGAGGGTGTCGCGGCACAGGACTACCTTGGCGTAGATCGCGAGTACTATCACCCGGTTAGTAGAGGATTCGAAGTGGAGCTTGCAAAACGTTGGGAGGAAATCAAGAATCGTTTGAAAAACCGACCAACTTGATACTTCCTCGCTGGCCGCCGCTCAGAGAAACCTTGCTCTCACTCTACTCGGGGTGAGGGACAGGCCGAGAGGGCGTAAATAATCCTATTAAACAGTATCCTTTTAAATGTTGACAGAAAAACTCCATCCGATGCCTTCGGAGCAAAGAATGCAAGAAACACGACGACTTGGATTTTTCTTAGGTGCGCTTTTGGCAACGATCAGCAACGGCGTCAAAGCGGATGACTGGTACCAGTTTCGAGGCCCCCGCGGCGACGGGTATATTGCTGAAAAAAATGTGCCAACCACCTGGGGTGGGTTCTTTGAGAAGCCCGTTTGGAAGACGGTCGTGCCCGGTCGCGGGTGGTCCTCACCCATTGTGGTTGCAAACCGGATCTGGCTCACTTCCTCCGAGCAGGTTGCGCTTTCCGACCAAGCCGCCGTGCAGAAATTAGCAAGCCGTCCCTTTGGCTCTAGCGACTTCCAAACGCATGCGTCGGTGTCTCTATTTGCCATTGAGCTCGATGCCGATACCGGCGAGATACTTCGGCGCATCGAGCTGTTTAACGTTGAAAATCCACCGCCGATACACGCGATGAACAGCTATGCATCTCCGACCCCCATTACAGATGGATCGAGGGTTTACTGTCATTTTGGTTCATTGGGAACGGCCTGTCTTGATATTCCATCGGGGAAGGTACTTTGGCGTCGCGAATTTAAGATTGAGGAGATCACCGGAGGTGGTGCATCGCCTGTTCTTTGGGGCAACCATTTGTTCGTGCCGTTCGATGGGTCGGACGAGCAATACATGGTTGCACTCGACAAGCTTACCGGGCAAACAGCATGGAAATCAGCTCGCCCCTCCATTGAGGCCTCGAATGATTCGCATCGACGCGCGTTTAGCACACCTCTTATCGTTGAATCCGATGGACGAACACAATTGATATCAGCAGCCGCTCAATGGCTGGTGTCGTACAACCCGGAAGATGGAAGTGAATGGTGGCGTGCAAAGGTCGGAGACGGGCACGCTTTAGTGCCTCGTCCGGTATTTCAAAATGGGAGCATTTTCGTTTGTACGGGATATAGCAAACCTCAAATGGTC
>CAMBSL010000295.1 GCA_945870455.1 Pirellula staleyi DSM 6068 | reverse complement strand
GGATTCGACTTCTTGCGAGATCGACTGCTCATGCGGGCGCAAGGACGAGCCGCCGACGATTTCTTGGGGAGCGGTTCGCAAGAACGCTGGACATCGTCCGGGGACCAGCCGGTCCAGCGAGGCATGCATTTTTGTCTCGTAGACGAAGCGGATAGTATCTTAATTGACGAAGCGAGAACTCCACTTATCATCGGATCGTTGGGTGATGAATCGCGTGAGATCGTGATATCAACGTTTAAGTGGGCTGCCGACAACGCTCCATCCTTTGCTTTAAAAGAGCACTTCACGATTGAAGAGGACACTCGCAAGATCGAGCTCACGGCTCGCGGGCGACAGTTTGTTCGATCGCTTCCGCGTAGTGAATCGATTCGATTGGCGGCTCTCGTCGATTTGTACGAATACATGGAGCGCGCTATTAAGGTTCACCGTGACTTTCACCTCGATCGACAGTATGTGGTTCGAGATGGAGAAATCGTGATTGTCGATGAATTCACAGGGCGTTTGGCGGAGGGCCGAAAGTGGCGAGATGGTATCCACCAAGCGATTGAAGCCAAAGAGAAGATCGAAGTGACTGTTCCTACAGGTCAGGCGGCTCGCATCACCGTTCAAGACTTGTTTTTGCGGTACAAGTATTTGGCTGGAATGACGGGTACGGCCGCTACCAGCGCCAGTGAATTGAGACGCATTTACAAAACTCCCGTGGTTCAAGTTCCCACGAATCGACCGCCCAAACGCCAACGGTTCGAGGATTCCGTTCATCATAACATGACGGAAAAATTTCAAGCGATTGTCAAAGAGGTCCAGGCGGTTCACGAAAAAGGTCGCCCCGTTTTGATCGGGACGCGGTCGATCGATAAATCGGCGATTCTAGCCGGCATGCTTCGTCAAGCCGGCATGCAAGTTAATGTGCTCAACGCGCACGAGATCGAACGAGAAGCGGAGATTGTATCTAATGCAGGCCGACATAGCCAAATCACGGTGGCAACCAATATGGCTGGGCGGGGCACCGACATCAAACTTGAGAACGACGTGCGGGAGATCGGCGGGATGATGGTTATTTGCACCGAACTTCACGACGCGGCACGCATCGATCGACAGTTGATTGGGCGATGCGGGCGGCAGGGTGACCCAGGCACCTATCGTCAATACTTGTCGATGGACGACGACATTTTGAGGAACGGCTTTGGGACCAAGGCGGCGGATCGATTCAAAGCCATGGGGGCTGCGGGTGGATCGTTGGCAGGACAAGCGAGGCAATTCAAGGCTGCACAACGAAAAGTCGAGCGGAAACACTTCCGAGATCGTATGGCGCTGCTGCATCACGAGAAAGAACGAACTAAGATTCAACGGGAGATGGGACAAGATCCCTACTTGGACACCGCAGAGTAACCCATTCTGCCTATTGCGAAACCAGCCGAAACTCCGATGAATTTGCTCAGCAGTTCGATCTCCGTCATAACGCTACAGCAGCCTCGGATGCGCAAGGGTTCGTTCGCGAGCTTGATTGGCGCGATGCCCCTGCTCGATGTGTTTGTGGCAGGGCCCGAAAATCAATTGGTTGCTGAGTGCCTCTCGCCTTTTGGTATTGAGCAACTCGCTTCAAGATCGCCTCTGTTTTTATATGGTCCAAGCGGATCTGGAAAAACTGCCTTGGCGTTAACCATCGCCGCTCGTTGGATCAACGAGGTTGGTGAAAGAACCATCACATTGACGAGCGGTTCTGATTTTTCGAAGGCGTTTAACCGCGCGATCGAAGCGGACGACATGGATCGTTTTCGGCAGTTGCATCGAGAATGCGACTGCCTGTTGGTAGACAATATCCATGAGTTGGCATCGAAACCTGCGGCACAAGAAGAGATGGTTTCCACACTCCAGCGGATCAATGACGACGGAAACTTGATCGTGGTCACTGCCCCTGAGCTTGCACCCTTGACGCCAAATCTGCGGCTGGGCTTGGCCAGTCGGCTCAACGGTGGTCATAGTGTCCCCGTATCGCTTCCCACCGCAGCCACTCGCAAAGAAATCTTGCGATTGTTGGCTGTCCATTCTCAGATCGATATCGGCGAAGCGGATTTGGATGCAATCGGAGCACAACTGCAGGATGGCATGTCCCCGCTGCAATTGCGAGGCATTCTGATCCGTTGGTCGCATCACAATCGGATGACGCCCGAACGAACCCAGAAAGAATCGAAACGATTGATTGATAATTTGGTGGATGCGCAAGTGACCAAAGCTCCCTCGGTCGCTGATATTGCCAAGGCTGTGGGACGGGAGCTTCAGATCACCATGGATTTATTGCGAGGACCAGGCCGCAAGTCCAGCGTGGTACGAGCCCGGGGACTAGCGATGTTCTTGATTCGACAATGGACGGTCGAGTCCTACCAAAACATCGGCGCGTTTTTTGGTGGTCGCGATCACACGACCGTGATGCATGCATGCAAAAAAACCGAAGAGGATTTGGCTAGCGACCACGAGTTAACGCGAACGGTAGACCGAGTTCGACAGAGGCTCAAGCTCTCCACTTAGCTTGCCTAGGTGATAGCCAGACTAAAATTCAAAGTCTACCAAAACTGGCCGTCTGTCTCGTCAACGTCAGTGAGTGTCCCCATGGTTCCGTGATAGCTCGAGAAGCTTTTCTGCAATTTCGGCATAGATAGGCTTCCACGTAAACAGGACACACTCGATTCATGCGCGGAAAATCTGCTTTCTGCGTCCCGACTGACGCTGGCTATCACACGTGTTATACTGCGGCGGAGTGAGAAATACTGCCAGGGTATTCGACAAAAACCGACTCGTGGGTAGAGTTAGTTGCAACGCGAATCAAATGGGAAATTTTATGAGCGAGATGATTGAAAACCTGCAACCAGGGCAAATTGCTCGTTTGCGTCAGCGAACCTATTTGGTTGAACGAGTCGTTAAGCCGAAACGTGCGGCGGATAGCACGCTCGTGAGCTTGGCCTGCGTCGATGATGACAATCAAGGTGCGCCCCTGGAAGTTCTCTGGGAGAAAGAACTCAATCCTCAAATTTTGACTGGCGAGGCATGGGAATCGATCGCTGTAAAGGGATTTGACGATCAGCGACTCTTTGCCGCTTACCTCAACACCCTCAAGTGGAACTGCGTCACTGCGACAGACCCAAAACTGTTCCAGTCCCCATTTCGCGCAGGCATCAAGCTTGATGCGTACCAACTCGAACCGCTGCGAAAAGCGCTCTTGTTGCCGAGAGTAAACCTGTTCATCGCTGACGACGTTGGTCTTGGAAAAACCATCGAGGCAGGGCTGATCGCTCGCGAACTATTACTCCGCAAGAAAGTCAAAGAGATCTTTGTTTCTTGCCCACCCTCCATGCTCTATCAATGGAAGGACGAATTAGAAGCACGCTTCGGACTCACCTTCGAAATTCTCGACAAAGAGTACATGAACCGAGTTCGGCGAGAACGCGGATTCAGTGTCAACCCATGGAGCACACACACACGCTTCTTGATTTCCCATCGGCTGCTGATCGATGAAGCTTATGTCGGTCCACTGCGAGATTACTTGGGCACATTCTTCCCTGGCTCACTGTTTATTCTAGACGAAGCCCACCACGCTGCGCCGGCCAGCGGCCAGAAGTATGCGATCGACTCACAGATCACCAGAGCAGTACGCGATCTCGCTCCTCGGTTTGAACACCGGCTTTTCTTGTCGGCCACTCCACACAACGGACACTCCAACAGCTTTTCTGCATTGCTGGAAATCCTCGACCCTCAAAGATTCTGTCGAGGTGTCCCTGTCGAAAAGAAACACCGCGAAGACGTGATCGTCCGCCGTTTGAAAGAGGATATTCGCGACATCCAAGGCGGATTTCCGAAACGCCACGTCGTTCAAGTTACGATCGATGGATTGCCTCAAGACGCCCCCGAACTTCGCCTGTCGCGATTGCTCGACGAGTATCGCCAAACACGCGAAGAACGCCTCAAGAACGAATCCAAGCGGGTTCAAGCATCAGCAGGGTTGTTGATCATCGGCCTGCAGCAACGATTGCTTTCTTCAATCGAAGCGTTCTCGCGGACTCTGCGAGTACACCGCAAAACGGTTCTGCGTCAGTGGGAAAAACACAAAGCCGGTGAAACCGTCAAAACCACTGCGCTCCAGCAACGATTTGACTTACTCGGAACAAGTGTTGACAGCGATGACGACCGAGCGAGCTTGGCAGAAGAGGAACTTCAGGCAATGGAAGATGCTCAAGTAGAGGCCGCATCCGAAGCCGGACAAGGTTCAATCGAAAACGCCGATTCAAAAACGCTCTTCGCTCGCGAACAACTATTGCTGCAGGAAATGACCGAAGTTGCAGAAGAGGCACGCTACCTTTCCGATGCACGAACGAAAAAGTTGATCGAGTGGATCAAAACCAACATGTGCCCCGATCTCGGCAAGGCTGGAGCGAAATGGAACGACACGCGTGCTCTGATTTTCACTGAGTACGACGACACCAAACGCTATCTGATTCAGCAACTTGAATCGGTCATCGGCAACTCCGACCGCGCCAACCGGCGCATCGAAGTCTTTCATGGTCCGACGCTACCTGCCAAGCGAGAGGAAATCAAGCAAGCCTTCAATACCCAACCCAGCAAACATCCGGTTCGTATTCTTGTTGCAACGGATGCAGCTCGTGAGGGATTGAACTTGCAAGCGCACTGCTGGAACCTGTTCCATTACGACATCCCGTGGAATCCCAGCCGTATGGAACAGCGAAACGGACGAATCGACCGCAAGCTACAGCCTCGAAACGAGGTCTTTTGCCATTACTTCGTTTACAGCCAGCGTCCAGAAGATCGGATCCTTCAAGTTCTTGTCCGCAAGACAGAAACCATCAAGCAAGAACTGGGCAGCTTGGCCCAGGTCATTGACGCAAAACTGGCGAAGCAAATGGCTCAAGGGATTCGCCATCGCTCCATTTCCGAACTCGAAAACTCGCTCGAAACCACCGACCTCGAGGATTACCAACGAGCGGCAATCGAGAATGACTTGGAGGCATCTCGCGAGCGACAGCAAGAACTGCGAACTCAAATCGATCGACTCCGCACTCAGCTAAAACGATCCGAGGACTACATCGGTTTGAGTGATAAACATTTTCGATCCGCTATCTCCTGTTCATTGCAACTGTTGGGCACCGAGCAGCTGGGAAGTACGGGCAGCATTGGGCAAAACGTCGACATGTTCTCTTTTCCTGCCATCGATCAACGTCTGGGTGCGGACCCGACATGGGCTGAAACCATGGATACGCTCCGTGCACCTCGGAAGAAAGACCAGCGACTTTGGGAATGGCGTAAAGACTCACCCATTCGTGACGTCGTTTTTGCCGATCCGGGGATAGTGAGCGACGAAGTGGTTCATCTACACCTGGAACAACGCGTTGTGCAGCGATTGCTCGGCCGATTTTCTTCGCAAGGTTTTGTTCACCACGATCTTTCCCGGTCTTGCTTCGCACAAGTCAAAGACGCGATTCCACGAGTTGTGCTTTTGGGTAGACTGTGCCTTTACGGTCCGAATGCGGCCAGACTGCACGAAGAGCTCATCCCTGTGACGGCTCGCTGGTCGGACCCAATGATTCGCAAGGGTGAGCTGGCACCGTATGCCAAAGACGCCGAAGCAAAAACGATGCAATTGCTAGGCGAAGCTCTGATCAGTTCTCAGGGAATTCAGTTCACGAAAGAAGTGACTCAGCAACTTCAAGTCGCAGCTCCTGGTGACATCGCTCAATTGCTTCCGTATCTCGAAGCCCGAGGAGTGGAGTACGCAGCCGACGCGGAGAGTAAGTTAACTCAACGTGGCGCCGCCGAATCCAAGGCAATGCGTGAAATTCTGGAGACACAGCGCAAGCACATTAACGAAACAGTGAAACGGTTCGACAAGCTCAACCGCGATCAGTTGACCTTTGAATTTGCCAAAGAAGAGGAGTTGGCGCAGCTCGATGCCAACAAGCGATATTGGGTAAAACGACTGGTGGAGCTCCGCGAAGAGTTAAAGACAGAGCCCGATCGGATCGAGGATCTGTACAAAGTGCGTGCCAGTCGAATCGAACCCATCGGACTAGTATACTTATGGCCAATAACGAATTAACCAGCCAGCCGGTGGGCGTACGCCAAATGGCACTCATTTTCGAATTCTAAGTATTTTACGGTAACATAACCCTGCAAACGGCACGGTATTTGCGCTTTGAAATTGGCTTTTCTGAACTGCCAAAGGAGCCAATCGTGCTTACTCCCGATCACGCAAGCGATAT
>CAMBSL010000294.1 GCA_945870455.1 Pirellula staleyi DSM 6068 | reverse complement strand
CTTAGCTCCATCGGGAAACGCACCGAGAATAAAACGACCATCAGCCAACGACCGGGCCAGTTGGATTTGTCGATCGGGCAGTACATCATCAATCGTATGCAAGATTATGGGATACAGGATTGCTTCGGAATCCCAGGTGACTATGTCCTGAATTTTTATAGCATGTTGGAGAAAAGCCCGATCAACATGGTCGGCTGTACCCGCGAGGATTGCGCCGGGTTTGCTGCAGATGCTTACGCAAGGATCCGAGGCATGGGCGCTTTGTGCGTGACTTATTGCGTTGGAGGGCTGTCGGTTTGTAACAGTGTTGCGGGTGCTTTTGCAGAAAAATCCCCAGTTGTTTTGATCACGGGTTCTCCAGGAATGAATGAACGCATCAACAATCCTTTGCTTCACCACAAGGTTCGCGACTTCAGCACGCAACGCGAAGTATTCGAGAAACTCTGCATCGCGTCAACGGAATTGGTGGATCCTCTCGTGGCGTTTAGCGAAATCGATCGCGTTTTGGACGCTTGTTATCGATACAAGCGTCCGGTGTATATCGAATTACCCCGCGACATGGTCAATGTCGTCCCCGCGATAACGCACGCATTTCGCCGGCCTTCGATTGAGTACGATTCGCTCGCATTGGAGGAGGCCGTTCGCGAAGCCATCGAACGGATCAACCATGCAAAGAAGCCCATGATTATTGCAGGCGTTGAAATCCACCGATTCGGCTTGCAAGATCAATTGATCCGATTGGCCGAACGAGCGAAGATCCCAATCGCTGCCACGATTCTTGGGAAAAGTGTTGTCGATGAGACTCACCCGTTGTACTGCGGACTCTACGAGGGAGCCATGGGACGCGACGATGTCACCAAGTACGTCGAGGAGAGCGATTGCATTTTGCTGCTCGGTGCATTTATGACCGACATCAACTTGGGGATCTATACCGCCCAACTTGAAGTCAGAAATTGCATTTATGCCACGAGCGAGCATCTTCAGATTTCGTATCATCATTATCCGCAAGTGCCCTTGGCCGATTTTCTAGACCGTCTCATCGAAGCAAATCCGCAACCAGCCCATCGCGTCATCCCGGACACTCTCCATGTAAAAAAGCCTGTTGGATTCCAAATCGAATCGGACCGCCCGTTGGAGGTAAGTCGAATGATGTCACGCATCAATTCTCAGATCGATGCACAAACGATTGTGATTGCCGACATTGGAGATGCGCTCTTTGCCTCGTCTGAATTGGTGATCCATGAGAAAACAGACTTTCTGTCACCTGCATATTACACCTCGATGGGGTTTTCGGTACCTGCTGCATTGGGTGCTTGTGTTGCCAAACCCAACGATCGCGTGTTGGTCATTGTTGGCGACGGTGCATTTCAAATGACAGGCCAAGAGATGTCATCGCTCATTCGGCTCGGCCACAACCCCGTTATTATTGTGCTCGATAATCACGGTTATGGAACCGAGCGGTTTTTGCAAGAGGGGACTTGGAATTACAACGAGATTGCGGTTTGGAATTACTCCAAATTACCGGAGGTGTATGGGGGAGGCAAAGGCTATCTGGTAGCGACGGAATCGGAGTTCGACGTTGCTCTCAATGCCGCATGGTCGGATCGATCCCAGCTACATCTTATTCACGCAAAATTGGCTGAGGGGGACGCGAGCAGCACGCTGACGCGACTCGCAAATAGGCTCAAGCACCGCGTTTAGGCAGTAGGTTGACCAATCGACTACCAAGCTTGTAAAATAACGTGCTACTCTTTCAAGCGAGATAAGCCAATGCCGTCCTATTTAACACGTCTTTTCCTGGCGATTTGCCTGGTTTTGTGTTTGCCGTTGCTCTCGGCCGACGTCTACGGTTACCAAAAGTCCAAATCCAAGAGCTTGGACTTCGGACTTGGAAGCGGTCTTGGCGACGGTTTCAACGACTCCCTGCTAGGCACTCCATACGAGTACGAAGCGAGTTACGAAGCTGAGGAGGGTGGTCTTCGCGGGCGGGTCAACGTTCAAGTCAAACTCAATGCTGGCTATCACACCTTTTCTACCACGCAGCCCCCGGGAGGTCCCGCCCCGACTGTCATTACCGTTAGTTCTCCCGGGGTAACGCTTGCCGGCCCATTCTCGCCTGACACCTCGTTTGATATATCGCTCAAAGAAGAAGGTTTCGAGGGCGTGCGCGTCGAGTTGCATCATGATACCGTTTCGTGGACTGCACCCGTCACTTTCCAGACACCCGTCGCCAGTGGAGCTCCTCCTCTCAAGATCAAAGTGGACTCCCAAGTATGCGAACGATCGTGCATTCCAGTTCGCGGACTGGAACTACAAGCGAAATTCAAGGGGTTCTATGCATCCGCGAAAACACAGGCAAGTATCGGTCCGTTCCGAGCACCCAATAGCCCTATCGAATGGACCGTTTCACAAACCAAATCTGTTGTTAAGGCAGGGGAGTCATTCGATCTTGTTCTCGTCGCGAAACCTGATGCGAACTATCACATCTACAAATACGATCCGAATGATAGCAAAACCGAATCGCGAACGCTGATTGCGTTAACTCAGAAAGCTGGTTTGGTCGCAGGCAGTCCCAAGACGAATAGCAAAGTCATTTCCAAAGATCTCGGTGGCGGAATCGATGTCGAATACTACCTTGGGGACGTGACGTGGCGAGTCCCTCTTCAAGTACCAAAGCAAGCGATAAGCGGCATTTATCCCATGGAGGGAATGATCGGCTACCAAGGCTGCACCGATGGCTCTTGCGATGAACCTCGCGGGATTCGATTCCAGTTTGATGTCAATGTCGGCACCGAATCGAAAACGGAAGTCGTGAACGCCGCGACGACCGCAGTATCGTTTAACGATGTCGCAAAGAATCCTAATTTATCAAAATGGATCGATGGACCGACGATCAAGCTGACACTGAGTTCGTTCGAGATCTGGACCAAGTTTTGCCTAGCGATGCTTGGTGGTTTTATCCTCAACTTCATGCCATGCGTTTTGCCGGTGATTGGCCTCAAAGTACTTGGATTTGTTAGCGAAGCGGGGGGTGATCGCAGGACGGCCTCTTTGCTCACCTTGACCTATGCTGCGGGCATCGTCTTTCTGGTCTTGGCGCTCGGTATACTCAGTATTTTGATTCGGTACAATACGGGGACAGCTTACGGTTGGGGCGAGCAATTCGGTGCCATTGAGTTTCGAGTGATTATTACAGCCTTCATGTTCTCCTTGGCGTTGAGTTTTCTGGGTGTTTGGGAGATTCCAATTCCAGGTTTTGCGATGAGCAAGACAAGTACGGAGCTTTCCAATCGGGAAGGCTACCTAGGCGCTTTTTTTAAAGGCTTGATCACGACGATCTTGGCGACGCCATGCAGTGCACCGTTTTTGGGGGGAGTGTTTATTGTGGCATTGAGCCAGCCTGCCTGGGTGGTGCTGCTAATTTTCTTTGGTGTTGGGCTAGGAATGGCACTTCCTTACTTGGTGGTCGCCGCACAGCCTTCCATGCTGTCCTTTTTGCCGAAGCCTGGTCCCTGGATGGAGGCGTTCAAGGAACTTCTGGCGTTTCCGATGTTGCTCTCGGTCGTTTTCCTGGTCAGCGGGTTCTTGGATCAGGACCGAATGGCAATGCTTTCGGCCCTCATGTTTGTTTGGTTTTCGTGTTGGCTGATCGGGAGGGTTCCAGCTTGGGCCGAGACGAATACTAAGGTCAAAGCATGGGGGGTAGCTGCGATTGTCACTTTGCTGGGAACGTATGGTTCGTTTTACCTTTTGCAACCATCTCGCTATCAGCTTGCGTGGCAGGAATATGACGAATCCAAGCTGGATGCGCTGGTTTCAAATGGCAAAACCGTCATGATTGATTTTACTGCCAATTGGTGCCAAAACTGCAAACTCAATCTGCGCGTTGCTTTGGAAACCAAGAAAGTGAAAGAACTCTTGGAGTCGGAAGGCATCGTTCCCATGGTTGCCGACATGACAAACTACCCCCCGAATATTCGAGCAAAACTAAACGAACTCAATAGCTTGTCGATTCCAATTTTGGCAATATATTCTGCTTCTGCTCCAGACAATCCTATTGTCCTTCGGGACATACTCACCGAAACTCAAGTCATTGAAGCGCTTAAGTTAGCAGGGCCGAGTAGGAAAATGGAGAGCCTACCAACATCTGCCAATTCCAATTCCTTACCCGTTGTACAATAACATCGAGGAACCCTTCCGCATGGATAGCACCGAGCACCAGTCAATACGCGTGCAAATTTTTGAGTACCTCAAGAAAGTATGTGGAGGCTCCCCGCGCGGCAACGATTCCCTTGCCATGATCGGTATCGATTCGGTCGCCATGGCGGAACTTACGTTCGAGCTTGAAAAGCGATTCTCGATCAAAATAGATGACGACATTTTGGACGTCGATACCGTGGATGAACTGATTCAATATGTAACCAATCGGAAAACGGCTAAGTCCAAGTAATCAGGCGAGAGGAAAATAAGACACTGCCGATAAATGGAGCAGGCGCTTGCCGTCCGCTAGGCCACAGCCGTCAAAGCAGGCACGTGCCGTCCGCAGTCAAACTTCTGCCAGGATTCCAGGTGGACGGCACATGGAATGTGCCTACCTAGTTACCTGAGGACAAAACCACGATTCACCAATGGGAGAAGCTCGAAAAAAGTCGTACGTCAAAATTGCGTTCGTCATAGCCCCCTTTCCAATAACCGAGTCGGCTGGTGGAGAATCAACTCCAACGTTCGAAACATCCTCATCCGAAACACCCTCTTTCGAAACACTGATTAACATACTCGGTTTGTGGCAGAAATGAATTTAGACGACCTTCGTATCCGTAAGCCAGCTCGCAGGATTTCTGAAATCCCGCCGTCGGTCCTTGATGCCTTGTCGGCGGGGCAACTCCAAACCAAGAATCTTGTTGAATGGCTTGCTACCAGTCGCGAGCGATTGCATGAAGTGATCTGCACTCAATTCGGACTTGTCAATCTTCATCATTCGGCTGAGATCTGGACAGACAAGCTTCTCGGCGAATCTGCTTTGAAACAATCCTTTGCGATCGGCCATTGGTGGCTTGAACACTGCAAGGTCGGTGATGCCGTTTGGCGACAATTGTCAACGCATGAAAGCGATATCGTGAGGGAATGGGCTGCGATTGTGGTCGGAAGAAGTTCCGATTTATCCTTTGCACGCAAGCTTGCTTGGATCAAGCCCTTTGCAGATGATGAGCATTCCGGGCTGCGAGAGATCGCATGGCTTGCTTTGAGGCCCGATGTCTCCCGCGATCCTGTCGCTGCAGTTCGGTGTTTGGTCCCATGGACAGGAAGCCGCCACGAACGGCTAAGACGATTTGCATCGGAGATAACGCGTCCATGTGGTGTATGGACGTCGAATATCATCGCATTCAAGGATCAGCCTGAAATTGGACTGCCGATCTTGCAGCCCCTGATGTCCGATCCATCCAAGTATGTGAAAGATTCCGTTGGAAACTGGCTTAACGATGCCAGCAAATCGAAGCCGGATTGGGTGAGAGCGTTGATAGGCACATGGATTGCGAAATCCGTTACGCCGGATACGGCCTACATTGCCAAGCGAGCGCTGCGGAGTCTCAACAAGCGAGCGGCAGCATAAGATTCACCCGTAGCACAGGCTACTAGCGCTGCTAGCCTGCGCTTTTTAGACTATTGCAGGCTGACAGCCTGGCAGCCTGTTCTACGTCTATGCATCAGAGCGAATTAGGACAGGAAGCCGTAACTTGACGATTCTCGCACCATTGGTTCGGGATGTTGAGACGATCGCACGAACCTCGTCCGAATCGCCATGTTAGCCCCGCGCCGATCCAGTAACTCGCTATGGAGGTTGATGTGTAATCCCCTAGCTGCTCGCTGCTTCGAAACATCCCGCCAGCCATGACATCCATGTCGATTCCTGGCAATACGTCTTGAATACCGATACCACCAGAAATCCGATGCTGCGAAGTGACGGCTAGCAACGCTTGAGTGTAGCGAACTGCACGTATGTCACCGGGTTGTACTACGCCACCGATATCCGAACCGGGTGTTTGATTGATTGGATTGTCGGCCCACACGTAACCGGACCGAAAGCGATACTTACCGACAGAAAGTTGGCTTCCTAGCTGTACGACAAATTGATTGTTATAAATTGCTTTGAAGGTATCCGCATTCTCCCAAAGCTTGTATAGAAGATCGACCCCCAAGAGCAATTTACCGTCCATCAATGCAGTATTAGCTAGACCTAGTCCCAAATTCTCCGGCATGTCCAAATTCACGTCCAGCGCTTTTTGATCGGGACCCGGATCCAAAACGACAGCATTGTCAAAGACGAAATTCTGCCTGGTTTGGTAATAACCGCCC
>CAMBSL010000293.1 GCA_945870455.1 Pirellula staleyi DSM 6068 | reverse complement strand
AATTGGAACGACCGGTTGACCTCGTGCGGGTTCCAACGCGTCCGCAAGCATATCGATCGCAAAAGACATGGGGCATCCAACGACCATGAGTCCATTGCACTTATGTGCCGCTGCAATGTTCTCATCGTTGTACCCCAAAACCGTCGGCCCATCTGGCGTCTTCAAACACTCAAGCGGGAAAATGTTCGGCGGAGAACGAAGTCCCCCTAGGAGCATTATGCTGGCGGCGCTTTGACCTTCAATCTCGCGGCCAGTCCCCAAGATACTTTCAGCAGAGCATCCGAAAACCGGAATGTTAGGGGCAATCTCATCCAACATGGAACGAATCGCGGACGCTTGAACCGCGAGAGCATCACCGCTGACAAACAAAAAAATACACGAAAGGGGTTCGCGCAATGAATCGGATGCGTTGCGAAATGCATTTCGGACTGCGATAGCAACCGAGGCATGTTCCGCGATGCCGGAGCTTGCAAACATTCGGTCCTAAGCTCCTTGAATGATCGCAACTAGATCGCGATCCATTTGACCTCTCGTCAGAACCCCGTCAGCCCCCGCTTCTTTCGCAAGCTCAAGGCGTTCGACGTCCACATGCGGACCGTACGCAACCACTTTGCAATGGACAAACGATTGATGTAGCATGGGAATAGCCACCCCCAAATCGACCTCTCCCAATGTCAAATCGAGGAGCACCAACTCGACTTCGTCCGGAGTGGTAGCTCGTTCGACTAGTTTTGCAACCGACCGGTCCACAATGCAGTTCTTACTGGCCGCTCTTGCCGCACTGCTAATTCGCGATTGAAACATCAGATCGTTTGACAAAAGTAAAATCACTAGACAGCTCCTGGTCCACGTTGTCCATCGTCAATCGTGATGGCTTCCAAAGTTGGCAAAACAAAAATCTTTCCGTCCCCAATACATCCCTCCGAACCCGTTCTCGCGATGGCAAAGATCGTTTCGATCGTTCGTTCAAGAAAATCATCATTCACGCAAATCTCCAAGGAAACTTTGCGAAGCAGATTGACTCTGTATTCAACGCCTTGGTAAGTAGCGGACTGACCTTTTTGACGACCGTAACCTTGCGCATCCACCACCGTCATGCGATGCACGCCCATGCGTGATAGGGCTTCGCGCACGGCTTGCAACTTGTTGGGTTGGATAACCGCAAACAACATTTTCAAAGTGGATCAAAATCCTAAAGTGTCTATTCGATTGGCCAAACCAGGCCTGGGTGGTACGTCCAGCAACCGTGATTTTACAGTACCAACCTCATTCCGTGTGATTTCCGATCAAAACTCTTGGTTTTTAAGGCAACATCGCACATAGTGCCATGAGTACTTGCTTACGGTCCATCCGGACACAGCCGACAAAAGGGGCAAGCGCACCGACGTGCCTTTCGCAGTCAAGCTTTTGCCAGGCTTCTAGGTGGACGGCACATAGAATGTGCCTACTACTTTGACTTTGTCCGTTGTGAAGATCCGGCTAATCTATTGACGCCTCTGCATAGGACTCCTCGGTTTCCCAAATGCGCACTCGACTCGCTTCTGCACCGGTTCCTAGCAAGATCTTTGGGCAGACCTCTTCCAGAAGATACTTGGCCATATTCTCAGCCGTTGGGTTGTATGGCAAAACGAAAAGTCGAAAGGGTTGCACCATTTTCAGTGCTGCAATCGCGTTCGCGTCTTGATCCGAAACCAAAAAGCTGTGATCCCAATTCTCGTCCAGCCAGCCTTTGCATCTGGCCTTTAAATCTGCAAAGTCCATGACACGTCCGACGGAATCCTGCACGCTTCCTCTGACAAAGAAGTCGGCGACGTAGTTGTGGCCATGAAAGTGTTCGCACTTGCCGCCATGTTGAAAGAGGCGATGTCCGGCACAAAATTTAATCCGACGCATTATCGTTAGGCTCATAATCAATACTGTCTTTGCTAAGGGTGCAACTTTGGGTTGTTGCGATGCCGATCCGCATCGCGAATTGTCTTTTTCGCTAGGTTTTCGTGAATCGCTTGGGTTAAATCGACTCCAGTTTGATTCGCCAAGCATACCAGGACAAAAAGTACGTCCGCCATTTCGTCCGGCAGACTACCCATACTATCCGTTTTTTTGGAACTTTGGTCACCATAGGTTCGTGCCAAAATTCTTGCCAGCTCGCCAACTTCCTCAACGAGCAGTGCCAAATTTGTCAGTTCGGAAAAATACCGCACCCCGATACTCTGGATCCACGTGTCCACAGTTCCTTGCAATTCCCGAACGGTAAGATCCTTGGAATGCTGGGCGCTTTGCGGTGTTTCTTTCATGGATTCGGATGGTTTTCTGGGGTTTGGAGCGTCCAAAAGCGCTAAGAATTCTCAATTCCTGCAAATCACGTTCCAGAATGTAATTTATTCGCGAGTCAAGTCTGCACTTTCTGTCAGCCAAGTGATACAGTAAAGGTAGCTTTTGAAAACCCAGGGTCCAAACCCGCCCCAAGTTTTCAAACGGCATTGATAGGTCAATCCAAGTCCATTGAGCTTTTGCAGCACCCCATGCTCCGCGTGGTTGGATCGGATTGCCAGCGAATTCCATTCATTGTCTTTTACGGATTTAACCATTATGCGTCTGTCGTTCGGTCTCGAAGCACGCCAGCTTCAGACTCAAAAGCTGGCTCCACGGATGATCCAGTCGATGGAGATTTTGCAGTTGCCGATCCTCGCACTGCAGGAACGCATCGAACAAGAAATGAATGAAAACCCGATGCTGGAAATCGAGGAACGCGATGAAACGCTACCCGATGAAGAGCCGTCGGACGAGGAAAGTCCAACCGCTGTCCGCACGGAAGACGAAAAAGAATTGGTTGTGAAAGACAATCAATCGAACGCAGAAGACTTTGAACGGCTCGCCAACATGGATGGTGACATGCCCGATACGTTCGATGATTTTCGACGATCCAGCAATCGCATGCAGGAAGACGGTGATCGAGCTCACGATTTGATGGCCAATGCGGCGGAGCGTCCCGAGTCTTTGAACGATTATCTTTTGCACCAACTTGCCGAGATGGATATCGATGAAGACGTTGAACGCATCGCAGAACGAATTGTCTCCTGTTTAGATGCAAGGGACGGCGGTTACTTGAAGACATCGCTCGCGGATATTTTGCCGCCCGACCATAAACCCTCCGACCTAGCCGTGGCCGAAAAGGCGCTCACGATTGTCCAATCGCTTGAGCCTGCGGGTATAGCAGCACGCAACTTGCGAGAGTGTCTGCTCAATCAGTTGCGGCCGGAAATGCGCATGGCAGACGAAATGCGAACGATGATCGCGAATCATTTGGATGACTTGGCTGAAAATCGGTTTCCTGTCATTCAGAAAAAGACGGGCTACTCGATCGATTTGATCAAAGAGATTCGCGAACAAATGCACCAACTCAACCCCAAGCCAGGTGCTGCGTTCATGGAGGTGCACGTACCGCTCGTAACCCCAGATGTGATCGTTGAAACCAACGAACATGGCGCTTACACGGTTCGCCTGATCGATGATTCCCTACCTCCGTTACGCATCAGCGAATACTACAAGCGACGGCTCGGGGATCCCAAAGCATCGGAGGAGGAAAAAGAGTTTATTAAACGAAAAATCGGAAGCGCTCAATGGTTGATCGAATCGATTCAACAACGTCGCCGCACCCTAACACGAGTCTCTCAAGCTATCGTTGACTACCAGAAGCGTTTCCTGGACGAAGGTCCAGAGGCAATCGAGCCGCTTAAGATGCAACAGATTGCCGACCAAGTAGGCGTTCACGTAACGACGGTATCCCGAGCGGTTGACGACAAATGGATTCAGACGCCACGCGGAATCTTGCCTTTGCGACGGTTCTTTGTTTTCGGCACGCAGAGCGCCGACGGGGAAGATGTCGCCTACGAGACAATTCGCATCAAGCTTCAAGAAATCATTGACAGAGAAGACAAAACCAACCCGATGAGCGATGACGATTTGGTGGACGAATTGAAGAAACAAGGCTTTGGTGTCGCGCGTAGAACCATTACGAAGTACCGAAAGAAAATGGCCATCCCAAGCAGTCGCCAACGTCGAGATTGGTCCAAATAACGCCGACCAAAGTAGCAGGCACGCTCCGCCGTGCCGTTCGCCGTCAAGCTTTTTCTGGGATTCCAGGTGGACGGCACACGGAATGTGCCTACTACTTTGACTTTTGTCGGCTGTGGCCAACCAACTCATCTGGTTGGCTCTGCGAGGCCATTTTTCAGCGGACGTGGAATTTCAGCCGAGCTTCATTGCAGCTTAAGGTTCCGTATGCCAAGATCTGCCAACTTTTGCGTGGCGTAAAAGACGTCGCAAGGTTGGTTGGCTAAGGATTCGTTGTGTTTTTCGAGACAAAGGGGCCTAGGAATGAAATTGAAACGTGGCTATTTGATTTGCGGACTTGCAACCCTCTGCTTGGGTGTCGGTGCTCTCGTATTTGCGTTTAGCCCACCACCGCGCAACGGATCGCGTCGCCCTGGCCACAGCGCTGCCATGAAAAGGCCAGAAGTGCAGACAGACGAAGGCGACTTGAAGGCATCCGGATCCGATGTCATCCGCGAAAATTCTATGGATGGAACTGCCCATTCATCCAGCAAGCCCGTTTCAACCACGGCAGAGCCAAGCGACGCATGGTCCCGATTTCGAGGCCTGGATGGCAAAGGGATCAGCGAGGATCGTGGTATACCCACCGAGTGGAATGACACAAAAAACGTTCAATGGAAAGTCAAGTTGCCTGGTCCTGGATCATCGAGTCCTGTGTTGACGGATAAGTTTGTGTTCGTAACCTCCTACTCAGGATACGGTGAGGAGAGTCGATCGTCAGGCACGATGGACCGCTTGCAACGACAAATAAATTGCATAGACCGCAACGATGGTAAGTTGCTTTGGTCCAAGAGTATTGATGCATTGCTACCGGAGGATCCTTACCAAGGGATGGGGATACCGGAGCATGGTTATGCAACCAACACGCCGGTAACCGATGGACAAAATGTCTATGCGTTCTTTGGCAAGACAGGGGTATTTGCATTCGACAACACAGGCAACGAACTGTGGGGAGCATCCGTTGGTACGGAGTCCGGCAACCGCGGTTGGGGAACCGCAGCGAGCCTGGTGCTTTACAAGGACTTGGTCATTGTGAATGCGTCGGAAGAAAGCCAATCGATCCTGGCTCTCGACAAAAAGACAGGCAAAACGGTTTGGGCGGCACCTGCATCGACCTTGGAATTGGCATACGGAACACCGGTCATCGTCAAAGTCAATGACCAACGCGACGACTTAGTGATCGCGGTCCCTGGCGAAGTGTGGGGACTCAATCCGAACACAGGCAAATTGGCCTGGTACGTCGAGACAAGTCTCACTGGAAATCTCTCTCCGAGTGTGATTCAAGATGGTGACAAACTTTACGTGTTTGGCGGATACCGATCTTCGGGAAGCCTCGCGATTCGGGTTGGAGGCAGTGGTGACATAACGAAGTCGCACACGCTGTGGACGAGTCGCAATTCGTCGTACGTAGTAACGCCCATTTTGGTCAAAGAGCATCTTTATTGGATTGATGACAATGGAATGTATTTCTGCGTAGCGGCGAAGACGGGCGAGTTGGTCCAAAAAAAGCGAGTCCCTGGCATTGAGTCGCGAGGACGGCCTGTGTACGCATCCCCGGTCGCGATTGACGGAAAGCTCTACATGCAAACTCGCAACAGCGGGCTGTTTGTGCTTGCCTCCGAGCCAGACTTGAAGGTATTGAGCCAAAATAAATTGGAATCGGACAGCAGTGTTTTTAACGCGACACCGGCGGTGAGCGGCGGGCAGTTGTTTTTGCGTTCGTACACGCATCTTTACTGCATTGGCTCGAACGCGGCACGTTAGAGGTGCGAGTGGCCATATCCAGAACTTGACACGTGGAATAAATGCGGCTAACCTTTGCAAATCGGGCGAGGGGAGTCAACCCACTCAGCACGACACCCGGGGGATTAGCTCAGTTGGGAGAGCGCTTGCATGGCATGCAAGAGGTCATCGGTTCAAGTCCGTTATCCTCCATTCGCGAAGCGAATAGAGAGTTGACAGGAGAAAGCAGAGAGTAGAAAGATTCAAGACCTGGAGATCTTCTAAGGGAAAAAATCGTTCACTACCACTCAATCTTCTCCTTGTCTACTCAGTCTACTTTCTTCTCACTACTCTCTTTCTTTGCGGTGAGAATGGTGTCCAACTCTGGGGAAACCAGATGACCTTCGCCTTCGAAAAGCTGCTGGTCTATCGGAAATCAGTCGACTTCGCCGACGCGATCTGCGACCTCACCGAATAATTCCTAGCTCGTTACAACCATTTGGCCGACTGATTTCACGGTGTAGA
>CAMBSL010000292.1 GCA_945870455.1 Pirellula staleyi DSM 6068 | reverse complement strand
AACTTCTTTCCGATAGCATCCAATAAAAAGGACTGTCCAAGACAAAAGCCGTATGTCTGACCGATGTCTCGTACAACTGCGTCAGTGAGCACTGGCTCGTCATCGGCTGCAAACACCGGAAAAGCAAGACAACAGGATACTAACATGCTCAAAATCAGTCTCATTGCTCGATCTCCCAACGTACGAAACAAGAACGCCATACCTGAGTTCTACGACCATTGCCACCGAAACGCAAATGAAAAACGTTTCGGCGGAAGGGGACATAACGCAGGGGTGTCACGGCAAGGGGGCGGGTGTGGTGGTTCGAGTTCCGGCTGGCTCGTCGTTCGCCCCACGAAATCCACGCTCTCGACGCCACCAAAACCGCGTGCCTCCAGCCACCAAGCACGCTCGCAGGTTGCCAGTCCACGCACACTGGTGTCGGGCCCGCCAACGCTCCTAATGAATAACACCCCTTTTTCATTAGAAGCAAAGCGGTCGCGACACTCGCCATTTTGTGACACGGTGTCGCAAAACCGCCGACGACCAATGAAAACATTGGGCG
This sequence comes from Pirellula staleyi DSM 6068, assembly GCA_945870455.1. Lineage (GTDB taxonomy): Bacteria > Planctomycetota > Planctomycetia > Pirellulales > Pirellulaceae > JBKCUI01. Next base: position 5,857 of record CAMBSL010000292.1, on the reverse strand, counting down.
AAAACCGCTTTAACCCTCCAACATCTCTGCCAAAATCCGCCTGACTTCCGCAATCGACTGAATCTCACGGCGGATCTCAGCTTGCTCGTTATCCTGCACGGAAGTAGCCTTCGCGGCCACATCGACAAACTTAGCGTAAGCCCGAATGCTGGTTTCCAGCCAGCCTAGCGCGGACCAAGATGGTGCTGGCATTCTCGCAAGATGGAGGTGAACAACTGTTGCTCCGTTGGGCTTCTCCTCAACAACCCACAGTCGGTTCGCTTGCACCCAGCTAACCTCAGCCTGAAGGGATGCATTGGCAGGTAGCTCGCCCCAGGACGCCGGGATGTCGCTCAAGCCGGTAACGTTTCCACCTTCAGCGGACCCTAAGTGGTAGTCCGAGCCAGCCGTCCACTCAGCTTCCAAGGGTGGGTAGAGGCGGTTGAGTTCGGAATAGGTCCACGCTTGAGCATCTGGTTTACTCATGCCCTGTTGCCGGCATTCTTTGATCAGACGATTCCGGATCGGCTCGACCTCCACCCAGCGGCCATCACGTTGTAATCGCTTTGTCACGCTCAGTGGATCAACCTCGGGAGCCTGGAAGGCTGTGGCTGCTGAAAGACCCTTGGTTTGCGACACTCCGTCAACCTTCGATGCGTCCATGACTAATCCCTTCCATTAGCGTTCCCAAGTGCTACCCATCGATCCACAACCGCCGACTTCGTTTCCTCGCGCGTGTGTGTGCGTGAGGCGATCATCCTACCAACCTGAAACGCCGTCCGATACGTCCCCCAACGTATCCCCTGCTGCGAGATCACATTCGTTTACCGCTTTAACGCAATACCGCCCATTCCCCCATCGGAGCGATAACCCCCAAGCAGCGGATCGTAACCACCCGACAAATCCAGCGGAGGCGGTGCAGGCGTAGGACTCATGTTTGAGCTGCCGTCAGAACAATTCTCGACAGAAGCGTTCAAAGAGGGGAATCCAATCAAGGACAACCCCTTCGCAGCCCGTCGACCTCACGTCTGCACAATTTCGGAAGTAATTTGGTCTTGCCGATTCTGCCTGATTCTCGGCCTTCTATACGCTCGTTTAACGCATTCGGAGCGTTGATTGACACGAACGCCAACCAACGCTCTCCAAACGCTACCACGAGCCAACCGCGAGACGCATCAAGGATTCTTGACCATTGAACACCGAGCCAATTCCAAACACTGCTTGCGGACCGTCTTGGTCAACATTGGCCACAATTCGATCAGTTTTGCCAAATCGCTCGGGATGTTACCACCGGCGTTACCACCGTTCGCAAAACCATGCGTTATCCCTGGTGATTTCGTACTGTGTTCGTCCCCTTGCGGGGGCATTGGTATTGAAATCCCTGAGATTGCCGCACCATCAGGTGCCATAATCGCAGGGATTTTTGCATTTCTGGTTTTGCTACGTTCGCCCTGATTGGCACCGATGTTACCACCGTTTGATAATGGCGCCGTGGTCAGTTGAGTAGCCTTTTCCCAGTGTCCTTCCGTCGTTTGAAGGTAGTGGCGCTCTGCAATTCGACTCGAATGGCCGAACCATGTGTTGATCACATGGTCCGGAAAGTGTTCTTGAAGGTCCGTTCGGCACGAGCCACGCAGGTTAACAAACGTCTTGGCCAAGGGACAATGCCGGCCCGTCCCAATATCCGATGCAATTGGGTCCGCAGATTGGTCTCACTCCCTTGGTATCGTCTAACATAATGTAAAGTCCGATCGGGAGCCGCATCATATGCCGCATCAAGGATCGGACCCAGCTCGGGGGATATTGGGCAGAACCGCGCCGACTTTTGAAGCGATCGACGAGGCCAATATCGAATCGTTGTTCGACGCAAAAGTTCGAATCGAGCGAGACGCGGACGGTTACTTTCATGCCCAGCCTAAGTTGCACGACGCTCCGCCGTCGTGATTCCTGAAACGCGGAGCACCGTCCGTTGGCGACCGACGTTCGATCTGGTGGGCGTCCAGCAAGTGACCGCGTAAAATCTCCTAGTCCCGAAGGGACGAAACGATGATAGGGGTAGGGAAGTCCAGTTAGGCTGGACTCCCCTCCCTCCGAACCGTACGGGCGGTTTTCCCGCATACGGCTCTCCAGTTAGTAGTTGCCCGGATGGGATTGGGCGAAACGAAGGTGGGCCTCTCGCAGACTAATGAGACCAGCCGCCGTAAAGTAGTCATTCGGCCAACGATTATTGCGAGGTAAACGCTCAGGGTTGTTCCGGTGACGCTTCAGCAGCAACCGCCGCAATCGGCCTCGGAGCTTGGCGTCCAGTTCGGTGAAAATCGTCCAACGACAATGTCGAAAGTAATAAAACCAACCCCGCAATAGCGGATTGAGTTCCTTAGCTATCGATTCGATCGAACCAGACCGCCCACGCGGTGTCAGCTCGGTCAGTCGCGCCTTCATCTTCGCAAGGCTTTCGCGACGTGGGTAGATTCTGTCCCCGCGAAACGAGTAGCCAAGGAATGCGAAACTTTCGGTGCGACTGTCAACGATCTTCGTCTTCGTCGGATGCAAGGTTAAACCTGCTTGTTCGACCCACGAGCGGATCGTGTCCATAGCCGCTTGAGCTTCGAGCTCGCTACGACACAGCACGACAAAGTCGTCGGCGTACCGCACCATTTCGAAACCAGCATCGGCCATCTTATGATCCAGTGGATTAAGATACAGATTCGACAACACCGGAGAGAGAACTGCGCCTTGAGGAACACCTGCAACCGGCGTCCACGCTCGCAGTTCCTCCATGATGCTTTGATCCAGAAATAACTGGAGCAACTTTAGCAACCGTGAGTCCGAAATATGCTCTTTGATTAAAACCATCAAGCGGTCTTTCGGAATCGTATCGAAGTAACCTTTCAGATCCGCATCGACCACGTAAACGTAACCTTCTTGAAGCTTTTGCTCGACGATACGAAGTGCATCGTGAGCACCACGCCCGTGGCGAAAGCCGAAGCTTCTGTCATGGAATTGGTGGTCCAGAATTGGTTCAATCACGTTCAGGATCGCCTTTTGAACGACTCGGTCGCGGACTGTCGGAATACCCAGCGGGCGAGTCTCGTTCGGCTTTCCCGCTTTGGGAATTTGAACGCGACGAACCGCTTGAGGTCGATAAGTTTGGTCACGAATTTGTTCGCCTAGCAAGCGTGTTTCCACAAGCAAGCGATCTTCGAACGATTCGCAACTTTGTCCATCGACTCCAGCTGCTCCTTTCTTCCCCGTCACCTTGCAGGCGGCGGGTTTGGTTCCCGTCGGTCATCACTATTATGAAGGCTCTGACTCCCAAGCGAACATCAAAGGACTGCGGATCGCTCAGGTCTCCCTGCTTATCTCGATTGAACTTCTAAGCATTCCGTCTCCAACCACCCTACTGCCATTTCACTTGCCTCGGTTTAGCACGTTACCGCTATTCACCGTGCAAGTCGCCTTCACCAACCGCCAGCGGCTATGCCAGCAGACCTTGTGAGTCTTCGATGGATCGCTTCATGAGGTCAGAGGTTCGCGATTTACTAGCACGCTCCCCGACAGGCTTGGCCGAATCGAGTTCACTTTCGTTACGGACTGCACATTCTCCTTCAGTTGCTCCCCACCTTTTCTGTTGAAAACGCAATTACCTTCGGATACAGGGCGGTAACGACTTCCCTGATCGGGACTTTCACCCGACAATTCAATCGCCTTCACAGGCGCACTAGCCATGGGCGTGAGCCCATGGATTCGGTAGCACGAACAACGGTGGAGCTCCGAAGGGGCGAAAGCGAATGCCCGAGTTCCTTTCGTCCCTTCGGGACTTCGCGTTGAGTTCTCGATGTTCCATGGGCTTACGCCGTCATCTTTACCCACATTTCGCAGCACGCCAGACTCGACATCCCAATGGATTTTCGTGATCCCATCGCGTTTTCTCCCCCTCGCCCCGCTTCGGGGAGAGGGGGTCGGGGGGTGAGGGGTAGAGCCCTGACATGGTAGCCTCCGGTTCAGTTATTTGTTTACGATTCTGAAACGATGCTAGACATTGAATTCACGATCAAAAAACCAATCAAAACACAGTGCAAAACCCCTCACCCCCAGCCCCTCTCCCCGAGTACAGGGCGAGGGGAGCAAAATCAAAAGATGTGGGTAAAGATGAGGGCGTTGACCTGGGCTATCACCGTTTGCCCCGTCGGGGCATTGTGGGGTTGGGCATTGCGGTCAATCCCAACCCTATCTTTCATCAAATTCAATCTCGTACTTTTTCAATAATCTTCGGTATTCGTCTTGAAACGATACCTGACGATGGTGTTCTTTCTGGCCATCAATGTTGATCATCGACTTTCGGTGCGTGGTCGAAAACACGATATGAACCAGAATAATTGCTAGTGACTGTGACACGCAAACTCCCCTTACTTCTTGATCATTTTTCTCAATTGTCCCATTCCACTGTAGAATATTCGCTGATAGATCTGGGGTGCATCGAGAGCCTCAATACGATTGGCCGGAGAGAAGTGTTTCGTTTCGCTAGACAGCGATAGACAAACAGAAACGTATTTCGACGTGAACTCTACTACTCGATTCAGTCTGAGGACTTGATTGTATCGCGATTGAGCACTTGAATCCAATTTGCTGCCCGAATCACCATTGACCACCAAGCAATGCCGAGTGACTACCCCTTTTTTGGTGCCTCAAGCCGTGCTACTTTATCATCTTCCGATCCGTGCAGTTTGAGCAACACGCTTCTAAAAACAAGCGGCTCACAAAAATTAGGGAGCTTCCCATGCGCTATTCTTTTGTTTTCAAGCTTGTAATCATCCTGATGCCCTTTGCGGTTTGCTGCAATGATGCGAATGGGTTCCAAGAACTCAGTCGCACGACGCTGGTCGGCAAAAACCGACAGACTCTCTCGATCGCTAATGGTTGCGGTTACCTACGCGACGACAGCGAGGTCGAATGCATTGAACTTGCGTCGCAGAAAATTGACTTGGCCTTTGACGCAGAAACGATCGATTCATGGAACGGCTTCAAACGCCATAAATTCTCGTTCGATGGCCAAGAAGCTTGGGTGGTCGAACCGAAAAATCCACGAGCCGATGGTCGATTCTCCTGGTGCATGATGTTTCCGGATGCGTTCACCGATCGATGCTCGGCGCCGATGCTCGTCAGCCGCGGCTACTACCATGTGTTTCTCTCGGTCGGAAATAGTTTCGGTGCTCCCAAAGCCATCGAAAAGCTCGGTGCATTTCACAAGATGCTGGTTGATCGCGGATTCCATCCCCAAGCCGCATTGATTGGGATCAGTCGTGGAGGGCTCTATGCGCATCGCTATGCAGCGACCTATCCAGATCGCGTCAGCGTGATCTATGACGACGCGGCCGTGCTTGACTACCAAAGTTGGCCCGGTGGCAAAGGGAAAGGAAAGGGGAGCACTGGCGATTGGCAGGAGCTCAAAAGATGGTACGGGTTTGACTCCGACCAGCAGGCCGCAGACTACCCTCACACTCCTTTGAAAACACTTGGACTTTTAGCCAAGCACAAGATCGCGATCCTTTCGGTCGTCGGGGACAGCGACGATGTCGTCCCAGTCGACGAGAACACCGCAGTGGCCGAGAAGCTCTACAAGGAGTTCGGTGGGGTTTTTGATGTCATCCACAAGCCAGGAGTGGGCCACCATCCGCATGGACTCGATGATCCCACACCCGTGGTGGAATTCATCGAGAAGTACACTGTGCAAAAGTGACGATTGATCCGTCCGATCGAGAACACCCATAACCGCTTGGCCCCCCTTCGCCCCCGGGCTTTGGCGGGTTTGACGGGGGAGAAGGGGTGGGGGGGTGAGGGGCCGACCGCGCGTAAGATTGCGATTGGCGTAACGTCG
>CAMBSL010000291.1 GCA_945870455.1 Pirellula staleyi DSM 6068 | reverse complement strand
GTTCCGGCTTGGGCATTAGCTCTGCAGCACGCGAGGGTCCTTCTTTGGCAATCATCAAAACATAGGCCACCAAGTCAAAGAACTGATTTTGGTCATCCAATTGTTGGACAAGCCCAGAGGGCATTAGCGAGATTTCACTTGCCGCTTCGAGTTCGATATCTTCAATAGAAACAGTCGCTTGATCCTCTGGTTTCGGCCCAAAGCGAAGTTGAAGCTCGTTGGCATCTCGTTTCGTGACGACACCCGAGTAGACTTTGCCATCCGTCGTTAAAATTCGAGTCGAAGCGTACTCCTTGGCGATAACGGCAGACGGACGCAATATCGATTCGATGACAGATTCGGCAGTTGACGGCCAAGGCTTGTCGCTGGTCGTATTCCATACCGCAAGATTGGGACCGATTACATTGGTGGTCCCATCATCTACGCGATGGCATTGAGTACAGCCAACACTGGGCGAATGAAACAAGACTGCGCCTCGCGCCGGATCGCCCAACTTATTGACTTGAACCGCAATCTGCTTAACAGAAGTGCTGAGCAAGTCGCGTTCAAGCTGTTGTTGGGAAAGAGCGGCCGGTATTTCGCAGCAAATCGAAACGATGGCAACCAGGAGCAAAGGGGCGCGTCGCAGAAGCATGGGATTATTGGTTGAGTTTGCGGTGTGAGGGATGGCATGTGTCTACCTAACAACGAGTTCGCCGTTCATAACCATCCAATGACCTGGGAATGTACACAAATAGGGATATTTTCCCGGCTTCTTTGGGGCTTCGAAGAATATGGAGAACTCTTCCTTGGGGTTGACGATATCGGTGTAGCAAATCACGTCCTTGCTCTCCGGGACGTAGTGTCGCAGGTAAGCGTCTGGATCATTAACCAATCGATTCGTCATTTCTCCAATCTTCTCAAGCGTCCCAGGTTGAAGCAGTGCCCAATTGTGCGGAACCACGTCTGGATTTGCAAACGTAAGCTTGATCTTTTCGCCCGCTTTCACTTCAAGTGTCTTGGTCGAGAATTGCAGGTTATCTCTCGATTCAATCCTTACCGCCCTTGCTTGGCCGATTTGTTTTAGCCATGGGTTTGGAATGCTCCGGTTGAGCCATTCCAAATCACGAGTCATCGGGTGAGGCTGCATGACTTTATCTTTTTGGGGCTGATAGTTCGTGATATCTGTACGATCGCTGTCCATGGCGTGCACGGTCGCAAACAGTTCTTGCCACTCTTTTTTTGCAACTTGAACTCGCAGGTGCATTTGACTGCACAATTGGAGTTCAGGAATCTCAAGGAACAGAGTGAAGCCATCATCAAGGACGTGCGAGGCGGCGATCGTCAACGCATCATGGCCGATCATGGGTGGATGCAAAACAGAGTATTCCTTAGAACCATAACCGGGCGAGTAGCGGTAGTTCCAGCATTGTGCAAAATGAAGCGAAGCCTTTTCCGCATAGTCGCCGTCAATCGGCTTGCGAAATCGAATCGCAATTCCGTTTCCGTGGACATGGAAACCGCTGGGCATTTGTACGTCCTGGCCCGTGTAGCGAAATCGCTGAAAACAACCCGGATCGGGCGTATACGATCCCCAACCGTTCATGCCAGATAGATAGAGCAAACCGTCTTTCTTGTTGACGTGAGCTCGATGCACTCCGGAACGGTATTCGCCTGGCAACACAACCACAGCTCCTTGCCATCTTTCGCCGACTTGATCTCGCAAAACCAAAAAGGCTCGGCCAGCGCCGTACGAGGTATGCACCATGTTCTCATTCAAAGGTCCCATCCGAGCATCGTCGACCCAGACTTGTCCGCCGCTCGAATTGTCTAACCCGCGAGGCAAATACATGAGTGGCAGTTCAATCTGTTGACCTTCGCGCGGGCCTTTGTGACCATAAAATGGTGCAGGGTTGGATTCAAAGTCCGCTGCTTGGCTCGATAAATTGCTCTTCGGGCTAATTTGGTAGATCATCGAGGCGGGAGTCCAATCTCCTTCGGAAGCGGGTATCGTCAATGTTCCATCGGGGAGAATTCCAAAACCGTCCGGATTTCGGAGGCCGGTCGCGATCACTTTCGCATCTTTGCCATCGTTTGCAATTTGAACGATTCCTTGATTGCCGGACGCGATGTAGAAGTTTCCAAGTGAATCTCTCTGCAAGCCACAAATGTAGTCGTGCCCACCGGGCGACGTTTTGAAGGCGTTCGAATAACACTCATACCAATCGCATTCACCGTCCCCGTTTAGATCGTTAAGGCGTGTGATTTGATTTCGACCAAGCACATAGATTCGGTCGTCATGAACGACCACGCCTAATGCTTGGTGTAAACCGCTTGCAATGCGACGCCAACTCGCTCTGGAATTGACCCGTGGAACTACTTTTTCGTTCGACTTGCTCGGGTCGTACGCGATTCCTTGAACGCGCCAGACGTCGCCTTGCAACGTGACTACGATTGCCGACCCATCGCTAAGAAATGCGTGATCGCCACAATATAATAGTGTCTTCCACGGATTGTTGAGCGGTAAACCGATCGTGTCGATCGCAAACCCATCGCCCGTGCCAAGCGTTATCGGAGTATCGATCGTTTGAGGCCATTGAGTCGGGCCACCCACAAGGAGGTTTCGCAGTGGATGTGTCGTCTTCGGTGCAACGGTTCGTTTAAGCGTTCCCTTTGCGATGGATGGCGCATCGATGTACTCGATTCCGTTTACCGTGTAGGAAAACAAGATTTGATCGCTATGGACGTAATAGCCACGATATTGAATCTGAGCGTTCGCGAACTGTGGCATCAGTTCCCGAATCGAACGGGTCTCTTTGGAAAGTCCCAGTTCGGTCCCCAAGATTCGAACCCCGTCCATCAGTCCATGTCGCACGTTGGAGTACCTGACGAATCCGCCGGACCAGAATTTTTCATAAGCAAACGTCTCTGGGTTAAAGCAAGCGGACCAAGCTCGATTGGGCCCAACACGAAAGCAGACGGCTCTCGCAATGGGCTTGGGATTTGTAACTAGGACATTGCACAAGACGAGCCCTTGAACCGATGCATTCATCTCCTCGCCTTGCCAATAGGCTTCATCTTGGTTGCCCCAATGCCCGAACGTCGCACCATCTACTCCTGGAAATTGAGCCAGCAGCTTAGGACGATTGACCTGTCCAGAGAAAAACGCGGCTTGCTTGGTGTAAAAGTCATAGATGCGGTCACGATTGACTCGCTCGGTCCGAGCGGGGTGTTGCTCCGGATGAATGGGCTCGCGAACCAGCGGAAAGGTGGCTGGCTCATGGGTGTTCGCGGATCGAACGATCGCTTCGATGGCGGGCAAGTCTAGGTCGGCTCTCGTTCCGAGTCCGACCAAAAAGGCTAACAGATCGGCTTGATTCTGGTCGTTAAGCGAATCGACCAAGCCCATCGGCATCAACGAAAGTCCGTCAACTTGTCTTTCAATTTCCGCACGATCGATTTTGGTCAAAACCTGAGTTGCAGGGTCCTTTAAAACAAGTGTTTTTTCCGTGGAATCCTGAATCGAATCGTAGCCTGTCATCAACGCTCCCTCGGACGTTTCGATTTTGACACTTCGGTATTCAGGAGCCACCAAACGGTTTGGCCATAGCAAACTTTCCGCCAACTGCGATGGTGTTCGTTGTTTCGAAGTTAGGGAGAGATCTGGTCCAATGATGCCTCCGGCGGATCCGATTCGATGGCATGAAAAACATGCGGCCTTGGCTTGCATATAAACGCTTAAGCCGCGTTCAAAATTTCCGCTTGCCGATGAGCGCAGAACCAGCTCATCGACTTTTTCCTGCGAAAAAGGCTCTGATTCGACAGGGTCCGCGGACTGGCCCGACGCACAAGCAAACGGTATCAACGCGGTAAAAAGTGCAATAAGGCGAGCGGCAGAATGAAATCTAGCAGTCCACGGTTCCAATGCGGGGAGCGAGCGCACTCTGGCGAGTTCATAGTGGTCTTGTGCTTGCATTCCACGAAGTTCTATATTAGGGGGTTTTGCAATGGTTAGATCGAGTTGGAATAAGCTTCTCAAAGTTCATTCTAGCGAATAGGAAAGATCGATGTCTTACGACTGGATAGTCAATCGCTGGCGAATCTTGAATAAAGTTAGTCTGTTCGGGATGCTGATACTGTTTTTCTCGGTGCGGCTGGGATACGTGCGGCTGGGATACGGTCAGGAGCCCACCAAGCCTGTCTCGAATTTGCCTGACATGAGCGATTTCTTTGATACCGCGCTTGAAAACATTCCAGCAGAGGAAAGGCCAACCACGCAAAACTTAGCTTTACCGGACTCGTTGGATCAAGTGATTGTGCCGGCCACTGCAGATGAAAAGCAAGAGTTGTCGTCTTGGGTACGATGGTTGGTATTGCGCAATCTGCCACCCAATTTTGAAGACAATCGAAAATGGGGTAAGAAAAAAGAGGTATTCGATGGGATCGATTTTCGACGTGAAGGTTGGAAAGTGGAGACCAAACGCAGGAATAAGACCGTCAATCATGGGACTTGGTCACGCTATTTCATTGAGTTTATTGAGCCTGCGGATAAGTTGCAAGTAAACATTCGGCAGATTGAGTTTCCGCCGAAAGGGGCGATTCGAGTTGTCACTCAAGTCGTCGCCCCAATGAAACTTTTTGGCAGAATCAGCCAATGGCAACACGATTTTCAATGGATCAGTGTCTCAACCAATGCGGAAGCGACCATTGAGCTCAACGTCGCGTGCGATATTCAAGTCCTTGTGAACCCGTTGAAGATCCCCCCGGATGTGGAATTTCGACCTGTTGTGACGGACGCCACGGTGTCGCTGCAGGAGTTTAGCGTGCAGCGCATTAGTCAGATTCACGGCCCGTTGGCTGAACTTTTGGGAAAGGGAATTCGAGAAGTATTGGACAAACGGCTTGAGGACTATCGGGACAAATTAGTCATCAAAATGAATAGTGAGATTGCAAAGCAGCAGGGTAAGCTGAAACTTTCTTTTCAAGATTGGTTGCAAACTTCCGTTAAAAAGAAGGTGGAATAGCCGTTTTTGAGGGGCTTGAGAGGAGAAACACATTAGCCTCGGTTCCCTGGACGTTTGACACTTTGGGATGGGCCAATAGAATGGGGGAGGTGGGACTGAGCTAGCCTTTGCAGTCCCCGAACCTACTCAGCCCTCCCTCCAATTGGAACTCCACTATGTTCGGCATTGGCCAAACCGAGTTATTGATATTCTTGGTAGTTGCCATGGTGCTCTTCGGCAGCGCTCGGTTACCCACGTTGATGCGGAATCTTGGTCGAAGTGCAACCGAATTCAAAAAAGGCATGCGCGACGAAGATTCAGATCCGACAAATGACTCAGACAAAAAGAGCTAGTTCCGCCTATGTTTAATGGCATTGGCGGTTTTGAAATGGTTCTGTTCGGCATCGTCGCATTGCTCTTGTTCGGATCAAAGCTTCCCGAAGTTGCTCGCAACCTCGGTGGGACTTATCGCGGACTCAAGCGAAGCGTAGACGAGTTCAAGCGAGAGTTTCAGGCCGTTGAAACCTATGAGCCAAAATCCAATCGTTCCATTTCTCAAGATGAACTTGAAACAACGGAAACAACCGCTCCCAAGTTCAGGCCGCCCGAGGAATAAGTCTTGGTGGTACGCGCTGGAGCATGAAGCGCGTGTGAAAGTAGTAGGCACATTCCATGTGCCGTCACCTAGAATCCTGGCAAAAGCTTAACTGCGGACGGCACGGCGGAGCGTGACTGCACCTTTTGTCGAATGTGTCGCAATTACCCGCTTGCCCAAATCATGTCCAAAGCCTTGTTTGTCAAGCGCGTCGCCGTTGGCATTTGTACCAATTGGAAGACGGTAGCAAATAAGAGGACTGTAGGAACTTTAGCAAATACGCAAGCAGACTAAGTTCTTTTCAAGTTTCGAGAGTCCGATATTGGCCAAGCGGGCTTGCAACAATGGCGAGATCGTCCCAGAATTTAGTGTGACTTGGTGGTTGGTCTCAAAGAGATCTGAGGATACCGAGCCCAACTGAACGGAGATGAATTTGTGATGAAATCGAACGACTCGCTTGGGTACGAACAATTAGGCATTGGTGATAAGTGGACGAGTGAAACGCGATTGATAGTCGCTTCCGATCTGGTTTCGTTTGCCGATCTGACCGGCGATCATGATCCACTTCATACCGATCCTGAGTTCGCCGCGAGTGGCCCGTTCGGTCGTCCCGTCGCGCACGGCTTGTTGGGGCTCTCAATTCTGGCAGGCCTGAGTTCAAATGCTCCTTCCGTTTTGACTGCGGCGTTAGTCGACATCCGCAGCTGGAGTTTTTCGAAGCCGGTTTTCATTGGGGATTCGCTGTACGCCATAACTGAGATCATCGACTTGCAAGCACGGGGCCGAAGACATGGAGAAGTGCATTGGTACCGACAACTCTTCAATCAGCATGGCGA
>CAMBSL010000290.1 GCA_945870455.1 Pirellula staleyi DSM 6068 | reverse complement strand
ATTTTGGATGGTGTTGACATCGCAAATTTGAATGATGACGAACGCACACTATTGAGACGACGAAAAATCGGGTTTGTCTTCCAAGCGTTTAATCTGATTCCGACGCTTTCTGCTGTCGAAAATGTTGCTTTGCCGCTGGAATTGGATGGTGTCGATTGGAAGACAGCCAAGAAACACGCCATGGAGGCGCTTGAACGTGTCGAGCTCACGCACCGAGCCGATCATATTCCAGCCAAACTCTCGGGTGGAGAGCAGCAACGTGTTGCAGTCGCGAGAGCTATCGTGATCAAACCCGCGATCTTACTCGCCGACGAACCCACTGGAAACTTGGATTCCAGGCAAAGCGGCCGCATAACCAAGTTGCTCGGCGAACTAGCTACCGATTCGAAACAAACCATTGTGATGGTCACACATGATGCCAATGTCGCGAAATCGGCGTTTCGGTTGTTAATGTTTCGCGATGGCAACATCGAACGCGATCTTTCTCACGATGAGTTTGCTGCCAATGCGCAGGCGTTTAACATGGGGTCGGGGCAGTTTCCCAAGGTACCGTCGCGTCCGAGCGACCCCGCGATTCTCTCGGAGGGGAATCGCTGATGCCGTTGAGGAAGCTATCGGTTCGAGAAATTCAATCGCGTCCAGCGCGAAGTTTGCTCACCTTGCTCAGTATCGTGATTGGAGTTGCAGCCATTGTTGCAACTTCTCTCGCATCGACGTCTGCGCAACTCGCTCAGATCGCGATGGTGCGAGCGGTGACAGGAAATGCATCGCTCGAAATTGAAGGAGCCGGAAGTTTATCCTTTGATGGCAAGCCATTGGAGCCGATTGCAAGTCTGCCGGGTGTGGCTGTGGCGTCGCCCATTCTTCGCCGCTATTCCAACATGACGTTGTCCAGCACTGCGAATCCCACGTCCGACGAGCAAGTAACACCGACACGTTTCCGAGTGCAGTTACTAGGTGTCATCCCGACTCTGGACAAACAAGTTCGAAGTTATCAGTTGGTGGAAGGAGTTGGGCTAGAACAGACCGAGGGCAACACTCCAGGCGTTTTGATGGATGTCAGCTTTGCGAAGTCCACCAACGTAAAAGTAGGAAGTGAAGTGCGCTTTCTCACGAAAAGTAGTTTGCAACCGAAGGCTGCGACGGTTGTCGGCTTAATCAAGCCAAACGATGCGAGCGCCGCACTGCAATCTGGACTCATCGTTGCAGAACTTGCGACCGTTCAGCGATGGTCACGTGCGCCGGGCAAACTCGATGCCATTCAAATTGTCCTGGACAAGAAAGCAAAGATGGAGCAAGTGCGAGACGCGATCAAGGCCCAACTTCCGGAAGGCTTGAATGTGCGAGAGCCAACGCTGCGAAGTCAAGTTGCAAACGAAAGCACGATTGCACCACAGCAAGGGCTTCGACTAGCAACGTTATTTGCTTTAGTGATCTCGACGTTGATGATCTACAATACGTTTCAGATGAATGTCGGGGAACGTCGTAGACAGCTCGGAATACTTCGGTCACTCGGTGGCACGCGCAAGCAATTGCTTTTGATGATCGTTCGCGAGGGGCTATGGCTCGGCTCAATCGGTTCTATCTTGGGCTGTGTATTGGGGTATTTTGGAGACTCAATCCTTCGCAAGTCGACCGCTCAGTTATTGGAAATTGAAATTCCGCCGTGCCCATTTTCGATTTGGCCCTATTTGATCGCAGCGCTGTGCGGAGTCGCCATTTCATTAATCGGCGCCTTCTTTCCCGCATTTCGTGCGTCGCGATTGTCACCCTCGGAGGCAATGCGAGTTGTCGCCACGAGCGAATTCGGAACTTCAAGAGTAGGATGGATTGGATTCGGCTGTACGCTCATCCTGATCGGAACAGCAATCCAAGCTCTATCGATCATCGCGATGATTGATGTAAAACATGCCATTTTCGGCGTCATGCTCATGAAGATTGGTATTGTCTTCTTACTCCCGGGAGTCATTGGAGACTTGACGGCTTGGGTGGCATGGCTGCTAGGTAGGTTTCTCCCGACGGAAGCCAAACTGGCGCGACGACAAATCCTTCGCCATCGAGGCCGATCTTCTTTGACCATTGGAATTGTCTTTATTGCAATGGGCTCTGGATTAGGTATGGCAAGTACCATTCTTGACAACATTCGCAACGTGGAGGGCTGGTACAAACGGACCATCGTCGGGGATTTTTTTGTTCGAGCTGCGATGCCGGATATGAACAGCGGGCAGTCGGCGGACATGCCCGAGGGATTGGTTGAAAAAATTGTCGATATGCCCGGGGTTGATTTGGTCGATATGCTTCGCTTTGTCAGTGCGCGAAGCAATGAGGCAACGGTCGTTGTTGTCGTTCGAAAATTCAACTCGACGACGCAGGACTATTTCGATTTGATTGAGGGGAATGAATCGGAAGTAATGTCGGGCATTCGAAATGGCGAAGTTGTTTTGGGTTCGGTGCTTTCCCAACGGCTAAATCTTCATATGGGCGATACTATCCCGCTCGAGACAAATCAAGGTTCGACTAGCTTGAGAATTGTTGGAGTGACCAATGAGTATATCGCGGGCGGTTTGACTCTCTATCTAGAAGCCGAATTTGCAAAGAAACTTCTCAATATCGATGGCACAGATGTGGTTGTCATCAAGGCGGCTCCCAAGGAGTTGGCTACGGTCGAAGATCAATTGCGAGCTTTATGCAACGAGGCAGGAATGATGTTCCAGTCGAATGTTGACTTGGAAAGAATCATTCAATCGAAACTCAATGGAATGGTGGGTGGACTCTGGGCTGTTCTCGCAGTTGGCACCTTGATTGCTGCGTTGGGGTTGATCAATACGTTGGCCATGAATATTTTGGAGCAGACGCGAGAAATTGGTATGCTACGTGTCGTTGCAATGACGCGTTGGCAAATTCGCAAAATGATTTTAGCTCAGGCGATGATCATGGGAATCATTGGAATCGTTCCTGGCGTTCTAACAGGTATTTGGATCTCGTACGAAATCAATTTGACAACCATGCCGGTAACCGGTCATGACATCCAATATCAAATTCACCCTTGGCTATTGATTGGAGCGTTGCTGTTCGAGATAACGGTCGTGGTGGTAGCAGCCATGATCCCAGCGGAACGCGCCGCTCGGCTCAACCTCTCCACCGCCCTTCAGTACGAGTAAACCTGCATCCATCACCCTCTCGAAGACTGCCGAACACTCATGAATCGCACTACATGCCTTACGATCCTGTGTTGTTTCTTTGGCATAGGTCATTCTGTTCTTGCTGCCCAAAGCATCCTGCCGGCTCGGCCAAACATCGTTCTGATTCTGGCCGATGATTTGGGTTACTCCGATCTCGGCTGCTATGGTGGCGAGATCGATACGCCGTATCTAGACGGGCTCGCCAAGAACGGGATTCGATTCACTCAATTCTATAACACCGCTCGCTGCTGGCCCAGCCGGGGTGCTTTGCTAACCGGCTACTACGCTCAGCAGATCCATCGCGATGCCTTGCCAAATGTGGGGGGTGGCGGACAAGGGGTTCGGCAACGCTGGGCTCGCTTGTTGCCCGAGTACTTGAACTCCGCTGGCTATCGCAGCTATCACAGTGGCAAGTGGCATATCGACGGCAAAGTGCTTGACGGCGGTTTCGCTCGCTCGCTCAATATGAATAACCAAGGCAACTTCTTCACGTCGGCCGGCAACGCGATCGACGATGTACCCTTGAAGCGATCTGCGGATGAAAAGGACTACTATGCGACGATCGCGACCGCCGATCATGCCATCGAATGCTTGAAGGACCATGCTGTCAATCACGCCGGCAAGCCCTTCTTTCATTACATTCCGTTCATCGCCCCGCACTTTCCATTGCATGCGTTACCCCAAGACATCGCCAAGTACCGCGACCAATATTTAAGCGGATGGGACACGATGCGTGAGGGTCGCTTCGCTCGTCAAAAGGCGATGGGAATTACGAAAACCAGTCTGTCTCCAATGGAGCGCGATGTCGGACCGCCGTATGCCTTCCCGGATGCCATGGAAAAACTCGGACCAGGGGAAGTCAATCGTCCGTTTCCGTGGCAAGAGTTGAATGAAGAACAGCAGCGATTCCAAGCGACGAAGATGGCCATTCATGCTGCCATGGTTGATCGCATGGACCAAGAGATTGGGCGTGTCCTCGCTCAACTCAAATCGATGGGAGTTTATGAGAATACGCTGATACTTTTCGCTTCCGACAATGGTGCAAGCGCCGAGATTATGGTGCGCAATGGTGGCCATGCCCCTAAGGCACCGCCGGGTAGCGCTGCGTCCTATCTCTGTCTCGGCCCAGGCTTTTCTGGAGCCTGCAATACGCCTCACCGACGCCACAAGACTTGGGTGCATGAAGGTGGAATTAGCTCACCCCTGATTGCCCACTGGCCCAGCGGAATCACGACCGCAAACGAACTTCGTCATACTCCGGCTCATGTTATCGACATCGTTCCTACGCTGCTGGAAATCACTGGGGTTGAGAAGCCAAAGGAATGGGCATCCGATGGAGCTCCGGTCGCACCTGGCAAGAGTCTGACGCCAGCCCTTGGTAAGGACGAAATCATAGGCCGAGACAGTCTCTGGTGGCTGCACGAAGGCAATCGCGCAGTGCAGGTTGGAGAATGGAAGCTTGTTGCTGCAAAAGGAGATCCATGGGAGCTGTACAATCTCACAACCGACCGAGCCGAGCAGCAAAACCTTGCCACTCAAATGCCAACCAAAGTGATCGAACTCGAAAAAGTTTGGCAAAGTCAAACCGACAGCTTCGTCGAACTTGTCAAGAAATCGCCCCCTGCCCAACCGAAAGCCAGAGCTGGCAATGCCGAACGCAACAGCAAGGAATAGGGCTTCTATCGAACATGAGCTGCTGCCTGCTGGACAAGCGGAAACGGATCGATGCGATTGGAGGGCTCGCTGTTACGGTTGCCATCGCCCAATGGATCGTTGTTTTTGCAACCGCATTCCGCAGATCGATAATTGCACGAGGGTTCTGATCGTTCAGCACATGCGCGAACGGTTTCATCCTTTTAACACAGCCCGAATCGTTCGACGATCGTTGTTGAATTCGAGTTTGTTGGTCGACCACAACGATCGCCTTGCAGATCTCCTCTCTAAAACAACGCTATTGCCAGATGCCGGATTATTGTATCCCGGGCCAGGTTCGCAACTCATGAACGATCTTGCAGTCGATCAGCGACCAAAGCAACTGGTTGTCCTGGATGGTACTTGGCATCATTCGAAAACACTGGTGCGCGATATTCCTCAATTGCAGCGACTTCCGAGATATCGGCTAGCACCGTCCGAGCCAAGTCGATACTGCATTCGTCGCGAACCCGACGTCTCGTTTCTGTCGACCGTCGAAGCGACGGTGGCTGCATTGCGTTTCTTAGAACCAGAAACGCGTGGATTCGAAGAACTGTTGGCAGCATTCGACACGATGATCGAGAGCCAGTTAGCTCTTCCGAAAGCCGAATACGGGTCCCGCAGGAACCACCGTCGCCGAGAGAAATTCTTAAACATCCCCAGATCGCTCCAAAGCAACCTTGAGAACATTGTGGTTGTCTATGGAGAGTCGGCACCCGGTGTAGAGTTAGACAGGGCCGGAGATGATCTCAACCAAGATCGTCCTTCGGTGGCCAAATGGCGCCCGCCGATCTATTGGGTAGCCGAACGACTTGGAACGGGGGAACGATTCGAATCGGCACTCCAACCCCCCTTTGCATTTTCGTCTACGTTTCTCAAGCATATTGAACTCCCCAGTGCTGTTTTCGAGCAAGCCCCCTCGGTGGACGTGGTTCGGCAAGGTTGGCAGGCATTCTTGCGGCCTCACGACACGATTGCTTTCTATTACTCGAACATCTCAAAGCTGCTGGACGAAATTTCCGGACCTTGCCAACCGAGTTTGGGCCATCCGAGTTTGGGCCAACCGAGTTTGCGCCATCCGAGATTGCACTTAAAGAGTATCCAACTTGCGGAGCGCCCTCACAAAACGCTTGAACAATTGCTAGCCGCCCTCAAGGTAGAGGCAAGCCCAATCGCATGTGCTGGGCGACCTGGAAAACGATTGGCTGCCACCGTCGCACTGGCGGTTTATTTGCATTTCTATGACGCATCCGATTTGGTATAGGAAGTGGCAAACTGAAAACTACCAATCCTAACCCGATACGTAACGGCTTGTTGCTTTAATGGTAACCCGATACGTAAGTGAGATATTGCAGTCGGCTCCTCGCTTACGGGCACGGGTTACCATAGCGTGGCACGAGCGCGCTCGTGAGTCCATGGGCGAGACGCCTCATCTTTACCCACATCTTTTGATCTTGCTCCCCTCGCCCCGTACTCGGGGAGAGGGGTTTTGCACTGTGTTTTGATTGGTTTTTTGATCGTGAATTCAATGTCTATCCTCGTTTCAGAAGCGTAAACAAATAACTGAACCGGAGGCTACCATGTCAGGGCTCTACCCCTCACCCCCCGAC
>CAMBSL010000289.1 GCA_945870455.1 Pirellula staleyi DSM 6068 | reverse complement strand
GGTGCCTGCTTGGTTTTTGTTTGTTTTCACCGCTTTCTTTCCCTACGCAATGATTGCTCTGGGTGTTGCCATGGCTGTGAGTCGACATTTATCGGTGTACATTCTTGCAACGGTCGTCTTTGCAGTATTATGGCGCGTTGCCCATGCCGTTAGGCCAACGCGAGAACGCAGCACTTTCCAAGTTGCGGCGCAATGGGCGCCTCGCATTTACGATTGTCGAGCTACTAGTGGTGATTGCAATCATTGGAATCTTACTTTCGCTCCTGCTGAGTGCTGTTCAAGCTGCTCGTGAAGCATCCCGCCGGATGCAATGCACCAACAATGTCCGTCAACTTGTTCTAGGCGTAGCGTCGCACGAGTCCTCCCATCGTTTTTTTCCTAGCAACGGAGGCTGGGACCAATCCTGTATGATCAAGTCGACGACAGGAAACGATGAGTATGTGGGCGTTCGCAATGCCGGGAGCGGGCAGTTCTATTATTCAGGAATCGGTAGGCCAGGAGCTCATCCAAAACAGCAACCAGGTTCATGGGCCTTTGCCATCCTACCTTACATGGAACAATCTAACGCATACCAATCGATGGACTTTCAAACCATTCAGCCCGTTTTCAACTGCCCCAGTCGATCGCAGCCTCGACCAGCGCCGACTGTTTCGGATGAGAACGGAGAATACTATTCTGGCGGTTGGGCATGGGCCAAAACGGACTATGCCGCGAATTTGCATAGCATTCCTCATCGGCCAAAGGTTCTTTCGCAAGCGAATGTGACGGACGGTACCTCTCATACGGTGTTTTTGGGAGAAAAGGCATATGACCCTTCGGTCCAAACAGCAACTAGCTGGTACTGGGACGAACCCATTTTTTCTGGTGGACAAGGAGGAACTAGTCGAAATGGAATTCTCCTTCTTCAAGATGGGCGTGGCATTGACTACATCCAAAATTGGAGTTCACCGCACGGGGGAGGTGTCGTTTTCGGCTTTGCCGACGGAAGTGTTAGAATGATTGATCGCACAGTGAACTTAGCAGCGATTTTGGCAGTGATAACTCCCGACCGCGGTGAAGTAGAAGCTAATGAAATCGAATAGTTCATCCGCAAAAGTTTGGAACAGTTGCAGATTCGCTTGCATTAGCATCATGGGTTTAGTTTACTTTTGTAGCTCGGTTGGCGGAGCGGAAGAGTTTGATTTTCCATTGAGTGTTGACCACCCATTTATCTCTTGGTGGATGCTGCAAGGAACCGGCGATAAAGAACCCAATGTCAAATACCAGGCGATCAAAAGTGGAAAGCGATTCGTCTTTTCACCATTAGGCAAGAAGCAAGTCGAACAGTTGGCGGGGTTTGATTTCCGGCTGGCCGGAGAGGGCGACTTTTCTCTTTCACTTGACGTTCAATTCGATGTCCCCAAATTAGAGAATGGCGGGTTGCTTGCAATCAGCATCCCGTTTCATTCCACGCCAAAACAACAGCTCGTAGTGCGGGTTTATCCAACGAACGCAACTCGCCCCGAGATTCGAATCTCCGCGACGGAATCCAATAGAAGCGATGCGACTATTCTAGGAAAGGAAGCGACCATCCGAATCGACAGGAAGAAGAACAAAATGACAATCTCCTTGATATCAAAATCGGGAGAGAGTGTTGTTATTGAGCCATTCGAAGTTCCAACTACCGCCGTGCGGCCATCCATTGTCTATGCTCAATGTGTCCCTGAAAAAAGCCCTGTACACTATGATTTTGAAACGATTTACGGCCCGATTGGATCGTTCTCCTGCATCCCTTCCACCAATGGGGATGAACATCGGCTGGTTGACTTGGGCGCTCATAGGATTTGGATTAATCGCAGTAGTTGCGTGTGCGATTCATTTTTTGGTTCATCGTATTGAGTGATGCTGGGCGCCATGAACAGCGAAGAAATTCAGATGCTTCTCAAGAAAGGCTTGGTCGCGACTTCGTCGACGCATGTTTCGCCTAGGTCGTCGCGGCCAGCTACTTTGGTCGTTGCCTTCCTGACGATCACTTGCTTGGCCGCACTTTTTCTCTCGGAACTTGTCGGCATTTCGTCGATAGGGGCTCGCTGGTCGCGCACGATGATTGCCGACTTTCGATTCAACTTGCACATTGCCATCGTTTTTTGGCT
Organism: Pirellula staleyi DSM 6068; assembly: GCA_945870455.1. GTDB lineage: Bacteria > Planctomycetota > Planctomycetia > Pirellulales > Pirellulaceae > JBKCUI01. Next base: position 4,392 of record CAMBSL010000289.1, on the reverse strand, counting down.
TTGTTTCCGAGGGGGGAAATGGTTTAGCATCGAAACGATTGTCCCGTTGCTTTGTTTGTTTGGCTCGCTCACCTTGGATTCCATTTGGGACTCCATTTTCGATCGATGGTTCCTCGCCGATCCATTGGTTTTGGTATGGGGACAAGTCCATCGTTTGCTTTTGATTGCGTTGGTTTTTCGCATTTTTCGGCGTGCCTTCAGAATTTCGCTAGTACCGATCCATTGTTCGACAAAGTGTCCTGATCTCACGATGTCGACACTCTTGTTTACCATGGCTATCTTTGCATGCCTGATCCTCTTTGACATGCAGTTTAGGCAGCGCTTTGCCGGTCAGCTTTCCGCCAATTTCGTCTACGATCCCCCTTTTTTGGCATTCGTATCCGCGACGACGCGATCCACCCTTTGGATAGGGATTGCATTGCTACTGTCAAATGGGAAACGAAATAGCATCCAGATAGGTATGGTGATGCTCGCTGGTTGGTTTATCAGCCGATCTCTCGTCGTAATCTTCCTAGATGGGGTACTATATCCTGCAGTCGATAAGTTAGGGTTGATGTCCCGTGGCCGTGACTCGATGGAAGAGCTTGTGTTTTTGCAGTTTTTGCAGCTTGTGGTCGTTTGGGTGGTGGCGCTATTGTTTGTATGGACAGGCTACCGCTTTTGTTTTAACAAACCCGAGCGTAACCCGATGGACAATCAAGCGGTGAAGTTTGATGCGATCGAGTGATGGTACGGAATGGCGACCTGCTAGCCACTAAAAGGCACAAAGTCCACAAAAAGTTTGAAAGTTCGAGTCAACAGATCATCCGGTTTGTGGCTTTTGTGATTTTTGTGGCTAGGAAAAATGGTGAGGTACGTGAGGGTGCTCGTTCGAATTCAGTCGGTTTCAGTTTTGCCTCGGTCACGTATCCGCAAAGCCTGTTAAGATGCCGCCGATTGTTTTGGAAGTGGCTTGCCTTTGTTTGGGAGGAGTTTGTCGAGCATCGATGCTTTGTCTGGAGTGAGGTCTGCAACACAATCAACTGCGCATGGTTTTGCATGATTCACTCGTTTTGCTAGCAACTTGCTGCTCGAATTTTGGAATCGACGGGACTATTGAAAACTGGTTTTGTTTAGTCTCGACATGGAAACGCCGATACCCTATCGATAGGGTGTCTTGCTCAACTCCACAGCGATCCAAAACGTCCTGTCAGCGGAATCGGTACTATGCGAATTGCAATGAAACTTTGGGTTTTTTCAATTTTGGCTGGTTCATTTGCTAGCAATGGCTATGCACAGAATCAAACGCGCGACGGGGCTCTCATGGGGGGAGTTGCTGGCGCGTTGCTCGGCGGCGTGATTGGGAAACAAAGCAACGATACCACAGAGGGTGCTCTCATTGGCGGAGCGGTTGGCGCCTTAGCAGGCGGGGTTGTGGGCAATCATCGCCAGCAAGCGGAGCGGCAACGCTACTACAACTCTCAGTCGGTTTATCAAACGTACCATGAACACCGGACCTATGTGCCAGTCCCACAGCAGCGGGTCGTAACACGTCGTCCTGTAACAACCTCCGAAGTCATCAACATGACTCGCAGTGGTGTCAGTGATGCAGTCATCGTGGCTCACATTCAATCCAATGGCGTGGCTATGCGTCCGGACGTCAACGACGTAATACTGATGAATCAAGAGGGGGTTAGCGACTACGTTGTCACCATGATGCAACAGAGCGGAACAGGTTACCGAGCGACGACAACCTACCAACAACCTACAACCGTGTATCGGACGTATCAACAATCAACGCCGGTCGTCGTACAAGAAGAATACTACGTTCAGCCACAGCCCGTCTATCAATCTCGTCCCGTCTATTACGTTGAACGACGCGGGTTTTAGGTCCAACGGGCTCGGTCGATGCTGTGATCTCTCCTGCTGAAATTCGGACCAAGGGGCAACGTTTATATCCACAAGCGATTGCTGCTTGGCTCAGCGGCGAGGAGACTGAGCTGTATCCGTGGCGAATTCCCGCTAATCTTAAGTTGTCCGAGGTGCACTCCGAAAATGTCCGGGACGTGCAATCGCTCCGGCAGTCCGCCAAAGAGACGATCGGGTACGGCTATTGCGTTGAATGGCAGTCACGCAAATCTCGCAAGCATGGCGAGAACGACTTCTTTCCAAACGCGATCACCTTCGACTCGCGAGATGACTTGCTCAAGTTGATCGGTAAGCAGTCGGAGTTTAAAAGCCTTGAGCGCAAGGTCGACAAGATTCGCGCGAGATTGCCTGAACTGGAAGTCTGGTTGCATAAAGCTTGGCAAAGGCTGATCGATTTGGATTCAATCGACGACTTGATTTCTGTCGTTGAGTATCTCGTGCGAAACTCGCGACCGGACTGCTTTGCTCGCGAACTGCCGTTGGCTGTTCCGACGAAGCTTATCCAGAATCATCGACCGTTGCTGACGGAATGGCTCGATAGATTGTTGCCTGATGAGGCGATCGATTGCAGTTGCGATCCAAAGCACTTCGAGCAACGCTATGGATTCCGCTATTTTCGAAAGCACATTCTCACTCGCATCCTCGACTTCCAATTGCAATCTGAGCTGCGACTATTACCTTCCGAACTTTCGCTGCCGCCGCAGGAGATTGCAAGGTTGCCGATCGCAAACGTTCGCGCGATTATCGTCGAGAATCAGGTGACATTATTGACTTTGCCACCCGTCGATCGCGGCATCGCATTTTTTGGGATGGGAATGGGGATCACGCAGTTGTTTGATATCGATTGGCTGCGACGTACGCCGATTTTGTATTGGGGCGACCTTGATGTGCAAGGCTTCCAGATACTCGCGATTTTGCGACGCCACTATCCGTCCACAAGCAGCATGTTAATGGACATGCAAACGATTCGTGCGTTTGAGCATCTTGCCACGGATGGAACCGGCCACTTACCCCAAACACCATCCGAGTTAAGCGAATCGGAAGCAGAGGCTTTTTGGTATTTGCGGTCCAATAACTTGAGAATCGAACAAGAGCATATTCTACAAGTTAATGTCAACGCAAGCCTCGCAAGGCACTTTGATCCCACGTACGGCTAAGCTCGCACGGTTAAGCTCGCATCGCCTATAATGCTTGGATTGTCAGCCTGTCTTTTCTAGGTCAAGGAGTCGCGAGCGATGGTTTTCAAACTGCAAATAACGGTTGCCGTGCTGTTTCTGATGCACGGACTTCCTGCGTTTTCCGATGAGGGTAAGAACGAGGACAGCAAGCTACGAATTATATGTTTTGGTGCGCATCCAGATGATGCTGAGTACAAAAGTGGCGGGGTAGCGGCTTTGTGGGCATCCCAGGGCCATCATGTGAAACTTGTGTCGGTCACCAATGGAGACATCGGTCATTGGGAAATGTCGGGAGGAGAATTAGCGATACGGAGAACGGCCGAATCGGCGCTCGTGGCGAAACGACTGGGAGTCACTTCGCAAGTCCTCGATATTCACGATGGCGAGTTGCTGCCGACGCTTGAGAATCGTCGAACGATCACGCGTCTGATACGAGATTGGAATGCGGACATTGTCATCGCTCATCGTCCGTGGGATTATCATCCGGATCATCGGTATGTTGGCGTGTTGGTGCAGGACGCCGCGTACATGGTAGCCGTCCCATTTTTTTGTCCAGACGTACCCCCCTTGAATAAGAACCCCGTGTTCTTGTACTCCAGCGATTCGTTTCGCAAGCCGAATCCTTTTCAAGCCGACATTGCAGTCGACATCGGGCCTGTGTTTGAGCAAAAAGTGGATGCGCTGATGGCATTGGAATCGCAAACATTTGAGGGTGGGGCGTTGGGTAGCGCGCAACAGACTGCGGCGAATCCACCCGCATCGCAACCCGATTTGCGTCGCAAGTGGTTGCGAGAACGTTGGGTAACTCGGCATACAGCGGAGGCGAAGCGAAATCGGCAGGTTCTGGCTCGATGGTACGGAGCGGATCGCGCTGAAAAGATTGAATTTGCTGAATCGTTTGAAATCTGCGAGTACGGACGACAACCGGAGCCCGACGAGATTCGCAAATTATTTCCGTTTCTACCAGCCGAGTGACCAAAGCGAGAGATGACGCCAGCGAGTGGCGATAGTCGTAGAGCAATTACCCCTCAGGGTCATTCAATAGTTCTTGAAGGCGATCGCCGAGATTCGTTGCAAATCGTTCAGGCCACGTCGAATCGATCAACCCAATTTGGATCATGTCCATTAAATGAGTCTGATCTTTGCGGCGGAAACTATTTAGTTTCATCTCGACTAAAGCGGTGAGTTCGATAATAGACCTTCCTTCGATGTCGACGGCTTGGTCGATACGCGGTGTGGCAGTCGCGTACTCTTTGCGAACCTTACGTTCGGCTAACAGGACGTGAATTCCTTGACTTGGTTTTCC
>CAMBSL010000288.1 GCA_945870455.1 Pirellula staleyi DSM 6068 | reverse complement strand
CCATCAACGATCCACCGGCGTGTGACTATTGCGTTACGGTTTTTCGAAAAGCGAATGCGCCCAAAGTAGAAGCTTGGCCGATCGGGCTTCGAGATGAATTGCCAGTCATTCCTGTCCCATTAAAAGGTTACTTCGCCGACGCGAAACTTGACCTGAAAGCGCTCATAGATCGAGTCTACGACGCGGCCGGTTATGAAGACTACTTGTACGAATCGTTTCCAGAACCACCGCTCGACCAGACGGATGCAATCTGGGCTCAAGCATTCATCACCCAGTGACGAAGCCCACTTACGAAAATAAGTGGTGTCACTAGGTTGAGTCACTTACAGAATTGAGAGAGCGTCATACCAGAGATTTGAAATCGATCGAGACGCTTTGACCATTCGATCGACTTGGCAGAGCTGCGAACCATAGACGAACTCCGAGTTGGATTGATTGACTGGCAGCCACATTGGCCGCCTACAAGAACCTACATCGCGATTCAACCCCGCGCCGCCAGTCCACCCACTGGTTCTGGTGGATGCTTACGAATAGACGGAAATCCGAAAGAGGTCGTTGGGTTCATTGTTCTTCTGACTCTCGGGATTGCCTTCACTGGATTTCATGACGGTGAAGTTAGTCAAATAGCAGTTTCGTTGTTCGCAAAAGGTGGTTACGACGAATTGAAGCCCAAAATGAAGGACTTTGTATTGAATACGGCTTAGTCGACTTGCCCCAAGCAGGCAACGCTGTGAAGCATTTTTTCCTGCGTTTCGCTACCACTGGCTTTATGCCAGTGGGGCGATAATTGGTGGCTACTAGCCGCAGAGAATGGGCCATGGCTCTCCACCGGTTTCATACCGGTGGAAGCCGCGTTTTTCGGATCCCAACGTTGCTTCTACCGAGTAAACTCGGTGGAGAGCCCGAGCCGAGTGTTTTTGATGGTTGCTACCAATTGTTGCCTCCGTCGGGACGAGCCCGAACGGAAGGCTTAAATTCAAATAGCGTTCCATTTCATTTTTTCCTGCGTTTCGCTACCACTGGCTTTATGCCAGTGGGGCGATACTTGGTGGCTACCAGCCGCAGATACGGGCCATGGCTCTCCACCGGTTTCATACCGGTGGAAGCAGCGTTTTTCGGATCCCAACGTTGCTTCCACCGAGTAAACTCGGTGGAGAGCCCGGGCCGAGTTTTTTTGCCGGTAGCTACCAATTGTTGCCTCCGTCGGGACGAGCCCGAACGGAAGGCTTAAATTCAAATAGCGTTCCATTTCATTGACGACAATGCTTCACAGCGTTGCCAAGTAAGGGAGCGTTAGGACAGGGGCGAACAAGGGAACAGATCACTTTGCAGCATGGGGGTGAACCCATATTTAGTTCAGTTTCGGTGTGTTGATTCAATTGAACGTAGTTTTTTCGTGGAGGTTCTTGCTACGGCTCGACTTGCTCGATCGTCTCGGTGCATAATAGTTCGAAAAACCGCGTAGCGGTTCAACGTCACAGCCCGGGGTCGCGCAGCGCACGCTGGGAACGTACAGCGCGACACATTCGAACCCCAACGTGGTTCAACAACCCCCTGTGTATGTTTGCACATGCGATTGTGCAAATCCGTTGGGCAACGCTAAGAAAGATTTTTGAAGCCGTTTCGACAGAGCAAAGTCACGTCCGACATCGACTTCTATGAGAAGGTCCGATATCAGGGTCTCTTCGGGGAGCCTTTCAAATCCTCGGAATATCCGAAGGTACGATTTAATAGAGAAGTTCGGTTTAACACCGGCTGCGGACCAACAAAAGGGGACGGACCGCTGCGTCCCTTATTGCCGGTGCCCTCCTTCCCTTCTGTTCACGCCAGTTGCCAAGTCCTCACCATTATTCGGCATTCTATGGAGATCGATAGTCATATCGTAGGGTTCGGTTCGATTTCGCAAAACAACTGGAAAGTTGCCTGATGATTAGCCCTCGGCGGCCTCATTCCGACTTGAAAACCGAGAATCTTCACAAAATCGCAGTTGCATGATGGATGCGAATCGGAATTGAATCCGGCCAGTGCAGGATATGACTACTATGCAGAGCCACGTTCCTCGCATTGCCGACCTGTTACGAGTAGGCATCGTCCTGCAGACATACAATGTCGTTAGAATGTCTTGATAACGAAGCAATTCATGAAAGGCATTTAATAAACGTGGAACCGGGACTGTATGACCATTTGCTGACCAAAACCATCGAAGCGGAGATTGCTCGACTGAGTGATCCGCGTCTGGTAGCGCTCGCGCCGGTGGATTCGGAGGAGTCACATTCGGTTCTGGCTCAGTATTTAGAACGGTCGATTGCTTCGAGCTTGGCTTTGCATCGTGGATCAGATGCTGCCGAGAAACAACGGCAGTTGGTTGAACGGATCGTCGGAACGCTCACGGAAGTCCTAAACGACCAGGAGTCCGATGGCTTTAGTATCGCCACACCATTGCAGCGATTGCTGGCGATCCACCGAACTGTGGACGGAACTACGACGGATCGCCCCGACAGTCCGCTTTCACGTTCTTCTCTCTTCACCGGAACGCGATTGGATGCGAGTCTTGGCAGCCAACTCCGTAAAGAGATCGCGACGTGCGATCGTGTCGATATCCTCTGCTCGTTCATCAAGTGGAGCGGGTTGCGAGTCTTGCTGGATAATCTTCGTGGACTGGCCGAGCAAACAGATGGCGACGGACCAGTAATTCGTGTGATAACAACGAGCTATATGGGAGCGACTGATCCGAAGGCTGTGGAAGTGCTGCGGGAATTACCCAGAACCCAAGTTCGCGTCAGTTATGACACCAAACGAACGCGGTTGCATGCGAAGGCCTATCTGTTTTATCGGAATACGGGCTTCAGTAGCGCCTATGTTGGTTCAGCGAACTTGTCGAACTCGGCGCTGTCTGAGGGCCTCGAATGGACTACCAAGATCAGCCAGTACGAACTGCCATATCTTTGGGACAAGGTCACAGGAACTTTCGAGACCTATTGGCAAGACGATGAGTTCCAAGCGTTCGATGAGCAAGCGGTTCCAAGATTGCGTCAGGCGATCCAAAGGGAACGCCACGTTGCAACGGATGCGGGCACCGCGATTAACTTCGATCTGCGTCCGTTTCCATTCCAAGAAGAGATTCTCGACATCATCGCTGCTGAACGCGAGGTCCAGAACAAACATCGCCACCTCGTGGTCGCTGCGACTGGCACCGGCAAGACGATGATCGCCGCGTTTGACTACGCCCGAGTCGCACAGCAACTTGGGCGAAAACCTCGGTTACTGTTTATCGCGCACCGCAAAGAAATCCTCAACCAAGCATTGGCATCGTTTCGTTGCGTCCTCAGGGACCAGAACTTTGGGGATCTACTTGTTGATGGTAACGATCCTGAACAACGCGATCATTTGTTCTGCTCGATCCAAAGCTACAACTCGCGTAGCCTGATAGATGAAGCGGCAGATCGATTCGAGTACATCGTGGTCGATGAGTTCCATCACGCGGCCGCGCCGAGCTACCAAGCATTGCTTGGGCACGTTCGGCCAACCATCCTCCTGGGTTTGACTGCAACACCCGAACGTTCCGATCAACTCGACGTGTTGAGTTGGTTTGGTGGACGAGCAAGCGCGGAGATCCGGCTGCCCGATGCGATAAATCGTCGTTTGCTTTGTACGTTTCAGTATTTTGGCGTCGCTGATTCGGTCGATCTCACTGGTCTTGCTTGGCAGCGTGGTGGTTATCGCGTCGATGACTTGGATCGGCTTTACACCGGCAATGATATCCGGGCAAAGCTGGTACTTGAAAAGCTCTGCGATACGGTCCTGAATCTTGCAGAAGTTCGCGGATTGGCTTTTTGCGTCAGCGTTGCCCACGCCGAGTTCATGGCAAGGTTCTTCAATGACAACGGCGTTCCGTCGATTGCCCTGTCCGCTCGGTCAAATGACGAGGAGCGAAACTCAGCTCAGCAGCGACTGCGGGATCGCACTGTGAACTTCATCTTCGTTGTCGATCTCTACAACGAAGGTGTCGACATTCCCGAAGTTGACACCGTGTTGTTTCTGCGACCCACGGAAAGCCTCACCGTATTCTTGCAGCAGCTTGGTCGTGGTCTTCGATTGCATCCCAAGAAAGATTGCCTGACGGTACTCGACTTCATTGGCGCTCAGCGTAAAGAGTTTCGTTTCGCCAGCCGATTCCGTGCCCTTAGTGGCAAGCCGACCGCTAAGCTCGATGAAGAAATAGAAGCGGAGTTTCCGCACTTGCCCAGCGGTTGCGTGATCAAGCTCGAGCGAGTGGCTCAACAGCGAGTACTCGATAACGTACGTGAGTCGATTCGATTGGTACGCCCGCGAATGCTGGCCTCGTTGCGCGATCTGAAGCAGTACCTTGGGCGAACGCCGACGCTCGAAGACGCTATCGAGTACTTTGACACAACTTTGGATGAATTACTGAAACGCGGGTTGTGGTCGCGTTTGTTGGCCGACGCAGGGATCGGCGAATCAATCGATGCGCCCGACGAGCACCAGCTTGCCAAGGGCGTTTGTCGACTCAGCCACATCAATTGTCCTCAGCAGATCAGTGCTTTGACAGAGTACTTGCAGTCGCCCAGTCCAGCCGCGGCCGCCAAATCGCCGGAGCTCATCGAAATGCTGCAGACGACACTTTGGGGAACGCTCCATTCGGAGTTGTCGCTCGAAGTCGCCGAGCAAAGATTGCGAGCTAATCCGTCAGCGCTTAAAGATCTCCGCTCAGTTTTGGACTGCCGATTGAAGCACTCGCCCCTTATCGTATCGCCCACTTCATCTGCCAACGATCCACTGGCAGTCCATGCTGCCTACACTCGCGATGAAATCCTGATTGCCCTCGGTCACTGGAGTTTCAACAATCGACCGAGCCAGCGCGAAGGCGTGTTGCAACTGAAAGACCGCAAGCTCGATGTCTTCTTTGTGACGCTGCAGAAGTCGGAGGACGAGTACTCGCTCACCACCATGTACGAGGATTACCTCATCTCACACGATTTGTTTCATTGGCAATCACAAAGCAATACCTCCGAGCAATCGCCGACGGGCCAACGGTACATTCGACACCGTGAGCTTGGCTGCACACCCTTGTTGTTTGTTCGTGAAACCAAGACTCTTTCCTCCGGTCTATCGGCCCCTTATCACTTCCTCGGTCCCTGCAGCTATGTCAATCACACCGGCAGCCGGCCGATAAGCATCACTTGGAAGCTACAGCATCAAGTTCCGACTCGCCTTTTACGAACGATGGCACGTCAGATTGCAGTGTAATAGTCTATCGAGCTCAAGCAGAGAACTTGAATTCACGGTGCCATGCGAGGTGCTGTAGGTCGGGCCATAGCTTTGGATTCGATGGCAGCGCGATTCTTGAGCCTTGAAAATCACGTAACGACTTCTGGTTGTGAGCTTGCTCTTCGAAAGAGTCATGCGAGACAATGATGCGATAGTCGTCGTCTAAAGACCAAAGCCCTTGGTCGAACATCCAGTGTGCATTCTTACAAAGCGCGATGCCATTCTTCGGATCGTTGTTGCGAGACGCGGAGAATTGGTGGATGTGCGCTGCATCAATAATTGAGGCACCACCAATAGTCGTAACGCGATATCCGGTAAGAGCGCAGGTGTAGTTGTATGCAGCCACGATATCCAATCGGAATCGAACGTCCCGACCACTCTGGTAAGATGCTTCCGTTTCGTAAACCGCTGTGTTCGCGTTGGAAACGTCGGAGATCGAGATGTTCACAAGACTTGCTAAAGCGATTTGCTCGGATGGCTCAAAGTAGGATTGGATGAGCACAGCTCGAGCCTTGGATCGGAATGCAGAGTCCTGCGCCAACAAGTAGAACTCTTCATTGATCTCCACGTATTGGGTTGACTTGGGATCAAGCGAGGGGATACCGCTCTTGGAAAAGGTATTCCAGATAGTGTCAGACGAGAGGTGAAAGAACGGCAGCCGAATGTCCATGCGCTGAGTTCGGCGATGCGCAACGATGATGCCGAATTGGCTGAATCGAAACGCAAGTTCCGGTGTGAGTTTGAGCACTCGACTTTGCAAATCACCGTTTTCGATCATCTCAAGCAGAATGAGCAGCAAAAGAGGCTTGTGAGGGGCCGGGCCTTGTGAGCGGTTAACGCGAAGCTTTCCGAGAATTGCCAGCCAGCGTGATTGCAAGTCCACTTCGTTTTTATCTCATCCATTCAAGCCAAAATCACCACGGCATCTTTCTGCCGAACCAATCGAATCTAGTATAACCGCGAAAACCTAAGCTGCCTTACGCGAGTATAGGGACAGGGCAGAAGGGACACACCGTACATGTCGGGTGAGTCGCATTTCCTCAATTGGAGGGGTAATGGTTGATTTGTGCGGTCGTTCCTTGTTTCCATTTCGGGATCGATGCATCGTTCGCTTGAATTCGCTCATGGAGGTTTTGCTGAGGTTCGACTTGCCCGTGCCGAATGGTTTGAACCTGGCACGCCGCTGGCTGATGCTTTGCCCCATTCGCAAGAACGACGATCGTTCTGCGATAGAGCCCAATGACTTCGAACGGAACTCGATTCGCAATGACCCTCAAAAAGTCGCAAC
>CAMBSL010000287.1 GCA_945870455.1 Pirellula staleyi DSM 6068 | reverse complement strand
CGGCAGTGATCACTGGGGCAAAAGTCGCATCGAGGATCGCCGACTGCGTCGTCTGCTTGTGGACGTTGACGTCGACAAGCGAGGCTTCCAGTCCGAAACCGGTGGAGATCCCGCCGCTTTGAGCCAGCGGGATGAACTCCACCTTAGTCAAGGATTCCAGCACTAACCCATCGTTTTCCCCATCGTTTTCCACATCGTTTCCGAAATCGATGCGAGTCGGGCCGCTTGGCGCTGCGGCGTCGCTTGCCGTTGAGGTTCCACCGATGATCGCTTGAGTCGTATTATTCAGATCGCTGAAATTGAAGGAACCACCGATGTTGTTTTTTGCATCGGTCAAGCCGAGGAGAAAATTGGAATTCTCACCTAGGCCGCCTTTGGTTTTGCTCGCATAGTACAACCAACCGAAATTGAGACCCAAGATCATTTGCCCTGCCATGGAGACTTGATCGATCTTGGTCTCGGCAACGATTTTAAGACCTTGCTCCCCGCTGGCCAGAACGTTGGGGCTTTGATTGATTTTGGCGCCATCGAAGATCTGGGCTACATTGTTATTCGTGATATTCTTGATCAGGAGGCTCCCCGAAAGTGCGAAATCCAACTTCGACTCATCGGTGTCACCAGACATTGCGTCGACGTTCGTCGAATCGTTGAAAAGCCAATTGCTAACCCCAAAGGCGTTGGAGAACAACGCGTTAATTACGACGTTCTCGGCGATCTGGGTACCTGCATCGCCTTTTGATTTCCAGCTATCGCCCAGATCGTCATTGTAAACCGTCGATATCGCGGTCTGCTTCCAAGCAAACGGATATTCGATTTTCGATTTGATTGAGACACCCGTCGCTCCGCTGACCTGCGCATTGCTCTCGATGAACGCATTGCTCGTATTGTCGACGAACGTCATTGCCAAGCCGACTCCGAGAGCTTTATTCCCCTTGGCCTCCTCGCTGGCTGTGGTTCTGGCCGTTCCAGCCGAAGCGAAGGAGTGCAGTACATGCCCTATTCCACTCTCGATCGTCACACTACCCTGCGACTCGATCACCGCATCGCTACCGATCGTCACGGCAACGACGTTTTCTGACACAATCAACGCGAACCCTAGCGAGATTTCAAACGGATTGGTCCCGTCTATGTTTCCGTCTCCGTGATGCTGTTGGATATGCTTGTCAGCAGCCGTGTCAGCAATTTTCTCTTTAGGCAGTTTTTCTTCGATTTCCTTTTCAATACCCGAAACCCACTTTCCATCTTCGATCTTATTATCCCCTTTGAGCGTTTTCAAATAGAAGCCGAGCATCGGAAAAAGTCCGATACTCGTGGCCATACTCGCCGAGTCGCTGGCGTCGAGAGTCGCACGAATCGTGACTCCTGAGTCCTTGGGTACGAGGCCGATCCCCATTTGAGATCCGACCATCGAACCAGTCGAGGAGGCAGTCAAAAGTAGGTACTCTTGCATATCGATCACGTCGGGGGTCGACGCAGTTGCATCAGCAAGCGAGAGGGCTAGGCTCAAAGTCACACCCGAAGCAGTCAACTGCGAAGTCGAAACAACTGCGTAATACGTTTGCCCGTTGACCATCCCCAAACTATTGAGGAGCCACGAATCGTTGAAAGTCAACGCATCGCCTGTTTGGATCGACTGATACCACATCGAGATCTGCCACGGATCGGCCTCCGTCCCGGTCCCGGTCACCACAGCTCGGACAACCGGCACATTGTTGATGACCTGAGCCTGCTCGATGCTATCAATTACCTGACTCGCTGTGGCGTTCCAGGCGATCGCAGCGGTGGTGAACATCTGCCCGCCGGCCGTCAGATTCAAAACGAAGGTGCCACCGGTTGCCTCGGTCCAAATCTGCTGCGTATCGACCACGAGTTCATCGATCAAAATACTCGCGACAAATGTGCCGTTGCGAAGCAGTGAGTTGTCGGCCGTGAGCGTCTGGTCTGTCAACCCGACGACCGTCCATGGACTTGCCATAGTTCCTAATCCAGTGACTTGCACCGGCAAAATCCCCAAGGCATTCAGCGCCGTTTCAACCTCGATTGCACTGGCATTAAAGGCCAAAGAACTTGTCGTTTGCGTAGTTCCTTGCGCATCGGTGGCGATCAAGGTAAAGGTACCCGAGGTCGCAAAACTGTATAAAGTCGTCGCGGTATTCGCAGCGAGGGTCAGCGACGTGAGGGTACCACCTGTCAATGCGCTTCCATCGATCGATTCGATCACGACCGAGGACGGTAGATTCAACGTCAAGAGGTTCTGCGAGGCAATGCTAGAGAGAAAACTGTACTGATTACCTTGGGAATCGGTCATGCTCTGGACCAATTCGTATTGGATCACTGGAGCGGTAGTATCCTGAGTCGTTCGTAGGTTCAGAACATATTGTGGAATATCCGTATCGAAGCTGGGGTTGGTACCATTGTAGGCGTAGTACGTACTACCAACCGTCAGCCCTTCGATCGGCTTGGCCGCATTGCCTAAGTAAATGACCGCAGTCCCATCGGCTATGTTTGGATCGTTCGTGAAAACCAAACCTGTGCCCGGCTCGACCGTTCCGATCTCGAACTGAAAGAGGATCGAAACGATCCAAGGGGCAAGCTGGGTTCCCTGTCCGCTGACGGTCGAAACGATCCCACTGAGGCTATTGAGTGCGGATTGCAGATCCGCCGAGGAGACATTCCATGCCAAGGCCGTGGTCGTCACCGCGCCGTCGGGTCCAAGGAGGGTGATGGTAAACGTTCCGCCGTCGGCATTGTTCCAAATGGAATACGCGTTGTTGGTTTGCAGCGTGTAGGTCGTGACAGAATTTACATCGGTGAAACTGCTGGCGACGGATTGCACGGCCGCTTGGTTGGAAACGGTCTTTAGCTCCGGAACAAAGTTCTGCACCGAAGGATTGGCTGCGACGCTCTGTTCGTAGTTGCTGGCCAGTCGAATGACCCCAGGGGTCGATGAATCCACGACAGCCCAATAGCTTGCCGCATTGGTCAGGTTTGCAATCTGGTTCCCGAGTCCGCTGGTGAATACGAGCGGTTGTCCGTTCGTAAACAACGCACTTTGGGTGGGGGTTTGAGCTGGTGGTGTCGGCAGTGGAGCTTGTCCATCCTGGCTGTCCGACAACGTTGAAAAGTTCAGGGTGATTTGGCTTAATTGCAAATCCGTCGATGCTACTTGAACGATGGTACCGCTGGCGGTTGTGAAAAACGAATTCGTGTTCAAAACGACTACGTTTCCGGACGGGCCGATCAGTCCGGCTTGGTCTACCAATTGAATCGCTAGCGGATACAGACTGGGTTGAGGCGAGGTCGCAATCTTGATCGCATACAATCCCGCTGGCAAAGCACCGAGTAGGTTTCCACTCGCGTCGTTGGCTCCGAGAAACTGACCGGTCACTGGAGAATACGTCACCAATTGGCCGTCGGTGAACACCGCCGTTGTCGTATCGGGAAGCGTGTCGTACGTGAACAAAATGGTGTTGGAATAGACGCTGTCGACGACCGTGATCGGCAATGGATAGCCGCCAACCGTCAGGGTTGGGTAAGATACGGCCCAGGGAATCTCGGTCCCATTCATCGCGCCGGCCGAGGTCAATGACAGTTGCAACGACTTTGGATTCGTTGTGTCGACTATCGCGTAGTAGACGGTCCCGGGCACGAGTCCGGGAATGGTCGATCCGTCCGGGGAATTAAATAGCACTTGATCCCCGGTAATGTAAGGCACATCCTCATCAAATACCAAAGAGTTGGTCGCAAAGTCGACAACAAATGCGGGGTTGAAGATCAAGTTTTCCGGCGAGCTGGTCTCCGTTTCGACGATCCCTGAGGTGACCGTGCCCTTGACATCCACTGTGACCGTTGCTTTCGAATAAGCAAATGCGCCACCGATGGCAACAAAGCCATCGCGGTACGAGGTCGCTTTGCTGCTGACCGAATTCTAGTCGGTCGCTTCGGCCTCGATCGTTACATTACCGCCTGAGGATACGACTTGGCTTCCGACATCCAACAGAATCGTCGATTTCGAGATCACTTCGGTCGATCCATATGCGAAGCTAACGGATTTTGGGTTGGTTTGGGTGATCCCAAGGTTTTCGATCGTAGCGACTTCGAGTTCCGCAACGTTATCGACTTTGGTGTTAATCTCGATGTCACCCTCTGCCGAAATCGTGGCATCCGAGGAGACATCGATGGTCGCCTTTGCAATATTTACAAACTCACCTAAAGCGAACCCAAACGGCGATTTACCTGTTTTCTCATTGAGAGTGTTCCAAACGGCTTTCCCAAAAGCGTTTGCCGTTGCAGTGGCACTCAGAGACACCTCCGAAGAGCTTTGGATCGAAGTCTTCTCTCCAATGGTTATCTCCGAAACCGGTTCCCAGACTTGCGCAGTTATAGGAAGAGCAAAGAGATCAGGTTTAGGTTTCTCAAATGCCTCGAGGAAAACTTTCGACGCCAAGTGGACTTGGCTCGCAATGAAATCACCGACCAATTCGTTCCCACTGTCGGTGCTGATAGTGATAGCTCCCCCCTCGATGACGGTTGACGTGCCAACAGTGATCGTCGACTTCTGGCCCTGGAATGCCCGAACTATATCCTCGATCTGCATGACAGCACTGTTGTTGTATCCTTTAAGGACATTTTCTGATAGAAGCGTGATTGGCCCGTCTAGTTCGACTCCTGTCGCTGGATCCAAAGGTCCATTGGCTGTGATCTGGACATTATTTCCGATCGATATCACATCCCCCTGTATCGTGATGCTGCCAGCTTGCCCGACAACACTGCTCGTATCGATTACGATTCCCTCTGCGATCGTGACGCTGGAGGTGCTGTCATCGCCAATGGAGTACGAGTTGGTGCCTGCAGTGTAGTGAGCAGCAAGGTCACTAAGCGAATTGATTTGAATGGTATCGCCTGCGAGAAGCGCGCGAGATTCGAGTGTTTCGATCCCCAAGAGCTTCCGGAAAACCGACCGATTTCTCAAGCGTTTGCGAAGGGTTTTGCGTTGAAACAAGGATTGGAGGGTCGGAATTTTGCGCATGATTTTCCTCTGTGGAAGCAGCTCGAGAATGGAATTTGGAAGCTTTGTAACCGCCTCTCGTGGGGCGTCAAGTGATGAAAACTCAAAAGCTGCTCGCTTGTCAGTAGATTTGCGATTTAATATCGCACGACGGACAATACGCGAGCGGAGATACACCGTGGATACGATGCGCTCTTCGTTGTGCGACGCTCCGCGTCGCACGAATCACGACTGCCAGGAATCACGACGCGGAGCGTCGTGCAACTTAGTCGTGGCCGAAATCAGAATGGTGCATCCGATTCGTCATCGGCCGCTGCTTGTGAGAACGTGTCGTTGAGGTCGTCTTCATTTGAGCTACCTCCGCCCGCACCCACCTTGGTAAAGCCCATCGCTTCGGCGCTTAGGAAATACTTGACTTCACTCGTAGGGTCTTTCTGCCATTTGCGTCCGCTCAAGCGGTACGTGACATCGACTTCATCCCCTTCTTTCAGCTCATCGGCTGCGTCGCAAGCATCATTGGTGAATTCGACCGGAATGTAATTGGCGAATCGACCGTTTTGTTGTTCCAAAACAACCAACCGCTTTCGGAATCCCTTTTGCCCAAATGACTTGGTGGCTTCAATAACGTGAACGGTTCCGCGGATTTTTGAATTGGTCATGGCGATACGCTTGGGCAATGGCAGGAAATGGGTAATCCCGAATTATATAGGAGTCGATCCCAATCTGGAAACGATCCAAGGGGTTTTTTGAACAGAAGTCAAATCTCGGCTTGGATTTCGCTGCTATAATGACCCACGTTCTAGTTCAACGAGTTGCGTGCAGAAACCCAGGGAGAATTCGAGTATGTTGAAGTTGTGTGTGATGGCAATTTTTATGGCGACTGCGATGGTGGCTCCGCTGGTGGCTCCGTCGCGACTCTACGCAATCGAACATACCAAAGACTCATTGGAAACCGTCAAGGAACGAGTCGCCGCTAAGAAGGCAATTTTGGTGGATGTCCGCGATTTAGTCGAGTGGGATCAGGGGCATATCAAGAATGCTGAGCATTTACCTTTTCGAGAACTGCAAGAAAAGTTGGATGAGGCCAAGTTACGTAAAAAAATTCCCAAGGACACCATTGTATACACATACTGTGTCGTCGGTATGCGGTCGTTGAAGGCGGGTGCGATCCTCGAGAAAGCCGGATACGATGTCCGCCCCTTGAAGCCGGGGTACGATGAACTGCTCAAAGCAGGGTTTGAGAATGAAAAGAAGTAACTTGCACGCGACCTCAATCGATCGCGTTGGCGGTCAGATACTTGCTCATATCAACAAGCATCTCTCCCAGTAATTCCATCGGCAATCCGACCACGTTGGTGGCTGAGCCGCAGTCCAAGCGGATCCAATTCGGTCCATCCTGAAATCCAAATGCACCCGCTTTGCCGACCCATTGTTCGGAATCGAGGTATGCATCGAGTTGTTGGTCGCTGATCGGCTCCATCCAAAGATGCGAAACTCCGACTCGAACAAGTCTGTGCGCCGAAGTTTTGTCCCATAGGCAGATGCCACTGTAGACAGAGTGGGATCGGCCTCGGAGTCGCGTCAGCATTTGTCGAGCATGTTCGCGATCCTCAGGTTTACCAAGAATAATGGCAACACATTCGGCAACGGTGTCGCAGGCTAGCACCAACCCCGAATCGATCTTGTCGATCACGTTGGC
>CAMBSL010000286.1 GCA_945870455.1 Pirellula staleyi DSM 6068 | reverse complement strand
TCGCTGGTCAATCTGGTCCAAGCGGCACAAGACAAAGAGAACATTGCGATCGAGTTGCAGACCCTAGCCAAATCGAACCCGACCGGTCCGTTTACGTCGATTTGGCTGGATGATGATTTTCCCGTTGGTGCTGCGCTTCGCAACACATCTCGCAATGACCCCGTTTGGAATGACGATATCAGCTCTCCGATGGGGAGTCGTTCCTTGCGACAAGAGTTTGGACACAAGTATGAGCAAACCATGACAGGCGGGCTCAATCCGCGTTGGATTCCTGAGCAAGGAAGCCTCAAGGTCTGGATGATGACGGATCCCAAGGAGCCTCCAATCGCTGCCTTTCTAGAAGTAAAGGCAGACGGAGGCCCCAAGCGATGGGTGTGGTGCGACAAGCCGGAGGATGCGCGGATGGTCGATGCGGGTCCGGATCGCGTTATCGGTAAGTTGCCCCAGCCCGGGCGATGGACAGAATTGACGATTCCTCTTTCCGATCTCACGGTTGGCAAAAAAGTAAATGAGATCAAATTGGGACTCTTTGGTGGCGTCTGCTATTGGGATGGTTTGGTTTGCACGGGCAACCAACGCGCTGAGGACCGATTGACATCGGAGGTTAACACGTGGTGGGCGGGTGTTAAGGGGACCGATGTGCCACTTGCTACCGGCGAACTGGCAAAGGCCATAAAAGAAGGCCCCGATAGCGAGTTGGGAAAGAAGAGCGCTGAGGGCGTGGCCACATTCTTCCGAACCTACATTTCCGAAGCGGCAGCCCCTGCGGTCCTTAAGGCAAGACGCAAATGGCAACTGGCCAAAATCGAGCGATCGAACATCGAAAGCAAGATTCCAGGCACTTTTATCTTTAACGATCAACCAAAGCCGCGTGAAACGTTTGTGATGATGCGAGGCCAGTACGAGCAAAAGGGAGAAAAAGTGACGCCAAACACTCCGGCTGTGTTGCCACCCCTTGTTCCACGAGCAGATGTTAATTCTCCCAATCGATTGGATCTAGCGCATTGGCTCGTTTCCAAAGAGCAACCCCTCACGGCTCGTGTTATCGTCAATCGCTTTTGGCAGCAAGTGTACGGAGCAGGCTTGGTCAAAACAAGCGATGACTTCGGCTCTCAAGGAGCACCACCAACCCATCCTGAGCTCTTGGATTTCTTGGCGGATCGATTAAGGGCTGGCGGCTGGGATATCAAACAACTGATGCGTGAATTGGTGAGCACGGCTGCCTTTCGTCGATCTGCTGTCGTGACCCAAGACGCCTGGACCATCGATCCGGAAAATCGTTATCTCGCGCGCGGCCCTAGGATCCGTTTGGATGCGGAACAAATTCGAGATAATGTGCTTGCCGTCAGTGGATTGCTAAATCGAAAGCGCGGTGGTCCCGGTATCAAAGGTTACCAGCCAGGGAACATCTGGGAACCGGTCGGATACGGCGACTCGAACACGCGTTATTACATTCAGGATCATGGCGATGTTCTGTATCGACGAAGTTTATACAGCTTCATCAAACGCACTGCACCGCCGCCATTCATGAGCAATTTCGATGCACCAAACCGAGAGATGTTTTGCTCGCGTCGCGAACGTAGCAACACACCCCTTCAAGCCTTGCAATTGATGAACGACGTTCAGTATGTGGAAGCAGCTCGCGTTCTCGCCGAACGTATTTTAAACGATTCAAGCGTTAAACCGTCCGATCGAATCGCGTTCGCGTTCCAACAAGTCTTGTCTCGCAAACCCACTAATTCCGAGCAGCAAGCGATTGAGCGAGCCTTGTCGCAATTTCAATCTCGGTTCGATGGGAACGTGGATGATGCCAATCGTTTGATTGCCGTCGGAGAAAAACCATTCGATTCCAAATTGCCACCCAACGAGCTAGCGGTGTACACACTCGTTGCCAATCTAGTGATGAATTTGGATGAAGCGGTCAATCGGAATTAGTTTCGGTCCAAAAGTTTTTGCACGGTGTGCCAAGTTCGGCATTTACTCGATCTAACACATGTTAAATTTGACGCATTATCTCAACACTCGCCATAGATCCAGCTCGCGAACGTATGTTGCGACCAACAGCTCGCGAACGAATGTTGCGACCAACAGCTCGCGAACGAATGTTGCGACCAACAGGACGTGGACGCGAAACGGAGCTATAGAGCTACTGCTCTTGAGTTTGCTGATTTTGCCATTTTTTGACATCCAAGCGATTTGTTTTGCGGAGGATGCGGCTGGCGACGAGGCTTTCTTTCAGGAACGCGTCCGACCGATCTTGGAATCAAAATGCTTTGCATGCCACGGCCCCAAGATTCAAAAAAGTGGCTATCGCCTGGATGCCCGAGAGATCGCGATGGCGGGCGGCGATCAAGGCGAGCCACCGATCGTACCTGGAAAAAGTTCGGCAAGCCCGCTCCTGAAGTTCGTATCGGACTCAAGCTCGGACATGGCTATGCCACCCAAAGATAGCAACCTGCCTCGACTGACAACGGAAGAAATCTCGTACCTACAAAGCTGGATTGATGCAGGTGCGTTGTGGCCCGATTCGGCCAACACCAAAGTGGATGACCCGTTGAAATGGTGGAGCTTTCAACCGCTTCCTAAATTGGAACCTGCTATCGATCGCTCGCAAGCCATCGACCACTTCGTGAAAGTCCAGCTTGCTGGTACAGGATTGACGATGTCGCAGCCAGCAGACTCTCGAACTTTGGCGCGTCGCCTCTATTTTGATCTGATTGGGCTGCCCCCTAAACCCGAGGAGTTGGACGACTTTGAACGCGAGTCAAGCGTCGATGCCGAGGCGGCGCTCAACCAACTCGTCGAGCAATTGCTTGCTTCGCCACGGTATGGCGAGCGATGGGCGAGGCATTGGCTCGACGTGGTGCACTACGGCGATACGCACGGGTACGACAAAGACAAACAGCGACCGAATGCTTGGCCCTATCGCGATTATGTGATTCGTGCATTCAATGAAGACAAGCCGTACGCTCAGTTTGTGGAAGAGCAAATCGCAGGAGATGTCTTGAGGCCAGGGACAAGCGATGGCGTTGAAGCTCTCGGATTTATTGCGGCAGGCCCCTGGGACTTCATCGGCCACGCGGAAGTGCCCGAAACGAAAACCGATGGTAAGATCGCGCGCCATCTCGACCGGGACGATATGGTCTCAAATACCATCGGAACCTTTTGCAGCGCCACGGTTCATTGCGCTCAGTGCCATCAACATAAATTTGACCCGATCAGTCAAGAAGACTACTACAGTTTGCATGCAGTGTTCTCAGCCTTGGATCGCACCGATCGAAAATACTACCGCGACGAAACGATCCAGCGACAAATCCTGGAACTAGAACGACGCAAGAGTGAGGCGTTAAGCTCCTTGCGACAAATCGAAGAACCGTTGATTCAGTTAGCAGGCGAGGAATACGCTAGCCTATCAAAACGCATCGAGAAAAGTTCGGCACCCTCCGAAGAAAAAAACAATCTGGGGCCCGAGTTCGGTTACCACAGTGCGATCGCCTCCACTCAAGACCAAGAAAAATGGGTTCAGGTCGATCTTGGACAGCGAACGGAAATCCAGCGAGTGACGCTGATGCCCTGCTACGACGATTTTAATGCCATCGGTGCTGGCTTTGGATTTCCAATTCGTTTCAAGATTGAGGCAAGCGATGATCCGGAATTCAAAACCGGAGTGAAGTTGTTTTGGCGGAAGCACGACGTGACCTTCATGGCTGACTTCAAAAACATTGGACTTCAGCACTTTACTACGAATAGTGCGAAAGATGATGGGATCGCGGGCAGATACGTACGCGTTACGGCAAGCAAACTCGCCACTCGCAAGGATGACTACATCCTCGCCCTCTCAGAACTTCAAGTGTTCGACTCAACTGACAAAAACGTTGCACTCGGGCGTTCGGTAACAGCGTTGGACTCTATCGAGGCTGCACCGCGTTGGCGCAAAACGAACTTGACCGATGGCATTGCACCATCCGCCAACACGAAAGAGGACAAATCGCAACTCGTTCAAGAGCGAGAAACCCTTTTAGAGAAGTCGATGGATGAAACGAGCAAAGCAAAACGTCGGTCGCTGATGGCGGAACTCTCGGATGTGGCTGAGAGTCTTAAGCAAATGCCTGCACCGAATGTCGTGTACGCGGGCGGAGTTCATCAGGGGAGCGGATCCTTTGTCGGGACGGGAGCAGGGGGAGGAAAGCCGCGACCGATTTTCTTGCTTGCACGTGGTCAAGTAACTCAGCCAGGCCGCGAAGTAACACCGGGCGCGTTGTCCTTTCTTTCGTTTGGACCTTCTCGATTCGAGTTGCCACCGGAGGCTGGGGAGGGCCAGCGCCGTGTCGCACTTGCGAAGTGGATCACGGATCCCGCCAACCCACTAACTTGGCGAAGCATCGTGAACCGCGTGTGGCAGTATCACTTTGGGCGTGGCTTTGTGGATTCGCCAAATGACTTAGGACACAATGGTGGATCACCCTCCCATCCTGCATTGCTCGACTGGCTAGCTACGGATTTCCGCAATCGCGGAGGCTCGATAAAGGATTTGCACCGACTCATCGTAAAGAGCGCGACTTATCGCCAGTCTTCGGCAAGCAACTTAACGGGTGAGACTTTGGATTCCAACAATACGCTGCTATGGAGACAGAATCGGCGACGATTGGAAGCCGAGGCGATTCGAGATTCCGTGCTCTCTGTCAGCGGCAAGCTTGATACCAGCATGGGTGGCCCAGGCTGGCAAGACTTTGTGATCGAACACCCCGAGCATTCGCCGCATTACGAGTATGGACTCGCCGATCCCGAAGATCCCAAGACATGGCGACGCTCGGTCTATCGTTTCATCGTCCGATCCCAAACGCAACCGTGGATGACCTCGCTGGACTGTGCCGATCCATCGATGCGTGTCGACAAACGAAATGAAAGTTTGTCGGCGATTCAAGCATTGGCACTTTTGAACAACGGATTCATGCTGAGTCAGTCGAAGCATTTTGCGGCTCGAGTTGAGCGGGAAAGCTCAGAGCTTCCGAGCCAGGTTGAACGAGCTTGTCGGTTGGCACTCGGGGTTGCCCCCGCAGAAATGGATCGCGAGCAAATGATTGAGTTTGCGAAGACGAACGGCTTACCGTATTTATGTCGTGTGCTTCTTAATTTAAACGCCTTTACGTTTGTGGATTGAGCCGATGACCATGCCTTCAAGACGAACTTTTCTGTTTGAATCAGGGGGCGGTCTGGGTGGCATTGCGCTGGCCTCAATGCTTGCATCCAACGGCGAATTGACCGCACAAGATGCAACGAATCCTCGCGACGCGATTTCTCGTAATGGGGATAATGGTGTACATCATCCGGCAAAAGCAAAACGTGTCGTACAGTTTTTCATGTCAGGTGCCGCAAGCCACATCGATTTGTTTGACTACAAAAGTGAGCTCGTCAAACGCGACGGGGCACCCAGCGATTTCGGCGAGCCCGTAGAAGCGTTTCAGAACGGTCTTGGTCCTTGGATGAAACCGATCTGGGACTTTAAGCCTTATGGCGATTGTGGCAAGTTGCTGAGCGAGACAGTCGCACCGCTCGGCTCGGTCGCGGATGACATCGCATTCGTTCACAACATGGTGAGCAAATCGGGTGTCCACAGCACTGCGACGTTGTTGCAGTCTACCGGTTTCTTGTTGCCTGGGTTTCCAGGAGCTGGTTGTTGGGTTAGTTATGGACTGGGATCGATCAACGAGAACCTTCCAAGTTTCGTAGTGCTGCCCGATCATCGCGGCTTTGGTTCCAACGGGGTTAAGAATTGGGATTCGGCTTTTCTGCCCGCCCAGCACGCAGGAACGATCATCTATCCTGGACGCCCCGATCCCATTGCGGACCTGTTTCCGCACCGTGCTGGCACGTATGTTACCGGCTCGGGCGAGCTACAATCGCAAGCTTTGATGAGTAGACTCAATCGCGAGCACGCATTGACTCGAACAGGTGATGCACGACTTGAGGGACGTATTCGAAGCTACGAACTGGCTGCCAAGATGCAGTTGGCAGCTCCTGAAGCGTTGGACTTCTCGTCCGAGTCTGGGCATGCGATGAGACTTTATGGACTGGATCGAGGGGCACAGGATTGGGGCAAAGACATCAATGCGGACGAAGAGACTTTTCACTTCGGGCAAAAATGCTTGGCCGCTAGGAGATTGCTGGAACGCGGAGTCCGATTTGTCCAGGTTTGGAGTGGAAACGACAATGGATTTCCGCGTCGCAATTGGGACTCACACGAAGACGTGCGACGCGATCATGGTCCGCTTGCGATGGGAATGGCTCGTGGCTGCGCTGCATTCATTCAAGACTTGAAACAGCGAGGCATGCTCGAGGAGACGTTAATTGTCTGGACCACCGAGTTTGGTCGCATGCCTTCCTCGCAAGGAGGGAAAGGGCGCGATCACAATCCGTTTGTCTTTACCAACTGGCTTTGCGGCGGTGGTATTCAAGGGGGAGTCACGCATGGTGAGAGTGACGAGTGGGGGTACAAGCCGCGAGACCGAGACCATCCAACGCAAGTCTATGATATCTATGCAACGATCCTGCATCAAATTGGTATCGATCACACGAAGTTGACTTACCGCAACAACGGCATCGATCGACGATTAACGGATGTACATGGGCGTGTACTTCACGAGCTAATCGCGTAGTTTACCCCAGGGAATCGTTAACTTTACGTAGGGAAAAGGTTAGTTACCGCTGTCATACGCTCGCGTAGATATGCCATGTTGCCCATTTCTCCAAAAGGATCTCTGGAAATTGTCCGATTTTTCGATTAAAAAAGCTGGACTTTAATGATGGTGCGTGCGTACCATTCGTCCGT
>CAMBSL010000285.1 GCA_945870455.1 Pirellula staleyi DSM 6068 | reverse complement strand
CAGAGCAAGGTCGCCGCTATTTCGACTTAACCTGGGAAAGTGGCGAGTACGATGTGCGGGCTACTTTGTGCGATCGCTTGCAGAAGCGTGTGCCAAACGAGACCACAACGGTATCTGCCCCTTCCGGCGACCAACAGGCTGAGGAGTCGGAAGAAAGACGAACCATTACGATCGATTCGCGATCAACGCCTGTGGCCTCGACCATGGGCCAGATCACCGATCGATTGCTTGCCACCGGCTCTTGTTTCAATCGAGTGGAGCAATTGGTTGTGGTGCGAGAGCAATCGATCTCACCGGTTCTCTCGTCTGCGGAATTGACGGGGTTGCTCAATCAGCACGTCGAATTCTACTTCGTCAACGAAGATGGAGGCGAGTACAAGCCTCTGCCAACGTCTTATGCGAACACCTGGCTTAACAACGTTGGCCAACGTGAACGTTTGCCCGCCATTCGGCTGTTCAGCCACAATCCGATCTACACGGAGGACTGGCGGATGGTCAGTCCGGGTTTCGATCCCAAGTCCGGTTTCTACTACGCTGGTCCACAAATTGAGCCAGTTGAAGGGACCAAGCATCTCGACGCGTTGTTGCGAGACTTCTGTTGGCGGAAGCCTGCTGATCGCACAAATTACATCGGCATCCTGCTAACCGGTCTGCTCGTCTCACGTTTCATCGGCTCCAAGCCTGCTGCGCTGTTCAACGGGAATCAGCCTGAGCTTGGCAAATCGGTTCTTGCACAAATCTCGGCAATTCTTCGGGATGGCCATCATGTGGAAACCGCATCTTACAACGCGAACGATGAAGAGTTTGAGAAGCGTTTGGGAACAATCGTCCGGCGTGGCGTTACGACAATCATCATCGATAACGCCAAGGCCCGTGGCCGCAATCCAAAGATAGACTCCGCTTGCCTCGAGCGTTCGATTACCGATCCGATTCTATCCTTTCGGTTGCTTGGCTTCTCGCAAGAGATCCGGGCCGAGAACTCGCATCTGTTTTGTATTACTGCCAACTCGCCTGATGTGAGTCGCGACCTTATCACTCGCTGCGTGGTCATCAATTTGCATCACGAGGGCGATCCAACAAAGCGATCCTTTTCGATGGACGATCCAGAGGCATACGTTCAGACGCATCGGCTGCAGCTGCTGGGTGAACTGGTAAACATGGTCGAACGCTGGAAAGCCAGCGGCATGCCTCTAGCCAAGATACAAACTCGGTTCAACAAGAAGGGCTGGGGCAACATCATCGGTGGCATTCTTGAAGCCAACGGTGAACCGGACTTCATGGCCAATGCCGAGGATGCAGCCAGTGAGATGGATGACACTCGCCGAGAGTTCGAAGAGCTCGTCACGGCGCTCGCAAAGCATCCGCAAGGGATCTGGTCCTCGTCTGAGTTAACAGACCTCGCGAACAAAACCTTTGTGCTGCAGTCTGAACTTGGCGACGGGACACCACGCTCTCAGACCACGCGCATGGGCAAGCTAGCGGGTCGATTCGTTGGCGAGCGATTCAAGCTCGATGATGGCACCTATGCAGTATTCAAACGCTCTTTCAACGGTCAATACAACCAATACCAGGTCTTCGTTGAGTCCGCCCAAAGTGACCGCTTAGGACTTCCGGACGTTGAAAACCAGACGTCCGGGAACGTCCGGGAATTGGAGCTGTTTTCATGATCGATATCACAAACGCCAATAGTGTCGTGCCGCTCAATCAATTTCGCTGCTTCCACATGCGAAGCTCGATGTCCACTTCCGGACGTTTAGGACATTTCCCGGACGTAAAGATTTCCAAACGTCCTAACTTTTCACCCAGCATTTTCATTGGTGGATTAGGACGTTCCGGACGTTCCGGACGTTTTACAGGAGTTAGTTGTTGGGAGGGTAAACGAACGTGTTTTTCCCCGTATGTAGATCGTATAGGGAAACACGTCCTAAACGTCCGGACGTCCGGGAATGACCTCAAACCACATTTCTCAATCACCCCAAGTCCGAAAGGCAACCTCGGTATGAATCACGCATTTGCGTCTCGCCCCACTCTCTACAACTGCGTCCGGTTCCGTTCCCGCTTAGAAGCACAATGGGCGTGCTTCTTTGATCTAGCGAATTGGAAGTGGGAGTATGAGCCTATGGACCTCGTCGGTTGGACGCCAACCTTCCGTGTGGAGTTTCCATGCGGTCACTCCGAGTGCCCTGACACCCATGTGCTTTTGATCGATGTGCAACCGTTCGATGACATCGAGTCGTTTGCTGGCCGTCGTTGCATGGACTTCGCATTCGGCGAGTGCTGGAAGCCAACCGGAGAGATTGAATCCATCCCCGCTGATGCATCAGCCGCATTCGGAATCAATCCCGATGTGACCTATTGGGAAATGGGTCATGGTGTCGGCGGCGGTCTCGAGAACGTCCAAAACTGGGTGTTCACCAATGCCCACGAACTCTGGAAGACAGCCGGGAACATCATCCGAGGTTGCTCATGAGTAACCAATCGAGATCGCAAGTCATCGCACACGTTAGCGCCAGTCGAAACCGCTGCACTGCGTTCGAATGCAACGCCCAGCCAGCACGAGGACGCGACAGTGGGCCAACAGTGGCCCCAACGTTGCGTCTGCCACTATGGCACTCGCAAGCCCCAAACGATGGGTCCTCCCCCAAAAACCACCGCGTTCTTGGGCCGCGGGAACGGCCGCAAATGGACTCAGAGTTTCTTCCTTCGTCCTGTCCGAACTTTTAAAGGAGTTATTACTTGAATGACCAGCCAAAACCAATGGATACAGGCTATTCCAATGATGCTTGTTCGATTCAATCTCGACGCGAAGATCCAATCCAAAGCGTGCGACCCCTGGGAACGAGCAGCTCATTCAATGGCGCAGTCCTGGAGAAATCGCGCCAGTCAATCGAGGTTGGACAAACAGAGGAAGACAAACATTCGTGCGTCTACGAGCGACTTCAGTTGGGAAACCCAAGCCAAAAAAATGATTCAAGCTGCCAACAGCGAACTGTCTCGGAGGCGAAGAAGCTCATGGGCGAGTTGGGCGAGTCGGAGAGTACAGATGACGAATCGTTACATCCCGAAATACTCAAGAAACTCCGATTGAGCTTCGCTTCAACCGTACGCTTGCTCAACCAATCAGGCTTTGGGCAAGTGATTAGCGAGCGTCAACTCTATCGCCATAGAAAACGCTCTGACGAACGATTCGTCGTCGAAAGCAAAGTTGATTTGCTGCAGTACTGCGCGTGGCTTCATTTTCGTCGGCACTCAAGAAGCTATTACCGCCTCACAAGCAAGGGGTCGTATCAACAGATCAATGTGAATGCCATTACTAGATATCAAACATCTCATTTGAAAAAAGGAGAATCACAAGTGAACGCAGGGAGCATCTTAGAGCTCATCCAAATGCAGTCTGAATGTTGTGCCCTAACCGGCTGGAAACTAATTGCGACGGAAGCCGCATTAGACCACATTATCCCGATTTCACGCGGTGGAACACATGAAATTACGAATGCCCAAGTGCTGCACAAGAGCGTGAATCGTTGCAAAGGAACTTTAACGAATGAAGAGTTCATCGCGATTTGCGAAGCCGTCGTGAATCATGTGTCCAAACATGGCAAACCCAAATGAATAGCGATCGAACGACTCCTCTAAAGCCAACCAAGTCGGCAATTGCCGCTTTGATTGGCTAACTGAGAACAGGTTAAACCGAACTGACCTAGTCGCCAGTTTAAGTATCACGGATTGGGGCCATTCATTGGCCAATTCTTTATGTCTCTGAAAGGAATATAAGTATGTCAACCGTAAATGCCCTGCAGATTGAAATGTGGACGCTCGATCGAGTTCGTCCCTATGAAAACAACCCTCGCAACAACGACAAAGCCGTCGACGCGGTTGCAGCTTCGATCAAGGAATTTGGATTCTCGCAGCCAATTGTTGTCGACACCGACAGCGTCATCATCGTTGGCCACACGCGATTGAAGGCGGCACAGAAGCTTGGCCTTGAGCGAGTTCCGGTCGTGGTCGCTTCGCATCTCACACCCGATCAGGTGCGTGCGTACCGCATCGCCGACAACAAGACCGCTGAGATTGCGGAATGGAATTACGATCTATTGCCGATCGAACTGTCGGCATTGCAGGAAGCGAATTATGATCTCGGGCTCCTCGGCTTCAACGCTGAGGAACTCGCGAAGCTGATGGATACCGGCGTCAACGAAGGCTTGACCGATCCGGACGAGATCCCCGAGCCGCCAGACGAGGCAGTCACTCAACCTGGTGATCTTTGGATCCTCGGAAACCATCGGTTGCTCTGTGGCAACTCCTCATCGCCGGCGGACTTGGATCGTCTGCTGGCCGGCGCTGCCATCCACCTAGTCAACACAGATCCGCCTTACAACGTGAAGGTTGAACCACGATCGAACAATGCGATCGCTGCTGGCCTCTCTTCGTTCACCAACGATGGGGCAGCTTCGAGGCTTAAAGGTGGCCAAGGAAACGCTGCTTCCTTCGGTGTCGATCACGAGACCGGCAAACCGAAGCATGCGGCGACGCACAAAAAGCTTCGAGCGAAAGATCGTCCATTAGCAAACGACTTCGTCAGCGATGAGGCATTCGATCAATTGCTCGAAGATTGGTTCGGAAACATTGCCCGAGTATTGCTTCCTGGTCGTTGCTTCTACATCTGGGGTGGTTACGCCAACTGTGGCAATTATCCACCAGTGCTGAAGAAGCATGGTTTGTACTTCTCACAGTCGATCATTTGGGACAAGCAGCATCCTGTTCTAACGCGCAAAGATTTTATGGGTGCCCATGAATGGGCGTTCTACGGCTGGAAAGAAGGAGCCGGGCATAAGTACTACGGGCCCAAGAATGCGACGGACCTATGGCAGGTCAAGAAGATCAATCCGCAGTCCATGTCGCATTTGACTCAGAAGCCAGCGGAGCTTGCGGTTCGCGCGATGCAGTACTCGTCGGTGCAAGGTGAGAACGTGCTCGACCTCTTCGGCGGTAGTGGCTCGACGATGATTGGTGCCGAGCAATGTGGTCGCAATTCGTTCTTGATGGAACTCGACACACTTTACTGCGATGTCATTGCAGACCGCTTCCAACGCTTCACGGGTATCCCAGCGGTCTTGGAACGGACCGGCGAGTCGCCCATTCCAATGCAGCCTCGTGAACAGAACATGCGATAGGAGGTCGCGTTCAAAACTTATGACTATGCCAAGCCTCGTCTTCAAAGACATAGATGTACTCCGCTCCGCAGTTCCTAGCGAATTCATGCAGGGCTGCTCGAGTGGGCATGACGACCGCGCGGTTGCCGTCGGTGAATCGTTCCGGCGTTCCGTCGTTGGCGAGCGAGCGAATATCGCCACCCTCGACCTGCGTACGCGCCGATTCGATCGAAGTGTAATGTTCTTTGAGGACTCTGCCGGCATGGTCTTGGTAACCGTCGAAATGCAAGTAGATCGCTGCGTAGCGACCATCTTCCTGCTTGCAGGCAATCGTTGCTCGCGTGGACATAGTTTGGTTTCCTTACTTGGATGGTTCGTGGTGGTTGGGTTCGACGATGGCGACACAATCATCGGGCATCGTCAACATGAGCGAACGGCCGTTGTCCCAGTCGACATCGACCTGCGTCCAGTCGCGATGCTCGTGAACATCAACGACGGTTCCGAGCGATCCAACCGGAATCGGGTCTGGATCTTGCGGCATCGATACCAAGCGGATGCGATCGCCTTTCTTCAATCGTGTTTGCATAGTCATTTGTTCCTTGTTTCATTTGGTGGCTGCATTGAGTTTGTCGAGCACAACGACGTGAAGGTTCTCGTAGGGAGCTGCTGGCTCAAGGTTTGGTTTGGCCATGGTTGGTTCCTGGTTGTTGGAGAAACGAAAGACGATCGCCAACAGTCAGCCAGCGAATCGCAAAAACATCAAGCCAACATGCGAGCATGTTTTGCGAAATTTCTGGAAACATGTGGATGCGCCGGCGAACCGCAGTTTCGCGACGTGTCGCGTTGTGTTGCGCTTTGGGCTTATGTTCGCATCAACGAGAAAACGCCCACACGGTATAAACGTGGGGCGATTGGTGGGAAGCGTTCCGTGCTTCGGGCTTGTCTACAAGTCGTGCGGTACCAAGATGGCAGCGCCGTGGCCGGAGACTGCGATCGAGTCTCCGTTGGTCGTTCGCGCGAACAGGGTTGGGCCTTGTCGGATCACGTCAACAACGCTGCCGACGTCGAGTCTGCGATTCTTGATCGTTCGCAGGTCGTAGGTGATGCCTGGCTCTGGCGTTGCGATCTCGCCATCGGCCAGGTCATCCACTGTTCGCAAATCGTAAAAGTGTTTCACCGGCTGGGTCTCCTAGCCTCGAACGGTGAAGCGTCCGCGTTCGGTCTTCACGAACTTGCTGTCGTCGCCCTTGGCCAAGTCGCGAAGGATCGCGCTGTACAGCGTCGCGTGTGGAGTCTTGCCTCCAGGGCTTGTCCAATAGCCCTTTGTCTCCATCGCGGTGATCAATTCTTGTGCGTTCATCGGTTCGCTCGATTCGCCAAGAACTTTCAAGGCCGCAGCGACGCAGCTCAATCGCTTCTCGCCGGCGTCGCCGGTCTCGGTAGATTCGGTCTTGGCTTTGCGTGGCTTCTTGAGAACCGCAACCGCTGTGGACGACTCGCCTCCGATCGTTTCGACCGTAGCCGGTTCGTTCTCAACCACCGTTACGTTGCCTTCGGTGGTGACCTTCGCGCGTCCGCGCTTCGCACCCAC
Source organism: Pirellula staleyi DSM 6068 (assembly GCA_945870455.1). Lineage (GTDB taxonomy): Bacteria > Planctomycetota > Planctomycetia > Pirellulales > Pirellulaceae > JBKCUI01. The sequence continues at coordinate 133 of CAMBSL010000285.1, read as the reverse complement.
TTCGCCCAGAAGGCGTTGAGCGCTCTTAATGAGAATCTTCTTGCCGGTTGCGAGGTTGGTTGCATCCCAGCCACCGCGCGGCTTCTCGGCATCGATTTGAATCTCGCATCGGTTGCCCGAAACGTTCGCGTAG
>CAMBSL010000284.1 GCA_945870455.1 Pirellula staleyi DSM 6068 | reverse complement strand
AAGAAAGCCAAGGTCCGGCTGGGCCAATGGGTCCGCCTCCACGACTACAACATTGCCCAAAAGGTCAAGGTGATCGTTGAGCATTATCGGCAAACGGTCATGGGACTGCTAAATGGGCATGCCAAAGCGATGGTGGTAACCGGATCTCGCAAAGAAGCCGTACGGTATAAGCTCGAGTTCGATAAGTACATCAAAAAGAACAAATACAGCCAACTGGTGGCCATGGTCGCGTTCTCGGGCGAGGTCGAATTTAACCAAGATGACCCTAATTCGGAGAGCTTGGTGGGCGAGAAGTTCACCGAGCAAGGTATGAACCCTGGCCTGAAAGGTCGCGACATGAGGAAGGCGTTCGACACGTCCGAATATCACGTCATGATTGTCGCCCAAAAGTTTCAAACAGGGTTCGACCAACCTAAGCTGTGCGCGATGTACGTGGACAAAAAACTGGGCGGGCTGGAATGTGTACAGACTCTCTCGAGGCTGAACCGAACCTTTCCGGGCAAGACTGAAACGTACGTCCTAGATTTCTTTAATGAGCCCGACGATGTTCTGCAGGCGTTCCAAGAATACTATGAGACAGCCAAGTTGCTGGACGTATCCAACCCAAACATAATCTGGGACCTATTCGACAAGCTGCGATCGATCGGTATTTTTCTGTGGACGGAAGTGACTCAGTTCAGCGAAATCTTCTTTGTTAAAAGCAAAAGCAACGCAGCCATCAGCAACGTCTGTCGCCCTGCCGTCGATCGCTGGACTCATCGTTACAAACAAGCGAAGCTTGACTTCGAGAGGCACAGAAAGCTGTTCGCCCACGCTAAAAAGCTGAGCGACGCGACCTTCATCGCCAACGCAGAAGGCGAGATGAAACAGGCCAAAAAGGAACTCGACGCGTTGGGCCTCTTCAAGGCCGATCTGGTCTCATTCACGCGTTACTATGAATTTATGTCCCAGATAGTGGACTATGACAGCACGGACTTGGAAAAGCTGAATCTCTACGCTCGACACTTGGCACCGCTGCTTCGCGAAGAAACTCCAGAAGATGACCCGATTGACCTTACCTCCGTCGGTCTAACGCACTATCGGTTATCCAAAATCAAGCAGCAGGATCTTATGTTGGTTAAGGAAGGGGCCGAAGGACTGAAGCCTGGCACCGATGTTGGAACGGGCAAGGCCAAGTCCAAGCAGGAGGTCTGGTTGTCGCAGATTATCGCTCGTCTGAACGAGCTGTTCATCACCGACGGACTGACCGACAAAGACATGATCAACTACTTGTTTACGATCAGGGACAAGGTTAGCGAGAACGAGCGGGTGATGCACCAGGTCGCAAACAACTCGCCCGAGCAAGCCTTGCTAGGTGATTTCGCAGGCGCGGTCGATGAAGCCGTAATGGGTAGTAGCGAGGCCCACCAAAACCAGATGACACAGTACCTGAACAGCCCAGAGTTGCAGACAAAACTACAGCGGCTGATCCTAGACATGCTGATTGCAAAGAGCGCTTAAACACCATGAAGGGCGCGGGGTCCGATCCTGCCCATTGTTCGCCGATTTACGGGAAACCCTGGAAACGCTTTTCAATGAAGCCACGAGGGACAGCAAGTATCCCTCAGCGGATTCCTACGTCATTGACAAGCCGGCATATCGTGAGGCGGCAATGAGGCCGGGGGGTTGGGCAAACGCGAATCTTCGCACCCAGTTCTTGAAGATCCTTCGAAGGGCAGGTGTTTCACCGTGGGCTAGGTTGTTCCACAGCATGCGAGCCAGCCGCCAGACTGAGCTCGAATCCCAGTTCCCTTTGCACGTTGTCTGCTCATGGTTGGGCAATTCCGAATCGGTCGCAAAGGATAGCTATTTGCTCGTCACCGACAGCCACTTTCAAGCGGCGGTCAAACCAAATTCGTGTGCTACAGGTGTGCTATTGGTCGAAAAAACAGCCGATTCGTGTGCTACAGGTGTGCTGCAAACAGCCGAAACGGGCGGCAACGATTCGCAAGAAACCAACGAAAACACAGGGAGAAACGAGAAAAGCCAGGTTTCCCTGGCTCTTTCAAGTGGAGGCGGGGGGAATTGAACCCCCGTCCCGCGATACTTCCAATCCGGCCTCTACATGTTTAGCCAACTAGTCTTTGTCTCGCCCACCACGTTCGTTGTTGACCTCGGTGCGGTGCGCCAGCCTCGAGCTTTTTTAACATCATCCGTGCGAGACACGGGATAATGCGGTCCGGAATTGCGACAGGTATTCCAGCGCCTCCGGCGGGTCCTGGGTACCTGAGCTGCCTAAACTAGGCTGCTAGTGCGAGGTTTTCCTCTGCAGTTACTTTTTTTAACCGGCTTTTTACGTGGCCAACCGATCAACCACGACATGCCACCAAGATCTTCATTTATCCGGTCGATTCCAGATCGCCCCCGAACTACCCTTCAACCTGCTAAATGCCCCAAAAGAGCATCCAACACGCCTCCGGTTTGAAGATTCGACTTCCATTGTCATTATCGCTCTCGGAACCATTCTGACTAGGTTCGATTTATCCAGACACCCTAGTTTTCGCCAGAATTGGCTTGGACATGACAGATTCGCACAATCGCTTCGGGCCGTGCCGTGGCGAACGGGAATAAATCACACTACAGCGAATTTATCGATCGACCCCGCGCTTCTCGAGAGCCCCAAGACGCTCAAGTGCAAAGAGCGCTTCCGCGTTTTGATTGTCAAGTCCCACGGCTGCACGATACCATTGCTTTGCCAGGTTGAGTTTGCCAAGTTGTTCGGCGGTGCGTCCAATTTCGACTCTGAGAGCGGCATCCTCGGGTCGCACAATGGCGTCTTGATGCAGGTCAGCGAATTTTAGAAAGGTGTTCTTTAGTTCGGTGGCTTGTTGAATCTGCTGTTCACCCTCATCATTAACCCCGGAACCCACCAGAGCACGACCGTATAAGAGTCGCGATTCGTGGTCATAGGGCGAGGAATCCGTCATCCGCTTGAGAAGCGAAAGTGCAGGATTCCAATCGCGGCGAACGACCAGGATCCTGCCTACAATCAACCCTGTCGTTCGATCATTGGGTACACGTTCCAGTACGGACTCTGCCAGTTTCAGAGCCTCCGCAGTATTTCCCGCAGATTCTTCAATCGCTGCTTTCGTAGCAGTCACTCGGAGCGAATCAGGGCAATCTTCAAGCGCCGCACGAGCTTGGTCCAATTGGCGAATCGCTAACAAACACTCGGCTAACTTGATTCGCACGAAATTCTTAGCATCCTCGCTGACAGAACGCGTGAGTAGGGTCCGACAATCGCGAATCGCTTCTTCGTATTGCTCATAGTCCTGAAAAATCTGCTCGGAAAGCAATAGCGAACCGACATCCGACGGATCGAGCTCTGCTGCTTTGCGAAGATGATCCGTCGCGAATCGCATTGCTCCAGTGTCATAGTATGTCTTGCCAAGCAATCGGTGTGTTCTCGCATGGTTTGGGTCTAACTTCAAACCGCTTTCAAAAGCACCGATGGCATTGCTCAATCGATTCTGACGTTGAAAGATCTCTCCGGCGATGACGTACGACTCGCCCTGCATCACGGGAACAGTTGATATCTCTTCCGTGGCCCGCATGGCTTCGTCTAACTTGTTTTGTTTGGTCAGGATCAATGCAGTGATCGCTGTCGCCAAAACGTTGTATTGAGAATCGGTTGACAGCTCAACACGGATGCGTTCCGCTTCGGAAAAGTCACCTCGGTCGACTGCAGCCACGGCAAGACGGTAACTTTTTCCCTGCGGAATTTGGTCAATTGGATTTACGGACGGAACGACTGTTGAAGCGGAATCGTTTACTGCTAGAGCTGGACTATTAACCATGTCCGAAATCGGTTCCTTAGCGGCTGTACTCGTACGATCTGCCGTGGATTCCGATTTTCGACAGCCTCCACACGATAGCATACAGTGTGCGACAATTGCGAGCTTCCAAAAGTTGCTCATCTTGGCCCCCTCGCTTTCTACCGTTTAGTTCGTTTGAGGAATTGCTGTTGGATCTTTGCGTTTGTGGCCGGAGAAAACCACGATGACAAAAACCGACAGACATGCGAACCAGAGTAAGTTCAAACTAACTGAGTTCGATGGGAAAAAACTGGTATTGGTATTTCCTGGCAGGAGAATAGCGCCAGCCACCGGCACAGCTATTCCGGCTAAAAGAGCAGCTAATGGAACGGAAAATGCTTTCATTCGAACAGTTGGTTCTCGGTGCAGAATCAACCACAGAAAGATGGGCATTACGAGGAGAATGTTCACGATCGAAAACACAATCACATCGCAAAGCAGGGGGCGAGATTCTTGTGAAATCAAAGGAATCGTATATTCGAGATCCAGATAGCGTCGAGTTACCAAACCAACTGCTCCAGCCGCTAATCCAAAGAGGACTCCCGCAACCAAGGCTGCGATTCCGGAACCTATCGTCCCGCCTGACTTACCCAACAGAAAGAAACCGACTAATCCAATGAACGAGCCTGCAACACCGAACTTCATTAGCGAATTCTTCCAAACGTTTGCATTCATCACGGCGTTTAGTTTAGCGATATCTTCCTTGGGACTCATTGCGCTAACACCTGCAAGTTCATCTGGAATGCTCCAGTGCTTGGGTGGATAGGTAAAGCCGAGCCAAGCCATCAATCCAACCATGGAAATCGCTAATAGCCACCTTGTGTTGTTCACGAACGCGTTTGATGAAGCCGCTGAATCGCCTTCGTCCGTTGCCGCCGCGTTTACCGTAGAGTCAAACATTGAGAGATTCCTTCGAATAATTTAGGAAGAGAGGAAAGTAAGTCCAAATTGAGTTCGGAGTAACAGGAAGAATACCGCGATTTTACGAGACTTGTCGCTTATCGCCACTCTACTTACGATGGGTCGATTCTTGTGTGTAGCCTGTCGCTCCGCGAAAGTTGCATGGAGATCGCACCTTTGGCGGAGCAAAAGGCGACACTTGGTAGGCACGATTCTCAGCATAAAAGCCCAGTACGATTGTAGCAGAAGCATTCGGTCGATGGATGAATCCTCAACGAAAATCCCGGGCTGATGTTGACTGCGACGCGTACAAACTCCTAACCGCAATTAGATTCCACTTGGGGGAACCAGAAAAATCCCAAAGCCCGGAACGAACGCATTGCTATCGTCACTCAGGCAGATAGATCGGTCGCTTGTCCTGTTGTTTGAGAAGTTGATCTAGCCGTTCGTACATCAAACGTCCCTTTTGCGCATCAAATAAAATCGGACCTGCTCGGTCTGCCGATGGAAACACGCCAGACCTTTCCCACGACGTGACGATCTTCTGTTTCGATGCTCGCTTGTGTTCTTCGGTCCCGATGAAGTCGAATGCAATTGGCTTCCATTCAGAATATCGATCGAGCGCGGCAGAAGCGAGGTAGCGAACGACAGAGTAGTCGTCGCTCAAAAGCTGAGCAATAAAGGGCAACTGCCAGTCGTTACCGGACGCCTCCAACGCGGGTTTCCAATTCATATGCCAAGCCGCAACGGCTCTTTGGACCGCATCGCCACGCAATAGCCAAAGCAAAGAACCAGCGACATCGCGTTCATCTTGCGTCAACTCCGGAGTCGGTTGCCCATACCACTGAGTCAACTTATCAGCCGACCAAGCCATAGTGCGATCGAGATGGCAAAGATTACACGCATTTGGATGATCCGACTTGGCGTTGCTCAATACGCGAGGGCTTTGAACACGATGGCTACGAATGCCTTTCAGCAGCCCAAAAGTCGTGTGGGGCATATGGCAATTGTAGCACAGGCTCCCATTGGATTCCGCAGGATGATGCGTATGTTCCTCAATGTTGTCTGCGTACTTCGAATGGCATTGTATACACGCTTGGTTGGTTTCCATTCCTTTTACTAACATATCGTTGGCGGGCGAGTCATGCATCGAGTGGCAAGAAAGACAAGTCATTTTGCCGCTCTGATGGCAGGCGGACTCGATTTGTGCAGTGTACTCTCGGCCCGAGATTCGACACGTACCATCGTTCCAAAATGGGACCAAACCCTCATCAATCGTAGTCAATGACTCTTTGTACGATATCATGTGATGAGTATTACTTAGGTCACCACCCGCCCGATACTTATAGCCCTGTTTGGTAAAAGCAAGCATATCCGGTGGCTTAAAATACGAGTGGCATTGGCCACAGATTTCGTTTGATATCTTTGCGTCGACTTTGGCGGGATGCACAATGGGATCTTTTTGCACAGGACTTTTGCCCGATGCCGCATGAAGACTCTTGTGCTTCTGACCAGGGCCGTGACACGCTTCGCATGAAATTCCCAATTCGGCTACATGCGTTGCAACAGACATCGTCTCGAGATCAAAGTTGGGAGCACCAGCCACTGCGTGACAAACAATACAATTGTCGTTCCAGACTGCGAAGTGGCGGGGCGAATCGGGTGGTGCAATGAATATGTCTTCGCGTGGAACCCAACGTCGGTCGGAAATCAAGTAGATCCAAGGTACTTGCCGCAACATGTTCTTGATGTTGCTCGGCACCCAATAACCTTGCATGTGGTGCGATCCGGTCGTCATGACAATTGGAAGCTTGACGGTGGGGGGCCGTACCTTGCTGATGTCAACGCCATTCGCAAGAGCTCCTGCTTCCCAATCGGGATCCGGCATCGTAACGAACAAGAAATCCCCCTCCTGCGTTAGAAAACAATCTCTGCCGCGAGCCGACAATCGCACGTTGTTAAAGGAAGCCACTACCGTCTTGGTTGTAGCAACTTGGGTCATGGTTCGATGAAACGTCCCATGCCAACTATCGAATTGTTCGCGATGACAATCGCTGCAAGCAGTTGATCCAGTGAAACCGCCATGGGCGCTTTGAAACGGTAGTGACGCTTGCAACGTGCGAAGCGAAAGCCCCTCATTGCGAACCTCATCCTTCCGA
>CAMBSL010000283.1 GCA_945870455.1 Pirellula staleyi DSM 6068 | reverse complement strand
AAAAGTTAAAGTAGTAGGCACATTCCATGTGCCGTCCACCTGGAATCCTGGCAAAAGCTTGACTGCGGACGGCACGGCGGAGCGTGCCTGCTACTTTGGTCGGCTCTGTCGGTGATGACCCACGAAGTGTTTCATGGCCTCTGGGCGTGCCACCTTTTGCCACCCGTGCAATCCATAGCGAAAGAATCCATCCAAAGATGCCTGCAACTTTGTACGTCGTAGATGCGTTCACGAATGAACCCTTCGCGGGCAACCCGGCGGCCGTTTGTTTGCTCGAAAATCCGGCGGACGAAGCTTGGATGAAAAACGTAGCAAGAGAAATGAATCTGGCGGAAACCGCATTCGTCTGCCCCATCGACGACGGATATTCGCTGCGTTGGTTTACACCCACCGTGGAAGTTGACCTGTGCGGCCATGCGACTCTCGCGTCTGCATTCGCCATCTGGTTTACAGGACGAACGACGCAAGAGGAAACCGTTCGCTTTCACACGCGAAGCGGATGGTTAACGTGTCGTAGGCGAGAAGAATGGATCGAAATGGATTTCCCTGCGCTGGACGCAAAGCCATGCTCGATTCCGTTGGACTTCGAAGCTGCGCTGGGTTGGAAACCCATTGAACTATTCCATACGTCCATGGACTATTTGGTAGAACTCCCGAGCGAGACATTGCTTCGAGGACTTGCAGTGAACCTGGCTGAGCTTGGTAAACTCCCCGTGCGAGGCGTGATCGCAACTGCAAAAAGCGATTCGCCGAACTTCGATTTCGTATCTCGATTCTTCGCACCTGCCGTGGGTGTCGACGAAGATCCCGTTACCGGTTCGGCTCATTGCGCTCTCGGTCCTTATTGGCAGTCGCGTCTCGGAAAAACGGTTTTTACGGCCTACCAAGCAAGCCGGCGGGGCGGAACAGTCAAGCTCGAAGTCCAGGACCAACGCGTATTGCTGAGGGGAGAAGCGATCCTAATGAGTAAAGTCGAGTTCTACTGACTAGGTAAAAAGAATAGGCAACCAAAATTCTTTTCAACTTGGATTCAAGTTCAGTCGATAAGACCCTCTCGCATGAAGGCGAACGGCTAGAGGTGATCTAGACGAACACTATGGATGGCGGTTTCTCACTTTTTCAGAGAGGTCGCGAACGATGTCGGTCGAGTTTTTGAATACCGTCTTTTGTTGCTTGTTCATTGGAGTATGGCTAATTGTCGGCCATATCATCGCGGTGGATTATTTTTAGTATCTAATTAACGATCGTAACGGCAAACAATCCACTCATTTGCTTCCGTTTAGGCCTAATTGACTCTTGCTAGATTGCTGACAACTCGATGGTCGCTGACATTCGTTTTCCCAAACTCAAGTTCTGTGGTTTGACCCGGGCAGACGACGTAGTAGCGGCCATCGATTGTGGTGCAGACGCGATTGGCTTAAATTTTTATCCAGCCAGTCCTCGCTACGTTCAACCCTCGGTTGCTCGTACATGGAGTTCTCTCGTCGCTCATCGAGCCACCCTTGTTGGGGTTTTTGTCAATGCCTCTCCAAGTGAGGTCGCTGAAATCGTAGCCGAGTGTCCTCTGGATTGCGTCCAGTTGCACGGCGACGAAAGCCCAAACTGGATGAATGAGGCCGCTTGTTTCCCTGCCTTGCAATCTATTTCCTTTATCAAGGCCGTTGCATGGCGTGGTCTAGAAGAAGACCAATTGAACGTGGAACGATGGACAACCGCACGACATCCGCGATTATTAGGCCTGTTGGTAGATAGTTACGATCCGGTTCAGCGAGGAGGAACCGGTCGAACCGCCCGTTGGGATTTGCTTTTCCCAAGGCCGATCGAGTTTCGCCGTCTACCAATATTGCTTGCCGGTGGCCTCAAGTCGGAGAATATTTCGCAAGCGATTCAGACGGCACAACCCGACGGAATTGACATCGCTTCTGGGATCGAATCGGCACCAGGGGTTAAGGATCGTTCAAAAATGCAAGCAATTTCTGCAATTGCCCTCCCTCTGCTCGGTTGACTGTCATCGGTAACAAACCGTCATCGGTAACAAATTGAACAGACTTGGCGCCGCCCCAATCAAACCGATGTGCAGTTTTCGAAAACATTGCTAAACTTACCGAGTCAACACACGGGTTGTCGCCGCAGCGACTTAACAGGATGCCCAATCGCAAAGCCCGTTGGCCAAGTGAGCCAACTCGCGTTTTTTGTACCTTACGAACAATTTGAATCGGTTTGCTAATGAGTCTGGACCAATACAGTTTCTGCCCATGCGGCAACGGCAAGAAAATTAAATTCTGCAAGTGCAATGAACATTTCCAGGAAATGCAGGTTATCCACCGCATGATCGTAGGCGAACAGAATGTCGCCGCTTTGGATCGCATTAACGCCAATCTCAAGACGCTCCCGTCGGAACCTTGGCTGTTGGCAATGAAATCCGAACTGCTTCTGCAACTCAATGAGTTGGAAGCCTTGGAGGAGACCACCGCCAAGTTTATTAGGCTTCAACCGGACAATCCACTAGCGAAGCTATATCGCTCCTTGGTGGCTGTCGTTCGCGGCAACACCGAAGAGGCCGCAACCCTGATGCTTCAGGCGATCGCGGACGCGACCGAAGCGTTGCCGCCGATGACAGCAACCGTAGCGCTCAACCTGATGGAAGCGATGGGGCAACGCGGCATGATTTTGCCCGCGATCCTTCACTGCGAAATGTTGCTGGACATGGGTGGCGACATGGTGAAAGTCGCTTCCGGTGCGTACGATTCACTGACTTCGCAAACCAATGCAAACACTCTGTCACGCGAGTCGTTGCCGTCCTCGATTGAATACGAGAATGCTCCGTATGCGGAGCGTTTGGCCGAAGCGAACGCGCTTGTTTCAGCGTATCGAATCACGTCGGCAAAGACCAAGCTCGAATCGATGCAGCGAGAATTCGGACTTCAGGCTCCTATTCTCCAGTCGTTGCTCTATTGCCAACTGATGTTGACCGATGTTGAGTCCGGTGGTTCAACCGCTGGCAAAATAGCGGCCATTGCATCACTACCCGAACCGCAACGCATTTACTACCAAGCTCTGGCATACGAACTCGCTCCCAAAATATCCGGCGTTTCCGTTTCCGAAGAGCTCTGTCAGTACACCATCGAAGACAGTGAATTTGAACAACGATTGACCGCGAACAAGAATCTGATTCCGATCGCAGTCGATCAACTGAAAGCTATGCTGGAAACGTTGCTCGACGAAGAAGTTCCGCCGAAACTAGCTTTCGTCTGTGTCGAACCCGTTTTGCAAGAGCAGTTTGCCGAACTCGAGGCCTCGAGAAGCGGTAGCTGGCTCGCGTATTACGGTAAACAAACCGATAAGCCGGCTCGATTGATTTCACTTGAACCACCTATCGGTTCTCGCCGCACGATTTTGGAAAGGATCAAGAAGGAACTTGATGTCGGTTCGCTCAATCGAGTCTTGTTGGAAAAGCTCCCATCATCGTATTTGTCACAAGTAACCGCATCGATCATGCTTCGAAAGCAAGTCGCACCCGAACGCCGGTTGGCTCTCAACGATGCAACGCGACAATTAGTGCTCGACGGATTTCTTGACTACCCGCAAGAATGCCTATCTGGCAAAACCCCTCGCGAAGCAGCCGGCGATACTTCCTTGAAGATAAAGCTTGCAGCACTCCTCTTGCATTGGCAAGGTTCAAGTACCTCGAGCCTGACCGACGATCAGTTCAAGCAACTGCATCAGCAACTCAATCTGCAAGTGCCCAAGTTGTCCTCTTCGCAAGATGTATTGGATTTCGTTGGCGGAGCAAGCTATTTCTGGACCGATCTCAGCGATATCGATCCAAACAGCCTAATCCAGTTGATGCAATCCGCCCTCTCGCGAGGTGTTACTTCCATCTTTGACAGCCTGGCACAACGCAGCGAGCAAATGCAATGGCCGGAGGAATTTAAAGTTTCGGCGGAATACACCCAGCTCAATCTCAGGACCCGAACCGTCACCGATCCGAACGATGCGGAGAAGTTGCTGAAACGCATCGTTGAGCTTGGCAAGCAACTCGAAGTGCCGATTGGCAATGCGGTGCTAGAACGTGTCGAAGTGTTGAATATGTTGGGCCGAAACACAGAGTCCCGCCAGTTTCTGGAGCAATCGCTGCGTGAAAATCCCAACGACCCGGTCTTGTTGCAATTCATGCAAATGGCGATGATGCGTCAACAGCAGGCCATGCGTGCACGAGGTGGCGAAGTGGCGTCCAGCCAAGCAGCCTCGTCAGGACTTTGGACACCAGGACAATCTGACGAACCTCAACAAAGCGCCGGAGGCGGATCCGGCGGTGGCAGCAAACTATGGATCCCTGGGCAAGACTGACGCGTCGTCAAGCCTTAGTTTTTGCGTCCGCTCTTAGTTATAGGACGCTCCGCGTTATAGGACGCTCCGCGTCGCATAAATCACGACGGCGGAGCGTCGTGCAACTTAAGTCCACATGCGATTGAATGAAGGACTGTTGAATGGAAAAACGCGACCGCTACTGGATGGGCCTCGCTCTCGAGCTTGCCAGCCGAGGGAGAGGTCGCGTCGAGCCCAATCCGATGGTCGGTTGCGTGATCGTTGAGAATGATGAACTCATTGCGTCGGGGCACCACAGTTACTATGGTGGACCGCATGCAGAAGTGAACGCGATTTCAAGATGCGACCCGAATCGACTCCGCCAGTCGACGGTTTACGTCACACTGGAACCATGCAGTCATTTCGGCAAAACCCCTCCTTGCGTTGATCTGCTCGTGCGTCATCAACCCAAGCGAGTTGTGATTGCAATGTCGGATCCTTTCCCAGCCGTCTCGGGAAGGGGACTAGCGTTGCTGCGCGAGAATTCAATCGACGTCGACGTGGGAGTCTTGGAGACGCAAGCCAGGCACTTGAACGCACCCTATCTAAAATTGCTCTCGGAAAAGAGGCCATGGGTGATTGCCAAGTGGGCCATGACACTTGATGGAGCCTTGGCGACACGGGACGGCGACTCCAAATGGATTAGCAATGAAATGTCGAGACGCTTCGTTCATCGAATCCGGTCTCGGGTGGATACCGTTCTAGTCGGAATCGGAACGGCATTGGCGGATGATCCACTTTTGACAGCAAGGCTTGAACCAAACGAGGCGCCGTTGAGAATCGCCGCACGACTTGTTTTGGATCGACAATGCCGGCTTTCGCCCGACTCGAAGCTTGTTCAAAGCGTGGGGAGCGGGCCTGTTCTGATAGCCGTTGGTCCATTCGCTCCGCTGGACAACGTGAACAAGCTCAAGGATGCAGGTTGCGAGATACTGGTCGTACCGGAGGAAGCGGAGAATCAATCGCTGGGCTTTGTATTGAAAGAGCTCGGGAATCGCCGTTTTACGAACGTGTTGCTGGAAGGGGGCAGCACGCTGCTTGGAAGCGCCTTTGATGGAGGATTGATCGATGAAGTCCATTGCTTCATCGCCCCCAAGATTGTCGGTGGCCACAATGCGATGCGACCTGTCGACGGAGTCGGAAAGGCACTCATGGAGCAAGCGGCACAGCTAAGCAATGTTCAAATCGAATGCTTGGAAAACGACGTTCATTTTCACGGGTTTGTCGATCGACGAATGGGTTAACTGCACCCAACGGAAATAGATACAAGTACCAAGTTGCCCCGGCCGTCCCGTCCAGACGGAGCCAACGCCCCGAATGGGGCATCAACATTCTAGCCCAGGGCTATGCGAAGCGTCGCCCTGGGAGCGTTCAAAACCTACTACACGACGGCAACACTATCAGGTATCACCGATCCGAACATCGTGTTGGATCTACGGTCCAAAATCGATTCGATGGGTTTCTACGAGGAATTCGAAGTCAACCGCGTGGTTTTCGTGGAGATTAATCCGGACTCGAAGCAAGCCCAGCTAGAAGCCGCCATCGCCCCCGTGGCAATCAGACTTCTCAAGCAGTTCAAAGAAGCACAAACAGAATTCAAGGCTGCCACTGCCAACAAAGACGCCAAAGCGGGTGCTGCTGCGGAAGACCAGATGGATGCGCTGCTCCTATTCCGCGCAGACATGGGAACATTCCATCGGCTCTACGCGTTTCTCTCTCAGATATTCGATTACGGTAACACGGACATCGAAAAGCGCTCGATTTTTTTGCGGCTGATTCCGCCAGAGCTGTATGAGGCGCTGCGCGAACTACGATAAACATCCAGCTTCGGATTTCCACGTTGTACTGGCAACAGTCGACTTCGGAAGTCAAGCTCGGATGTGTCTTGGAGAGAATTACACGATGGGATCGGATTATTCGATGAAGTACTAGGTATCGACGTTCTTTCGGACTAAGCCGAGCGACAAGGTGCGAAAGGACGCCATTATGCGTCAATTCGAACCGATCGATTTGGGCATGAAAAAACCCTGGATTTTCAAGGAGAAACCTTAAAAAACCAGGGTTTTGGTGCAATGAGAGCGCAGGGGCTCGAACCCTGGACCCAAGGATTAAAAGTCCTTTGCTCTACCGACTGAGCTACGCTCTCAATTTTTCACACATTTCCAAACGACTCACCCGAGGGCGATACCGAAATTCCGCTGGTGAGCTTAGTATGATGGTATCAAGGTCACCAAATTTTTGAAGGGGTTCGGCTGTATGGTTTTTTTTTCTCGCGATTCGCGTTGCGGTCTGAACAAACTCCTAAAACACAAGGGATTGCTCCATTGTTCGGTTAATGGCCCCCGTTTCGTCCACTTTCTTTTTTTGCCAATTCTTGTGGCTCTCGCCTGCATGCCCTTCGAAAAATGTTGGGCAGGGGCGTCCGCCAGCAACTGGGTAGTCGTTGTAAACGCGGATTCCCTTAATTCCCGTACCGTCGCCAATCATTATTCCGTCGAGCGAAACATCCCAAGCCGCAATGTCATCGTTTTGTCGAATATCCCAAACTC
>CAMBSL010000282.1 GCA_945870455.1 Pirellula staleyi DSM 6068 | reverse complement strand
AGCTGGGTGTCCTTCGCCTCTGCCAGGACTCTCCGGTTGAACTCTAGCCAACCTAGGTCGCGGTGTTGCCCAGGTTGCGTGGGATCGGAAGAAGATTGTCGATCATTCATCGCCTGACTCCGTATTTATTTGAAAAGTGTTTTGGGGTATTTGAAAAGCGTTTTTGGGGGGGTGCCGAGTACGCGGCCAATCGATTTTTCCTACGTGGCCAACGTTGCGGGAGCGAATTATATCTCGAACAAATCCACGATGGCCGCGATTAAGACAATCTTAATAAAGTGCAAGCTAGGCCTAACCGATATTTCATTCACAAGCCATACAGCCCCACGCCATTCGAAGGAAACCTTTGGATGCTAGGCTAGCTGCTATGCGAATAGCTGAGAGTGGTGGTTTCGCCTTTGCCGGCGTCGATCCTAAGTCGGGCTAAACCGATCCTAAGTCGGGCTAAACCGAACGCTAACGCGTTGCGGCTGATTAGCCGAAGGGCCTTAGCCCACGGCTTTCGGCCCATGTTGTGATCGACGCCATTTTGCCTAGGCCTATCCAAATTGTCCAGTTCGCCAGTTTACTGATCGTTGCCAAGATTTTCATACTACACTTCATTAAGGTACCGTGCTTGCAATGCCTTCCAAAGCTTCCGTAATTTTTAGATACCAGGTTGCCCTGTGCGTTTCTTTAAACGTCGTGTCGATAGGGTCCGCTCAGGAGTTGCCTCGAAGAGCGCCTGCGGATTTGTTGGATCGAGGCACCCAGACCCTCTTGGACAACGCGGATTCTCCCGTTATTCGCATGGGAGATACCGAACCGGCTGCCCCAAAAAGCCTTTATTCGCAGAGCCAAAATCGCGAGTTGTGGGAAGGTCCTGGTTTGCTCGACCAAATGATTCAGGCCGACTCACTCGTGCAAAAACCCGTTCAAACGGTATCTGTAGATAAAAAGCCGAGCAAGCACAAGCATTGGTATGAAAACTTGAGTTTAGGTGGCTATACCCAAATTCGTTTCGACAAAACCTTGCAAGAAGGGCCCGGCGCAGCACCGCAAATCTTGGGTGACAAGGGAATCGGATCGATCGAAGGATTTACGATGCGACGGGCTCGATTAAAGATTCAAGGTGATGTCGCTCCCCACTTGGGCATCTACTTTCAGCCCGATTTTGCGATAACACCACCCGGTAGCTCCGATGCAACATACTTCGCACAGGTTCGCGACTGGTATGGGGACATCTACGTCGACACTGCCAAGGTCCACCGATTTCGGGTCGGCAATTCCAAGATCCCCTACGGATTCGAGAACATGCAGTCGAGCCAGAACAGAGCGCCGCTGGACCGCTCCGATCCTATCAACGTGGCTGTGTCCCCTAACGAGCGAGACCTGGGCGTATTCTACTATTGGACACCGGAGGTCAAGCAAAAATTGTTTCATGAACTACAGAACGCAAGGTACAAGGGCTCTGGAGACTACGGCATTCTGGGATTGGGCGTCTTCAATGGTCAGGGTGGATCCGTGTTGGACGCCAACAATGCACCGCACGTCGTCGCGCGTTTGACCATGCCTTTTGAGGTTGGAAATGAGCATTTTTGCGAGGTCTCTATTCAAGGTATGGGTGGCAATGTGGTAGTCCAGGGCGCAGAAATTCGCCCGCTTGGGCAAGGCCCAGCGATCACTCCGACTGGCACCGGCGGAAGCGATGGACTTTGGCAAAAACACCTCGGTTCGACTTTTGTTTGGTATCCCACGAATTTCGGCTTACAAACCGAGTGGAACGTTGGGGAAACCCCAGGCCTGAACGATGAGCAAACTGCGGTTCAAACACGCGCATTCTACGGAGGTTATGTGATGGCCATGTATGCGATCGACACCGCTCACCATGGGTTTTTCATGCCTTATACTCGCTGGTGGCAATATCAGGGGGGATACTCGACGCAAAAGAATGCTCCTTACGGACATGGTACAGAACTGGCCACGGGCGTCGAATGGCAAGTAGTAAAGGAACTGGAATTCAACTTGGAGTATGGCTTGATCGACCGGGTGAACACTACGGCTATCAACAAAGAGGGCAAGCTGTCGTACCAAAATTTCGACGGGAGCATCCTCCGTTTTCAGTGCCAATTTAACTACTAAAGGTTTGTCCAGGTTCGATTTTGGGGTAGCTGGAGTCGCCAGGCTTCAGTGCCGCAACGAAAACCGAACTCTGGCGAGTTCGGCACCCATTGCCAACCCTAATTTTTAATCTGGACAAAGCACTAGCTTCGATCTGCGTCTTGCTGGGGCTGATTGGTTTGAGGGGACGACCGACCAAGAAGACGACGGGATAACTGTCGCGTCGAAAATAGGGTTTCGCGAACTGGCATCGAACTCTTCTTGTGCCCGATCGTCACAATCCCTTTGGCTCAATCTTTGGCACAGCGCAGTAGCTACACACCGGCACCAACATTACCAATTTTTAATGTTTGATTAAGATTCCGGGAGGAATAGTAATTTCCTCTCCTTCATCTCGCGAATCGGATTATAACAATGGAGCCCCTCGTGAAATGTACAACGCTCGGCTGTCGGATTTTGCGTGCTCGTGCCGCCGATCCGGAATGACTTCTAAAGTCCACAACCTCAACCAAACAAATTCGCTGCCATGAACTCGATTTTCTGGGATGCCATCCAACAACTTTCGACCAACGGACTTCTACTGTTTATGTTGGCGCTGGTAACTGCGTTCGCGTTTGAATTTATCAACGGTTTTCACGATACCGCCAACGCAGTGACGACGGTTATTTACACGCAAACGTTGAAACCAACCCCTGCGGTGCTGTACTCTGGTTTTATGAATTTTTTAGGAGTGCTTCTGGGAGGGACGACTGTCGCTTTTAGCATCGTGAATTTGCTACCGGTGGATTTGCTGATCAATGGGACAGGGGCAAAATCCATCGTCATGGTCATGTCTCTGCTTCTGGCCGGAGTTATTTGGAATTTGGGAACGTGGTGGATGGGTTTGCCGGTCTCAAGCTCCCATACGTTGATCGGTTCGATCCTAGGTGTAGGAGTCACAAACAGCTTGATGACATCGGGTACACTCGAAGGAGTCAACTGGGCCAAAGCGCTTGACGTCGGCAAGGCACTGATACTATCACCCATCATCGGATTTTTTTTCGCTGCTGTCCTTCTCTTAGCGATGCGAGTCTTCTTTAAAAATCCCAACCTCTACCATCCTCCCGGTGACGGTGATAACCCTCCCTCATGGATTCGAGGCGTTCTGCTAGCAACCTGCGGTGGCGTGAGTTTTGCGCATGGATCGAACGATGGACAAAAAGGAATGGGTTTGGTCCTACTAGCCCTCATCGGATTCCTGCCTGCTTACTATTCCATGGATTTGACCCATCCGAAGTTAGCGAACGAAGTACACGAATCAGCGATTGCAATCGATTCGGCCTTGAGGTCTGCTGGCCAATCAACTCCCGCAATCGAAAAGGAATTGCTGAATATCAAAACATTGCTGGACGGCAAAAGCTCCCTTTATGAAGTTCCAGCCGAGCGACGTTGGGAAGTCCGTCAATCGATTTTTCGTTTTCGGAAAGAATTGGCTGGCATCCAACTAACCGGCGAAGCCAAAAAGGCGGTGGATGCTGCCAACGGCTCGTTGAAGAGGGCGATCGAATACATTCCCTTTTGGGTGATCGTTGGTACTGCACTGGCACTCGGTATTGGCACTACGATCGGATACAAGCGAATTGTGGTTACGATTGCGGAAAAGATTGGCAAGACGCACCTAACGTACGCACAGGGTGCAGCCGCTGAAACGGTTGCCGCTATCACGATAGGCCTCGCAGACTTCTTCCACTTGCCAGTGAGTACAACACACGTGCTGTCCTCTGGGATCGCGGGAACGATGTGGGCCAACAAATCTGGGATCCAAGGGAGCACGATCCAAAAGATCTTGTTGGCGTGGGTTCTGACGCTCCCTGCTGCCATCCTATTGGGTGGCCTCCTTTTCTTCTTGGGAAGCACGTTTTTGGTGGGTGCTCCCGCAGTACAGGTACAACCATCGTAAGTGAGATGTGCACATTGGGCTAGAATGCGAGTTTCGACCCAGTGAACTAAAAAGGTATCGAGAGACCGCGACATCGACTCTCGTTCGAATGCCTTGAGTCCTGGCGAGTTGTGTGGTCGTTGAGACGAATGATTCTGCGGTCGGGCTCGATTCGCGAAGCCATCCGCAAGTCGAATCAAAATCCCGGACTCGACTCGATGGTGATTGAGATTTCAGATGCACTCTTGCGTGCTGGCGATCTCGATTTACGAGTCATCGCGAGATTGTCGCGATTTCTGAATTAGAGAAAAAACGCAACGCGTTGGGTCTCGATACCTTCCAGTATTGCGGAAGCTTGCGAACGGGGCGGGAAAGACTTTGCTAGATTTCTCAGAATCGCCCAAGGATCCAGCTCGCCAACAATGGATTTGCGTGTGTACCCATGGTTCTGTCAACGCCGCTATTTGGCACTCAAGGGAAGACGGCGAATCGCGATTCTTCGTTCGGTTACTGTGATGGCCACGCCTTCTTCTAGATCGATCGACGCAGCTTCTTGAACACGGCCGATTATTCTTGCCACTTGATCGCCTTTCATTCCCTCTATTCGTACTCTGATCACCGATGGACTAGATGCTTCGGATAGAGCCAGTAAAGCATGGAAGTCCGCATCGAGCGTCACAACTACCCAACCACGTTTACGACCTTCGTCCAGAATTTCTTTATCGCTGGATGCCGCCATGCCAAGATTGCCGACGTGTTCAGATTCGATTCCCATTTCGCGAAGATATCCGACGGTCGACCTCGCTAATCCTTGATCTAGCAAATAATTCATTGCACGCCATGAAGTTCCAAGACTTTGTCATCCAGATGAGCTGCAGCGTAGGCCAACGACTGTCGAATGTCTTCATCTTCTAGCTCGGGGTATTCTTTTGCCAACTGAAGACGGTCCGGATAAAGGGCAAGTCCTTCAAGTACGCGACGAACGGTCAATCGCATTCCTCGAATGCATGGTTGACCATTCATTTTGGTTGGGTCAATCGTTATTCGGTCGAACGCAGTCATGATTTCTATCCTGATTTTGCCAATGGAAACGACCTTCCTATTGTAACCTAACACGGCTCGCGCCGAATTGGAAACTCGCAACTTGAGGGCGTGAACTCAGTCCCGCAGCTAGAAGAGGAAGAAGACGCGGGCCGGTGTTGGCTTTCGCCAGCACGGCTCTCGCGTTTCCTTCCCAACTCGCTACGCGACAACCAAAAGCGATTCCACGCGAACACTAAACGGTAGGAGGTGAGGATGGAGGAAGTGGCGGCGGTCTGCGAGGCCCGAGCCTCTTGACTATTTCGGTTTGCGAACTTTTTGGGTATAGCTCCTTTGCCTCTGCAATCAATTTGGAAATTGTTGCAAACTGCATCTCTATAACATTTTCCGCCTCAATAATTTCGCTAAGAACCCGTGAATACTTTTCGCGAGACTCGAACATGGTGGAACGAAACTCTTCCAAGTGTTCTTTTGCAATTTCGTAGGTATCAAAGGATTTTCCGCACGATTCACATCGTCTTATCCTTTTAAAAGCAGTGTAACAACCCCAGTCGATTTGTTGATCTGGAAGCTTATCGCATGCACACGAACATGTTCTTTTGCAATGCGGACATGTTCTCCGAGCTTTTTTATATCTTATTCGCGACATATAATCTCTCCTAATATTGAAAATGGAACATTTCAGGCCTGATTATAAAAAAGGCCTTTCAGAAATCGAAACAGATCCAGCAGCAAATTGGCTGATAAGCGTACTTTGGCTACAATGGACTTACTGCACAAATTGGAAAACAAGGAATGTCGGTGAGTTAAACGCGACCTTTGGACGGTTACACTGAAATCACTCCGTGAGTTACCAGAAAATGCACAGATTGCTCTTGCATCAGTCCCCGTCGGGGGCGAAGTACTGTTCAATAGGAAGCAGTTCGGAGTTAATACTTGAAAACCAGTACTTAATAACTGGCCAATTTACTTTTGGTTGTATATGGCGACCCGTTAGACGCCTTGGTGTTTTGTAGTTACATGGGTTTTTCTCCTTTCTATTGAGATGACTAACGAAATAACGAGTACACGGTTCAACTTGCGTTTAACTTGCGTTTAACTCATTAATCCGTAGAAGACAGAGATTCTGAAGTATTGAGAAACACGCTCAGGATCAAAGGCGGCATGTACAATCTAGATTAATCTAGCAAACGTCTTAGGTATACCTGAGCTACCCCCCCTCCGATGGGGCAAACTCGCAGTTCGCTATAGCCTCCGCCGATAAGGATAGAGACAGTGGATATTTGAATCAAGTGAGTAAGAGAATTTTTTAGGGAAAAAGTGTTGCTTGTGTGATGTAATACATTTAATGGAACACTCACTTTAGTATTTCGGCTAAAAACCAATCAAAGCCTAAGACCTGCAACCAGAATTCGCTGTTGAACGATAGCACCTGAGTGTTTTAAAAACACTTCTGTGCAGACTATAGGCTCGCGATCGGCGAGGTTCGATTTAAAGTGATTACGAATTTCCGAAGAGTACATGTCTTCCTGGGTGAGTTGAAAGCTTTCAGCAAGCCAGTCTTCCCCTGCAAGCGATGCCATGCCTTCATTGATTTCCGAAGCTGGCTTAGGGCGTTTGGCTCTGGCGCAAGGATCACCGATGGATCTCCTACGGATTACCTGATAAACAGTCCGCGTCGCGTGACCAGTATAACCAACTAGACACAATACGGGACTAGGGATGGTCTGGCCGGTCTTGCCTGAACTCGCTGATCCTTTGGAACACGACGTAGAAAACGGGCGTGAAGAAGACCGCTAGAACCGTTGACGTGAGCATGCCACCACAAACTGCCGTACCAAGCGAGCGACGACTGGCAGCAGCGGCTCCCGTTGCGAAGACCAA
>CAMBSL010000281.1 GCA_945870455.1 Pirellula staleyi DSM 6068 | reverse complement strand
GCCCTTGTGCCGGTCCGGCTGTCTTGTGGGACCATAAAACTTTGCCTTCGGTATCGCATATCGCGACAATGTTTTTGCCGTACGAAGCGCTTACCAGCACCAGCCGTTCTGCGCGCGAGTTTCCAACAAAGAAAAGAGTTGCCACAAGTGCAAAGAGCAGGACACCGGGTTTCATGGTTGCGTTCGTTTCAGCAAAGGGAGAGTTGCGAGGGTCTAAATCCTGGACCGATCATTGTAAACCATCATGAACTGGCGTGCAGCGTCGCCCTTTGCACTTGCTCCCGACGGACAGAACACGACGGACAGAACACGACGGACCGAACACAAGGAATGACGCGTTCGATCAACCTAGGATTTCTCGCTTCTTCTCGACGTAGTCCCAGAGAACAAACCGATCCAAATCGTTACCGGCTGTAAAAAATACGCGGCCTTTGGTCTGTTCCGCCAATCGGTAGGCAAACCGGATGTCTTCTTCCGACTGCGACCAGCTTGGCACCAGGAACAAATTGATCACGATACCTTCCTTTGCGCATTTCAACGCTTCACGCATCGTCTCCTTTTCCGTCCTAGGATCAGGTGGATATAAAAGAAACAGCGTTTCGTCTTCGAAGTGAGCTGTGGGGAGACCGTCGGTGATCAGCACGATTTGTTTGTTCGGCGTGTCTACGGTTGCCAAATTCTGGCGAGCAAGTCGCAAGGCATGCTGAATGTTGGTGAAGTGAGGGGGAATGTCTTGTTCAGTCACATTGGGCTGGCTCATATCCGCTTTCAGTCGAACGACCGGGTTGTGAATGGTCACTGGCTTCGGCATCATATCGATGATTTCACCTGGTCGTCGCAGTTTGGCGAACGTGTACATCTCAATGAATCGAAGAAAGTCGCCGGGGTACTCGCTGGTGATCAAACCTTGGAGCGCCAATCCCATGCGTTTGACGTTCATGTACTGACCGTCGTACCGCATTGAACCGCTCATATCCATTGCGACGACGGTAGCGCACTTCGGGCTATTTCGCGTCATGTGCACTTCGAGATCATCGGATCGCAATCGAATGGGGCGTTCATCAGGACGACGAAGCATCGCATTGATAACGGATTGAGTGGTATCTAAATTGGCAATCGAGTCACCAAATTCGTATTTTTTGGTCGACGGCAACTCGACATTACCGTCGCCGACGATGCGACCGGTATGCCGGCCCGATCGGGATGCTTTCAATTGGGAAAAGATCCGTCCCAGCAGACGGCTTTGAAATATTTTGTGCGCCTTGGGAGTCAAATGAAAAGCTCCTTTCTCATCGCGATCAAGCCCTTGACGTTCCGCCATCTCCCGAACGTAGTTGTTGATCTGTTGCCGCAGTTCCTCAAGTTGGTTCAAGTCAGCAGGCGGCGCAAACTCGGCGAGGGCCTCCATATCGATCAATCCGATTTGGGCTGTCTTGGCTGCTTCTTTTAGTTGTTCGAGGAGCTCATCGATCTTTTCGAGTTCCTTCTTGATCTCAAGTGCTTGCGGAATATCCATTTTTTGACTGCCAGTAAACGTGTACTTACTGATCAGTTCATCAATGTTATATTTGTCGCCGAGCGATTCCATCACGTGCAGGACTTGAGACGCGAACTCGGGTGAATCGCGGTCCGCGCGATACCACATTTGTTCGAGCAAGTAGATTTGCTTTGAGTGAACAGCCTTTTGATATTCGCCTTTCAGTTTTGAAGGCGGATTGGCCCGTTTTGCAAGTTTATCGAATCGATCGTTTGCCTTCTTGTCCAATCCGTCGGTTTGGTAAGTTTCAAGGATTTTCCGCTTTCGCTCCTCAAGCATCGCGAGAAGCATATCAATACTCGGTCCAAGTCCACCGATCTGGCTTGGGTCGATCTGAATCGCGCGGGCTAGCTCCTCCTCGGTCAACTGGCGGTAGTTGCCATAGGCCAAAGCATGTTCGAATGCCCCCGATACCAAATCGGGTGGTTCTGCGGTGGGGCTTGGAAACTCGGTTGGGCTGTACTTTTGATAAGTATGGATGACCCCTCCGACCGGCAAGGAACGCTTTGGCAATGACATACATTTTCCTTTGAATTGACGTGAGGCGACGAACTTCTGGGCATCTATTATGGTTAACAAGACAAATCCAGCAGGACGCTTTACTGACCCAACGGATTATAGAGGGTTGGGAATGACTAGTTTGCTTTAAAGCCACCGTTTTTGGGTTCGTCTTCGTTGTGCGAAGCTCCGCGTCGCAGGAATAATGACGGTGGAACGTCGTGCAACTTAGGCCACCCAGGCCATATGGGTGGTCTGAAGCCCATTGTTGACCGAATACTGTTTGGTAGTTATCCTAAAGGACCGATGAATCTTCGAGATTCGCGTCCCCTTCAGACTCAACGCATGCTTTCCTTGCGTCCCGCATTCAACAATTCCCAACACATTGATGCGATTTTCTCGCGTCAATGCAAGGTTGCGAAACTTATAGCTATGGAGCCGCCTCTATGCCGTTTGGATTGATCAGCCAACTCCGCCTAACAGCAATAGGTTTCCTTTTGTTGTCCTGCGATCTCGCCCAAGCCACTTCGCCAAACGAAACGCCAGCTTCTCCCCCGAGCTTCTCGCGCGACGTTTTGCCCATCCTGCGAGCAAATTGCTTCGGTTGCCATCAAGATGCCAAGAAACTTGGCGGCTATTTGATGACGGATTTCCAATCGATGCAATCTGGTGGCGAATCCGACGTCCCCGCCATTGTTCCAGGCAAGTCTGCAGAAAGCTATTTGATCAAGGAGATCGTCCCGGTGGATGGCAAATCGGAAATGCCAAAAAAGGGAAAACCACTAACGGAAGTCGAAATCGACATCATTCGGCGTTGGATTGATGCCGGTGCCGTTAACGATGCTCAAGCGGTGGGGCCTCGATTCACGTCGGCTAAACCGCCCGTCTACGTTCAACCGCCTACCATCACATCCATCGATTTTTCGAAAGATGGCAAACAAGTCGCCGTGACTGGTTTTCATGAGACTCTTGTTTTTAGCGTCGCAGATTGGAAGCTTCAAAAAAGGCTCGTTGGCTTTAGCCCTCGCATCGAATCGATTCGTTACTCGCCGGATAGTAAGTGGCTTGCCGTTGCGGCAGGTGAGCATGGTGTCTCGGGCGAATTGCAGATATGGAATGCCGAGTCGATGGAGCTTGAACGCAGCCTGCAACTTGGCTCCGATACGTTGTTTGGCTTAAACTGGTCTCCCGATTCTTCATTGATCTCATTCGGGATGGCGGATAATACCGTTCGGGCCTTCAATTTGGACGGCGAGCAAGTTCTGTATCAACGCTCTCACGAGGACTGGCCGCGAGCCACAGTCTTCACGGTCGATGGTAAACATCTGATGTCCGCCAGCCGCGATCGAACGGTAAAGCTCATCGAGGTGGCGACCGAACGCTTTATCGACAACATCACTTCGATTACCCCAGGTGCGCTTCGCGGGGGAGTTCAAGCCTTGGCAAGGCATCCCGAGCGAGACGAGATATTGGTTGGGGGTGCGGACGGCGTTCCCAAGATTTACCGCGTCTTTCGACAAACGGCCCGAGTGATCGGTGACGACGCAAACTTGATTCGACAGTTAGATGCCATCCCTGGGCGAATTTTCGATGTTGCGATTAGCCAGGACGGAAAATTCCTAGCGGCGGCATCCACACTGGACGGTCAGAGCACAATCAAAGTTTGGTCGTACGACGTCGATGGCCAGCTTCCCGAAGATATCAAAGCGATTCAGAAGAAGCGTGTAGCCGACCGAAACGCGGAAGAAAAAAAGAAACTGGAAATCTTTGTCACGGCTCAACCTCAGGTAGTCGCAACTTGGACGGTCCCAACGGCTGCCATTTATGCGATCGCGTTCGATGCATCCGGGCGGCTCGCGGCTGGCGGCTCGGATGGCCGTCTTCGCGTTTGGAACTATTCTAACTCGGTGCCGGAATGCGACATTGACACTACTCCTACTTCCACATCGAAGACCTCCGACCCGGCCGTGGTTGAGGACCTGCGGAGCAAACGACTCGCCGAGATGGCGACTGTCCACGCGTCGGAACGCACCTCACCAGACTACATCAAGGAGGCCGCAGAATTCCCCCTTTCGCGGGTTGCCTCCATCGATGTGCAGCCGGCATCGCTGACCTTGGACCATTGGAACGACTCGGCTCAGATCCTTGTTTCGGCGAAACTGGACAATGGCGAAATCCTAGACGCGACTCGACTCGCGTCGATGACAAGTGCCGCAAAAAATGTTTGGCTTTCGCAACGAGGATGGGTGCAACCACTTGTCAATGGCTCATGCGAAATCGAAATCCAACTGGGTGGACACAAGAAGACTCTGCCTGTTTCGGTGAACTTCGAATCCACGAAACCCATTGACTTTGTGCGGGATGTGAACCCGGTTTTATCGAGAGTCGGCTGCAATTCAGGTACTTGCCATGGAGCTCAAGCGGGTAAAGGTGGCTTCAAGCTATCGCTTCGCGGGTATGACCCTCTCTATGACGTTCGCTCCTTGGCGGATGATCTTGCGGGCCGTCGAATCAATCCTTCGTCGCCAACGGATAGCTTGATGATGGCCAAGCCTCTAGGGCTCGTCGCACACGTAGGTGGCAAACTATTTGAACGAGGTGATAGTCAAGCTCTCGTTATTCGGCAGTGGATTGCCGAAGGGGCCAAGATTAACGCAGCCACGCCTCGTGTCGCGAAACTTGAGTTGTCTCCCTTGAATCCTGTTGCACCCATGCCTGGTGCCATTCAACAATTAAGGGTCCTGGCGACGTATGCCGATGGAGCGACTCGTGACGTTACCCGTGAGGCATTTCTCGAAACAGGAAATGGCGATGTAGCAGGAGTCATTGAGGGTGGACGAGTTCAGGCCCTTCGGCGCGGTGAGGCCCCAATTTTGGCCCGTTTCGAAGGTGCTTATTCGGCAACGACATTGACTGTAATGGGTGATCGAACCGGTTTCGACTGGAAACCTACGACTCAACAGAACCCCATCGATTCGCTGGTTGCATCGAAGTGGGAACGCATGAAGATCAAGCCGTCGGAATTGTGCACCGATGCAGATTTCTTGCGCCGCGTCACTTTGGATTTGACAGGCTTGCCACCGGACGTTTCCCAAGTTCGCGCGTTTCTCGCAGACCAAACACCGACGGAAGAAAAGCGAAACAAACTCATTGATAGTTTGCTTGCAAGCGATGCGTTCACCGATCACTGGACAAACAAATGGTCCGATCTGTTGCAGGTGAATTCGAAGTTCCTAGGCAAAGCAGGCGCGACAAAATTCCGCGACTGGATTCGCGATAGCGTTGCCAAGAACAAACCTTATGACCAATTCGTAACGGAAATTGTAACGGCTTCTGGTTCGAACAAAGATAACCCCCCCGCATCGTACTACAAAATACTCCGTAACCCCGAAGATACCCTGGAAAACACAACGCACCTGTTTTTAGGTGTTCGATTCAACTGCAATAAATGCCACGATCATCCCTTTGAACGTTGGACGCAGGATCAGTACTACGAAACGGCTGCCTATTTCTCGCAAGTCTCGTTAAAGAAAGACGAAGCGTCCGGCAAGGAGACCATCGGCGGTTCGGCTGTGGAAGGAGCCAAACCACTTTACGAGGAAGTGTCCGATACGGGCACTGCGGAAGTCAAGCATCAAAAGACGCAACAAACAGTTGCACCCAAGTTTCCATTCGATTGCGAATACTCAGTCGAAGCAGACAGTTCGAGGCGAAAGCAATTCGGTGCTTGGTTGACAAGTCCCAAGAACCCTTATTTTGCTCGCAGCTTTGTGAATCGAATGTGGGGCTACATGCTCGGCAAAGGATTGATAGAGCCGATCGATGACATTCGAGCAGGCAACCCAGCCAGCATTCCGGAATTGCTCACATTCCTGGAAAAGGATTTCATCGATAGCAAGTTCGATGTCAGGCACTTGGTCCGTACGATTTGTCATTCGAGAATCTATCAACTTTCGATGGAAAACAATGAGTGGAACAAAGACGATGATCGCAATTATTCGCATGCGATGCCGAGACGCTTGCCCGCTGAAGTGCTCTACGATGCGATTCATCAAGTGACAGGTTCGATCTCGAAGCTGCCCGGCATGAGTCCCGGGTCGCGTGCCGCATCGCTGGCCGACGCGGATGCTGGTTTGCCGGATGGGTTCTTGAACAATCTAGGACGTCCACCGCGAGAAAGCGCTTGCGAGTGCGAACGTTCCAGCGAACTCAGGCTCGGTTCCGTGATGGCTCTCGTTAGTGGTCCGACTCTTGGTACTGCCATTGCAGACGAGAGCAATTCGATCCATCAACTTGTCGGGCAATTCAACGTAGATGGCGAGCTCATCAATGAACTATTCCTGCGAGTGCTAAATCGATCCGCTGAGCCGGCGGAGATTGAGGCGGCGGCCTCAGTCATGAAGTTGATCGAATCGGACCATGAAACCTTAGCGAAATCATTGGCGGAACGAGAAACTTGGTGGCTAGAGGAAAAGCCAAAAAAGCAAGCCCAGCAAGATCTCGAGCGAAGCGAAATACAAGCAAAGCTCGCAGCTCGTATCGAGAGCATCAAAGCAGATCGTGAAATGGCAGAGAAAGCCCGCGTTGAAAGAGCAACCGCTGCCAAAGCAGCCATCGATGCATTCGAAACCAATTTGGCGATCAAACTGAATGAGTTCTTAACCAAGAACAAGAATGAAACCGTATGGCAAACACTGATGCCTTCCAAATTGGAATCGTCGAACGGTTCGGCCCTAGTCCCGCAAGGCGACAGGTCGATCATTGCTCGTGGTTCAGCCGACAAAGCGACATACACGATTCAAACTTCGGTAAACGCAGCGGAGTTCAATGC
Organism: Pirellula staleyi DSM 6068; assembly: GCA_945870455.1. Classification (GTDB taxonomy): domain Bacteria; phylum Planctomycetota; class Planctomycetia; order Pirellulales; family Pirellulaceae; genus JBKCUI01. The sequence goes on along the minus strand of CAMBSL010000281.1, from coordinate 143 downwards.
TGTCCGACTAGAAACTCTGCCAGCCGCGGAGTTGAAAACTCCCGGGCCTGGACTGTCTGCAAACGGGAATTTTGTTGTCACGGAGTTAGAAGTCTATGCTGGCACGCCCGACAAGCCAAATGAAATGCGCAAGCTGAAATTGA
>CAMBSL010000280.1 GCA_945870455.1 Pirellula staleyi DSM 6068 | reverse complement strand
CCAGGCAGAGCCTGGGAACGAGTAGTCTCCTGTGCGACGTTAATTCCAAACAGTGGCACTAAGCTCGTCATTAGACAATTTGAAATGGAAGCTCCGCTAGGCGTTCCACTCGTTTTCCAAAAAGCCAATCCACGATCAAACTGGGCAAGCTGATCCAGTCAATCAAGAAATCGCCGACGCCAGTAAAGCCATTTAACGCAAAAGCAGCGACGCAACCCGCCACCAGCAAATTCATCGCGGGCAAAAACATCCAGCAGAACTTGCGACCAAGGCGTCGGAGTTCGCTTGTGCCGTTTTGGCACTGAATCAAGACGGCGACCATGTGATAGCTGACTCCGAACCCAAGCACCAGGCTGCGAAGGGATTGGAACAAAATCAAGGATCCGAGCCACAACACAATCGTTGCGGTGGGCACAAAATAGGGCGCGGCCAGCATGACCCAATTTCCCCGCCCAAGCCAACGAACCCTAGAGCCTTTGTTTTCATTCTTGCCATAACCTACCACCGGGTGCAACATGGCGAGCGCCAAAACAGACTGTGTCAGGTCTCGCTCTAACTCGATAAACCGTCTGGCGAACGCCGACTGAGCGATGGTTGTTCGAGCCAGCAAAACGAACAGGAAAATCCCAATGCCGAACATCGTCGCATAGACTGGATAGGTGGTGCACTGGTTCAACAGATTTCCCCATGCGTAAAGCGTGAACGGCAAAGTTGCAACGGCCATGCCTGCCGCTGGCCATTTTGTCCGTTCCACGAGTCTGTCAATTTGTTTTGAAATCATAGCATCGCTAGTGTAATCGCTCTTCAAGCTCCTTTGGTCACAGGTTGACCTTGGAATTTGGGATAAGCCGGTTAAGCTTTTGGTTGGGAAACTGCGCATTGTTCGCTCTTGCCCACAGAATATTCGAAAACGGTTTCAAAAAGAGAAGGTTCATGAAAACAGTTGAACATGACGTTGTTGTCTTGGGTGGTGGTCCTGGCGGCTATGTTGCGGCTATCAGGGCAGCCCAACTGGGATTAAACGCTGCTTGTATCGACGACAACCCGAAATTCGGGGGGACTTGCCTACGCGTCGGTTGCATCCCAAGCAAAGCGTTACTTGAATCAAGCCATATCTATTATGACACCAAGAGCGGCCTTGCCAACCACGGCGTTGTCGTCGGAAACGTCCAGCTCGACTTGCCAGCCATGATGAAACGCAAGGATCAGGTGGTTCAGACGCTGACTGGGGGCATCGATTTGCTCTTCAAAAAAAACAAAATCACCCCTTATCGCGGGCAGGGGCGATTGAATGATGCCAATTCGGTCGTAGTGCAAGTCGGTGACGAAACGATTTTACTAAAAGCCAAACAAATTATTCTTGCGACGGGCTCGCGGCCCGCAACGATGCGAGGTGTCGAGGAGGACGGAAATTGGATCGGCAACAGCACGACCGCTCTTGCCTATCCAACGGTGCCCGAAACGCTTACCGTCATCGGTGGTGGCTATATTGGTCTCGAATTGGGTAGTGTGTGGAACCGATTAGGGAGCAAGGTGGTAGTTCTTGAGGCCATGGATCGTATGTTGCCTGGCATGGATCAAGAGCTTAGCCAACTTGCGTTTCGCATTTTTAGCCGGCAAGGGATTGAATTCCGACTGAACTCGTGGGTTGAAAGCGCTCGCGTCGAGAACGGCAAATGCATCGTGCGATGCAAAGGGACCGAACCGATTGTCTGCGATCGTGTCCTCCTGGCAGCGGGGCGAGTGCCTAACTCACAAGGTATCGGACTTGAGACGGTTGGGATCGCAACAGATAAGCGAGGCTTCCTGACCGTCGATACCAATTATCAAACGTCGGTACCAGGAATATATGCCCTCGGTGATTTGATTGGAGGAGCGATGCTTGCTCACAAAGCAATGGAAGAAGCGGTGGTTTGTATCGAACGAATCCAAGGTATACATGCCCATTTCAACTACGACTGCATTCCTGCGATTGTTTATACGCACCCTGAAATTGCGACTGTCGGCAAGACGGAGGAGCAACTCAAGGAGGCGGGGGTCGAATTCAAGAAGGGTGTTGGAGCATACGGTGCCAACGGTCGCGCTCGAACACTTGGCGATATCGAAGGCCGTGTAAAAATCTTGGCGGACGCCAAAACCGATCGGGTCCTCGGCGTACACATTATCGGTGCGCGCGCAGGTGACTTGATCGCCGAAGCGGCCATCGCAATCGAGTTTGGCGCGAGCAGCGAAGACATTGCTCGATCGTGCCACGCACACCCGACGCTCGCCGAAACCATGCATGAAGCGGCATTGGCCGTCGACAATCGAGCCATCCATTCTGCCTAGGATCGCTCGATCCATTAGTTCCCTAACAAGTTCCTTGTCATCGAAGAGACATATGCCACGTTACAACCCCGCGACCATTGAACCCAAATGGCAGTCCTATTGGGAAACCAACAAAACGTTTCGTTGCCCCGATCTACCTGCGGGGGAAAAGATCTATATCCTCGATATGTTTCCGTATCCCAGCGGAGCGGGACTTCACGTTGGCCACCCAGAAGGTTATACGGCTACCGACATTCAATCGCGTTATTGGCGTATGCGAGGTAAATCCGTCCTGCATCCAATGGGATACGACGCATTCGGTCTTCCCGCCGAAGAGTACGCTATCAAGCACAATGTGCCTCCCCGGATAAGCACAGAAACTAACATCGGTGAGTTTACTCGCCAGTTGAAAATGCTTGGCTTCTCCTACGATTGGGAGCGTTGCCTTGCAACGACAGATCGCGATTATTTTAAGTGGACACAATGGATCTTCTTGATCCTGTTCGATACATGGTTTGACTCGGATCAGCAACGCGGCCGACCCATTGCCGAATTGCCAATCCCAGCCGAAGTGCAGTCCGAGGGCGAAAACGCCGTCGCCCTCTATCGAGACCGAAATCGGTTAGCATATCAAGGCGAAGCGTTGGTCAATTGGTGTCCAGGATTAGGCACCGTGCTTGCCAACGAGGAGGTCATCGATGGCAAGAGCGAACGCGGTGACCATCCTGTTCAACGCATGCCGCTGCGGCAATGGATGCTGCGAATTACCTCGTATGGTGATCGATTGCTGAACGATCTAGACGGCTTGGATTGGTCGCCGGGGATCAAGAAACTGCAAGCGGATTGGATCGGCCGAAGCACGGGCGCGGAAGTGGATTTCCCATTGATCGAGGTAGCGAATCTTGTGGACTGGAAAACGAGTCGACAGAGTCGCAAATTCCCTGAGTCGGCTGGCGATGATGTTTTGCGTATTTATACGACGCGTCCCGACACACTCTACGGCGCAACCTATATGGTAATCGCTCCGGAGCATCCCTTTGTTTCTAAACTAACCACGAATGGGCAATCCGAAGCGGTAACCAAATACTGCCAAGCCGCTTCGTTCAAAAGCGATCGCGATCGAACGGAAGGGGACAAGAAGAAGTCGGGCGTTTTCACCGGTTCTTATGCCATCAATCCGGTCACGCTAAAACCGATACCGATATGGATCGCAGACTATGTATTGATCGGGTACGGGACAGGAGCCATCATGGCGGTTCCCGCCCATGATGACCGAGATTTTGAGTTTGCCAAAGCGTTTGACTTGCCAGTCGTGTGTGTCGTCACGCCGCCCGCACAGGATTCCGACTTGGACTCCATCCTACGTGGAGACAAGTGCTACACCGGTCCTGGCCTTGCCATGAATAGCGATGTGCTCAACGGGCTCGGCACAGAAGAAGCGAAACGCAACATCACAGCCGAATTGGCCGCACAGGGAATCGCTTGCGAAGCAGTTAACTACAAGCTTCGCGACTGGCTCTTTAGCCGACAACGATTTTGGGGCGAGCCGTTTCCAATCTTGCACGAGTTAGATGACGCTGGGAAGCCGACCGGAATGATTCGAGCTGTCGAAGCCAAGGACCTGCCTGTCGATTTGCCCCAATTAGAAGATTATAAACCACACGGTCGTCCGGAACCGCCGCTCGCCAAAGCGGATGATAGTTGGCTCTACGTGATGATCGATGGCAAGCGATACCGACGCGAAACCAACACGATGCCTCAGTGGGCAGGCTCCTGCTGGTATTACTTGCGATTCATTGATCCTAAGAATGAAACAGCCATGGTCGATCGAGTCAAAGAGCAAGCTTGGATGCCGGTCGATTTGTACATCGGCGGTGCAGAGCACGCCGTGTTGCATTTGCTGTACTCTCGCTTTTGGCACAAAGTGCTTTTCGACCGAGGTTACGTTTCGCACCGAGAACCTTTTCACAAACTCGTCAATCAAGGAATGATTCTTGGTGAAGTGGAGTTTACTGGTTACAAGACAGCGGCCGGGGACTGGGTCAGCTCGTCAGATGCTGCCAAGGGGGAAATTGGGCTCATCCATAACAAGACCAAGGAAACGATCACCAGCGTCTCGGTGCCTGACAACCAAGCCACCAAAATTGGCGACCACTTTGCATTGGTTTCCGACCCGTCCATTAGGATCGACAGCCGAGCGCACAAGATGTCTAAGGCGCGAGGAAACGTGATCAATCCGGATCATGTGGTGAAAGAGTATGGTGCCGACTCATTGCGTCTCTACGAGATGTTTATGGGGCCGCTTGAAGCAACCAAACCATGGAGTACGACCGGAGTCAATGGCGTTCGCAACTTCCTCGATCGTGTTTGGCGATTGATGATGGACACGTATTCGGACGACAACAAACTGGTGGATTCCATACAAGATGTGTCGCCGACCCCGGAGCAAAACCGTGTGATACACACCACGATCATGGCAGTGACCAAGGACATTGAGGCGTTGAGCTTCAACACCGCCATTGCACGGATGATGGAGTTCGTCAACTATTTTACGAAGGAATCGGTTCGGCCAAAACAGGGAATGCAATCGCTGGTCCTGTTGCTCTCGCCATTTGCGCCGCACATGGCCGAAGAATTATGGCAGGCCCTTGGTCATTCGAAAAGTCTAGCCTATGCGAAGTGGCCATCTTACGACGAATCGTTAACCAAATCGAGCGAAATTGAAATCCCATTGCAAATCAATGGAAAGTTACGAGCGAAAGTGGTTGTAGCGGCCGATTGCAATGCCGAGCAATTGGAGCTCGCAGCACGCAACCATGAGAAAATTCATGAACTGCTTGAGGGCAAGCAAATCGTAAAGGCAATTATCATCCCAGGCAGGTTGGTGAATTTTGTGGTGAAATGAGTCGAGGCAGGAATGCCAGTTGCCCGAGATGGTAGAACCATATTCGATCGTCGCGACGCAATCTACTATTGATCTGTCCCCCTCGCCCTTTGGCTTTGGAAAGGGAGAGGGGTGCCGAAGGCGGGGTGAGGGTTCGACACGCTGCGCTTGCTATGAGGGAATTGGTCTCGTTGTTATTTCATGTAGAGATAGTGATTGCGTTTAGCGGTGACCATCTAGGATCATATAGTACTCGGCCTGCATGGTTTTTTTATCGAACATGAGTGTCAATCGTATCACGCAAAGACGCCAAGTCATGAGCGCTGTGAGTCGTGAGTCACAGCAATTAAAGTGCCAACCAACGCCCTGATGTCATCTCCCTTTGCACGAACTCGATGCGTCAGCCGCATCCGACGCGCTGCTGGAGAGACGAACGTTTAAGTTCACCTGTTTCGCGGAAGTGAACTTGGGTATGGCACTTTGGGCTGATCGCGAAATCAGGTGCAACTTTTTGGTGAACGGGGTTCCATTCGCAACCTCGCTCGGCACTCCGTTACTCCTTAGGAGTTTACAACAGGCCCAGACGCCCGTGGGACGCATGTCTCTCCTTTTTTTTGATTGCCGCTGTAAAGCACGTAACCGCGAACCGTTTGCAATCGACCTGGCGGCACATACTCAAGTCTAGTAGGCGGCCAGGGATGTGCGAGATGAGAATCGTCCGGCTCCTCATCCCCCGGCCCCTTCTCCTCGAATCGAGGAGAAGGGGGGTAGAGTTCTTGGGACGTTGGTGGACGGCACATGGAATGTGCCTACTACTTTGACTTTTGTTGGCCTCTGTACTTGTTGCCATTTCTGTTTGGAGCCGTCAATCCATTCGTCGATCGACAAACCCGTGAAAATGAACGTCGTTTTCCAGGCATTCGATTTGAACCTTGTTTAGCCTCGCGGCCCGCGGCTCTGTGGGGAGACGGTTTGTACCTTGATTTCTCGACCTATTTTCGAGGCGTGACATCTGCGATGTCTTGTGCCTTCTCCTTGTCCAACGGCAACTGCATCAGCTTGGCGGAAGCGTCGAAATCAATTTCGTTAAGATCGACCTTCCGAACCCGGCGGTTGTGCTGAGTGTGGTAGTACAACACCTTGTTTTTCGTGTCGTAGGCAGTCGTCCAGAGAGTGGAACTGCGCATTCCCTGGGTCTTGGCTTCGCCCGTGCCCTCGGCCGAACCCAGCGGGATATTGAAGTTATCCAAGATGCGGAAGAGTTCGTAGATGGTCTCTGGGCCGCTGGCGGTGGGGCGCGCCGTCTGGGTGAATGCCACAGCACGGACGAAACGGGACGGCGGCGTATTATCGCCGGGCAGGCCGATCATTCCGCTGCCGCCACCTAGCGGCTTGAAGTTCAAATCTGCGATTTTTTTATCTGGGATGGCCACAGCCGAGAGATTGACGAAGTTCCGTAGATTGGTCTCGTGCCAGTCGTAGCTTGGCGAGTTGGTGAGAACGCCAAGGGGAGCGTCGAAGATCGTCAATTCGCCCCTGAGGTACTCGACGACAATTGCTTTGCCGCTCGGCTCGGTAATGATGAAATGCACGTCGGCCACTATGCCCAACGCAGGTTCCACTACAGGCACGACGCGTACTTTCTTTAAGGCTTCGCAAGCGTCATCGACCGATGCACAGGTCGTCAGCAGAAAGGTGCCAACATCGGTGGGCGCTAATGATTCGCCGGTTTTGGCAACGTCGAGTTTCTGGTATTGCGAAGTGCCGGGATGGTAGAAGAGTCCGACTTGCAGCCCTTTCTCATTCATGCCGTCCACAACGACGTCTTTGCCCACAGCATCGATACCCGCGACACCGTACTTTCCGATCCAGG
>CAMBSL010000279.1 GCA_945870455.1 Pirellula staleyi DSM 6068 | reverse complement strand
GTCAATGGTCTTTATCCGTTCGTTCGGCAACGAGGCAGTACTCGCGACGATTGTGTGCAAGCTGTCTTGCTTCGACACGTTCGAAGCCCCACGATCGTACGCGTTCCAAATGGTGTGGAATTTCTTTGGCTTGTTCCCAAGAGGAAAGTTTGATCGTGAGAATAAGACCGCGAAATTTGGATGTTGGGTAGGTCACGATGGATTCCACTGTATCCAGCGTGTAGTTGGGTGCGACGTTGGCATCGCAGACCAAGTAGCGAAATGGGCGGAATAGCTTTCGTTTGACCTGAAGCGACTTGGATCGCCAGTGTTCAAATCTCGGGTTGCCCGCGATGGACTCGTCCATTTCAGCGGGGTCAATGCCAGTCACTTGTGCTCCTAGATCGAGCAGTCGCTGGCAAGCTCCGCCAGGCGACGAGCCGATTTCGACAATTCGATCACCGGGTCGGATTGGCAGCTTGCTCCAGGGAATGGCTTCTGAGATTTTCAAGTACGCTCGGCTGATCATGTTTTCCGGGGCAGCAACCGCATAGACTCCTCCGGGCCAGCCGTCTGCCTGTGTTTGGACTGGTTTGGCCGCGACCCACCAACGATTCGGGTCGACGAGGATGACTTCTAAAAGTTTGGCACCCACGGGGGCGATTGTGTTGACCGATTGGCTGCGAGGATCGTTTCGTTCGGAAAGTGCTTTCTGAAACTGATCGGCCACCATTTCGGCGAGAGTAGATCGACCGGGTTCAAAGCCGTGCCAACCGGGTGTTGCAACATCGCGTTGCCAGACGTGCAAGCAGTCCCAATCCGAACCCTGATACTCCAACAGAATTTGTTGGATAAGTTCCGCGGACTGATCTCCGTCGAAGTGGGCTAGCGCATGGCCACGAGAACGAATCAAGGGTAAGTCAGGCAAGGCTTTGGACCAGACCGGAGTGTTCAAGTCGGACTTTAAGGTTACGAAACCCTTCTGTGAGTAGGAAAGTCGATAGGGGCCCTCGGGTTCGCAGAGCTGCGACTTGATGGTCGCTTCGGCTCCATGTTGGCAAGAAAAGTAGATGAAGGAACTGTGAAGAGGGTTGGACATAGATTGGCCGGCGGACGAACGATCAACTGCGGAGAACTGAGACTGCTAATGAGAATAATCAAAAAGCAAGTGTGCGGAAGCCATTAAAAATGAAGGCCTTGGCCGAGAAGTGAGAGAAAAGGAGCGATTCTGCGAGTTTGGCAGTGGACGATTCCGCAGTGTCTCGCCTATAAATTAGGAATATCTAGACGGTGTTCTGTAAAAACACGGTCTACTTTCCCGTTGGCCGCTTGATTTTCAGAAATAACGTCACCAAACCCTTATGGCGAAAAACGAAGAAGCATTTGAAGTGGAGGGAACCGTGACGCAAGCCCTTGCTAATACACGATTCCGCGTACAGTTGGAGACGGGTTCCGAAGTGCTGGCTCACGTTGCTGGAAAGATGCGTAAGAACTTTATTCGTATTGTGCCAGGTGACAAGGTGCGTGTTGAGCTCTCCCCCTACGATTTAACCAAGGGTCGCATCGTCTTCCGAGAACGATAATGCTGGGGGGCATTTTGAATTCGCCTTGTTAACTTGTTGGCACGTGTTAACCGGGTGGCATGCTCTGTCGTGACCGGGTAACGTGCTCGGTCTTTTGCTATTATCAAATCAAAGCATTCTGTGAGTACCACCCCCCGCAGCAGGGTACTGCACTGACTACCCGCCTTCACAGCTCGATTGCGTTGCGACATTAATTGCAATCTGTGGCGTTTGTCCCTTCATGCCCCTTCTGTGGTTGGAATCAAATCGGTTATAGTTACGTCGAATTCGAATGCAATAAGCCGATTTGTGCCAAGTTAGGCTAGACATCCGCGAATTGTTTTTCGCCACAAGTCTGTTAGATTCAAAAATACGGAGTGTTTTTATGAAATTGAGATGGTTACCGGCGGCTTTATGTTGCAGCTCCTTCGCGATATCGACCATGGGTTCGGGATCCAATTGCTACGCCCAGGGCACAAAGCCCAAGGTGGTAGTTGCCGAAACCGCTGTTGCCGAAGCCGTTGTCGACGAGACCGAGGACAGTTCGGTTGTCGTTGTAGCGATCAATTCGCTTGAAAGTCTTGTACCGAACATTCAGCACATTGCCCGCACGGTTGGTGTAGGTGCTGCCGCTGGAACGATTTCGACCTTGGTCAACCAATACTCGACCGGACTCGACAAGAAGCGCCCAATTGGCGTTTTCCTAGATTTAGATGAGACCGGTCAGCCAGCACCTTTGGGTTGCTTGCCGATTACCGATCTAACGGCCTTTTTCGATCAATTGAGTGTGTTTGGCGAACCGAATGATTTGGGCAATGGGCTCTATGAATTTTCCGTTGGCGCTCCAATCTACGCTAAAAAAATGGGCGACTGGCTGTATATCGCTCAATCGGAAGACGCGCTAGCTGACATCTCCGCGAGCAAAGCGAAGAGCCTCGCCCAGATGGTTCAAAAGTACGATGTTCGCATTCAGGTTAATCCGCAGAACATCCCAGATGACTTGGTCGATTTCATCATCGGTCAAATGCAAATGGGTCTGGATCAAGCCATGGCAGCTCAGCGTCAAAATATGGAACCGGACGAAGCAGCAGCAGCAGAGGCAAGTTCCGAGCAAATGATTGCCCAAATGCAAGAAGGCATAGAGGGGACTGAAAAAATGGTTCTCGGCCTGTCTATTAACAAGCAAGAAAAGAAAACGATTTTGGACTTCGGCTCTCAGTTTGTGGCCGGGTCCAAGTACGCTAAGCAAATGGAGAAGGCCAAGGCGACTAAGTCCGCATTCCCCGGCATCCCCCAAGAAAGCTCGATGATGACGCTGCAAACCTTGCAGCTTGTTGAAGCGGAAGATATCGCACAATTCGAAAAGACTCTTGAAGCATCCCTCAAGGCTGCATTCAATGCGATTGACGAAAAGAGCAAGGATGCAGCTTCCGCAGCCGCAGCCAAGGATCTCATCGCCAGGGGGGTTGATATCCTCGTTGAGACGGCGAAACAAGGCAAACTGGATACTGCGGTTGATGTCGGCGTGGAAGGTGCCTTGAGCATCGTAGCAAGCATCGCTGTTGCAGATGGATCGAAAGTCGAATCCCTTGCGAGCGATATTGCAAAGGAAGCGGCCAAGGAAAATGGTCCCTTCCAGTTGAAAATCGGAACTGGCAAATATTCGGGCGTTAACCTGCACAAAGCGACTTTGAGCTTGCCTCCGCAAGCCGATGAAGCTGCTCGCAGGGTATTCGGCAGTGCCGTAACCATAGCGATCGGGACTTCGCCTAAAGCCGTTCACATCGCCGTTGGCAAGAATTGCGACGAAAGCCTCAAGAAAGCGATTGATCGAGTTGCTGCCAATCCATCGGGCCAAGCAGAGATGCTCAAGATGCGATTCGCGTTAGCTCAGCTTTTGAACTACGTCCAATCGATCCAGTCCTCGCCGGTCGCTGACGCGATGCTCAACTCGGCCACGGCCTCTGCGGGAAATGATCGCGTCATGATCGATAGCCAAGCCTCTGAGCGAGGTGCCGTCGTCCGATTGACGTTGGAGGACGGTGTGTTGAAAGCGATTGCGGCGGGAGTCAAGGCTGGAAACCCAGGTGGTGGCGGCTTCTAAGACTAGCATGTCAAATTCAAGGGGGCGGACAATTGGTTCCGCCCTTTTGTCATTTACGGCCGATAAACAACTGTTATCTTGTTGGCATGAATACGTCAGTGATTTACAGCACGCATGTGCCGGACACAACCAAACCTCAGGCTAGTACTGAGGTGTTGTTTGCCAAAGCTTACCAGGCTCAATTGACTTGGAGTCAGGCGAAGATCACGTCAAGAACAGCGATCTTAGCAAAGCTTAGGTCCTTGCTGGTTGAGCATCGATTGGAGTTGGCTAGCGCAATCGAATCGCAGTGTCGACAGGACTACCGCGAAACAATTACGTCTGAGTTATTGCCATTGGCTGATACGGCAAAATGGCTCAATCAAAAAGCCAAAGGGATCCTGGCACCGAGATATTTAGAAGGTGGATCAGGGCCGTTTTGGCTGGGTCGATTGCGTTCCACCGTTCATCGCGTGCCCTTCGGTTTGGTCATGATTATTGGCACGTGGAATTACCCGCTGTTTCTGCCAGGTGCACAGATCCTTCATGCGCTTGCGGCCGGCAATGCAGTCGTGTTCAAGCCTGCCCCCGGTTGCGACCGCGTGTCTCAATTGTTGGTCGATCTGTTGTTGCGGGCTGGAGTACCTAGAGATTTGATCGTTCTTCTCGATAGTTCGATTGAGGCCGCCAAACACGCGATCGACGTGGGGGTTGATAAAGTCGTTATGACAGGTAGTAGCCGATCGGGCCGAAACCTGCTTCACCATCTAGCGGATAAACTGACTCCAGCGGTCATGGAATTGAGCGGTTGCGATGCTGTCTATATTCTGCCGGGTGCGGACATGCACCGGGTTTGTGATTTGCTGGTCTTTGGGCTTCGACTCAACGGAGGCGCGACCTGTATGGCACCCCGTCGTATCTTTGTTCCGAAGCGATCAAGCGAAGTCTTTCACCGATTGCTTGCCCAGCGACTCGATGACCCAAGGCAAAAAAATTGGACAACCAAGATTTCTCCTCAAATATACCGAATTTTATGGGATGGTGTGGAAGAAGCGATCGGGAGGGGAGCTCGCATCTTTTCAGGTGATCCTCGTCGCAGTACTCTTGCGCCCGCAAACGAACAATCCGAACCGGTTTTTTGCGGTCATTTAGTTTTAACGGATATACGAACAGACATGCGACTGTGTTCGTCCGATATTTTCGCTCCCTTGGCTATGATTATTCCGGTGGACGATTGGTCGGATGCGCTTCGCGCTGATTCGCAGTGCCCGTACGCGTTGACCGCTTCGGTCTTTGGCCCAATGGAAGATGCCTTGCGACTCGTGAAATTCATCTCAGCAGGTTTTGTGACAATCAATGATTTGATTGTTCCAACGGCGGATCCGAGGCTTCCGTTTGGCGGCCGAGGAGAGAGTGGGTACGGGGTCACACGCGGCAACGAAGGGCTTTTGGAGATGACAAGTCCCAAAGTCGTGTCGGCACGTCTGGGTTCTTGGTTGCCGCATTCCAAGCTGCCCGATGCCTTGGACGAGGCGTTGCTAGACGGTCTGCTACAATTCAGCCATATCGGGCAATTTAAGGGGAAAATCAAAGGGCTGCTGCAAACAGTCCACGCGGCAATTTCCCAGCGAAGGCGCCCCAGCGGTTAGCGAATTGCAACCTGTCGGGAATCGCCAAGACTCACGGCTGAGTTTAACAACCAAAACATAGGAATTGGATCGAGGGTTTTCATGATTGAACGTTCCACAAGAACATTGAGCGTCGGCGTCATCGGTGGTGGGCTGGCTGGTCTGGCTGCGGCATGTACGCTTGCAGCTCGCGGCCATAAAGTGACTTTGCTTGAAAAGAATGAATGGGTTGGAGGTAAGGCAGCCGTTCATCACGAAAACGGATTTCGTTTTGATATGGGGCCAACGATATTAACGCTCCCGTCCGTTCTGCACAGAATCTTCCGAGAGGCCAATCGCAATCTGGAGGACTACATGCACCTTGTCGCATTGGATCCGCAGTGGCGATGTTTTTTCGAGGACGGCGGCGTGCTTGATCTCGTTACCGATATTGCCAAGATGCAATCCAATCTTGAGACGTTTTCGCCCAAGGCGAACATCGGCGAGGGCTACGAGCGCTTCATGCAGATCTCCAAGCGGCTACATGAGGTATCGAACAAGTTCTTCTTTTGGCGGAGCGTGGGCGGGATTTCGGACACCATGGAAGTGGGTGGCGCATTTTCCGCCACAGTGTTGAAGGACGTGCTGAGTTTGAGAATGGGCACAACCGTCGCCGGTCTGGTTCGGTCATGCGTGCCGGACGAGCGAGCCGCCCAAATGATCGATCACTTCACACAATATGTCGGCTCGTCGCCTGAAGCGTCACCGGCGGTCTTGTGCGGCATCGCGCACATGCAGACGCAGGAAGGTGTTTGGTATCCCATCGGTGGCACGCGGGCGGTTCCACAGGCGCTAGCTAAGTTGGCTGGTGAACTCGGGGTCGAGATCCGAACGCAAGCGGACGTGGCTAGCATCGATACGGATGGTAAATCGGTTCAAGGTGTAACGACGACGGACGGGCAACAATACAAGTTCGACGCAATTGTCTCGAATTGCGATGCAGTCCGCACGCATCGCGAGCTTCTCAAAGGAACGCCCAGCGAGAAGCGATTTGAGAAGAGACGCAAGTACGAGCCAGCCTGTTCCGGAGTCGTACTTTATCTTGGTCTCAAGGAACGTTATGAACATTTATTGCACCACAACTTCGTGTTCTCAATGGATCCGCACGAGGAATTTGATTACATCTATCGCCAGGGTAAACCAGCACCCGACCCAACCGCTTATGTTTGTGCGCCTGCGTGCACCGAACCACAAGTTGCGCCGGAGGGGGGCGAGGCTCTCTATGTCCTTGTGCACACGCCCTATCTTCGACCCGATCACGACTGGTCGAAAATGTTTCCGGAATATCGCGAGGTCATTTTGGACAAGCTCGAGCGGACTGCAGGCATGAAAGGCATTCGCGATCGAATCGTGACGGAGAATTCGCTAACGCCGGAAGGAATTCACAAACGTTACCGAGTATTGAACGGTGCAATCTATGGACTTGCCAGCCATGGTCGGTTCTTGGGCGCATTCAAACCCGCCAATCGATCACGTGATTTGAGCGGCCTCTATCTCGCTGGCGGTGCGGCTCATCCCGGACCCGGCATGCCGATGGTGATGATGAGCGGCTGGATTGCGGGCGATACACTGGACAACGACGTTCAAAGCGGAAAGCTAGGCAGCGTTCGTACTTAGACGTTTCGCCAACGTGCGCCCTAGCGTGAAGGTAACCATCCCCTGGGATAAACCCAGGGGCATTGGATGCATGCCGCTACTGTGTCCTACTTGATAAAGGACCAGTGCTTGTAAAAAATGGCTCGCAAGGGTGTCATGAGGTATCGAATGCCCGTCA
>CAMBSL010000278.1 GCA_945870455.1 Pirellula staleyi DSM 6068 | reverse complement strand
GAGCAAATGGAGCGACTGGAAGCTCTTATCAAGCAACACGAGAGCCAAGCCCTTGCCTTTGGAAGTCAGGTGAGAGAGTTGCCACCCAACGAGAAGCGAGAAAAAACCCTCGAAAACCTCCGTAGCGTCGAACGAATGGGAATGGCTCTTTTGACGCCAGTGCAGCAGGAAAGAGCGGAATCGTGGCGGCTTCAAAAGCTGGGGTTGGCTGCTTTGGTTGAAACGGAGGTCGCCCAGAAAGCTGGCGTAACGGATGCTCAATTAGCCAAGATCAAGAACATTCTTGAGGGCAAAACTATTCTCACGAAAGAAATGGGTAAGACCAAAGCAAGCGCTGAACTTGAAAAGCGAATGGACGAAGCACTTGACGACCAACAACGCGTCGCATGGCAAAAGATGGTTGGCTTCCCAAATGATGCATCCGCAACTCAATCTGCTGATAATGCTGCCAGTAATAAAGCGGAATCAGCCTCCGATGCCGTGGCCAACCGACAACCCGAGCTGTCGGGTGAGGGACTCCTCCTCAATTTCACCGCTGCCCCTTGGAAGGACGTTTTAAAATGGCTGGCCAAAGAAGCGGAACTTAGCCTGCAAGTGGACGCGTATCCAACCGGCACCTTCACCTATCAAGACCCGTATCGACGTTACTCGATCCCGCAAGCGATGGACGTCATGAATAGCTTGTTGCTAGGTAAGGGTTTTACTCTGGTCAAAAAGAACCGCGTCTTGATGAGCGTTGATTTGGCGAGCGGTGACTCGGCTGAACTCATGCGGGCATACCTCCGCGAGATGGTGGAGTTGGTGCCAATGGAGGACCTCGATGGACGGGGTGAATACGAGTTGCTCAAATGCGTTTTTTCATTGGATAGGGTCAGTGTTGAAGATGCTGAAAAGGAAGTCAAGCCGCTCATCGGCCCTCAAGGCTCGATCGTCTCGATGCCATCCGCCGGACAAATCCTGGTGACCGAAACGGGCGGAAAGCTTCGTATCATTCGCGATACCATCGAGCGATCCGAACAACCCAATGGTGCGAGGTCCGCTAAAATTGTCACCATTCCCTTGAAACACGTCAGCGCCGATGAAGTGCTATCGGTTGCGAGGCCCTTGCTCGGACTCAAAGATGGCATCAACACGTCTGAGGATCTGAGCTTGTCGACGGACACATTTGGAAACACGCTCTACGCCACCGGGACACCTGACAAGCTTCAAAAACTTCGAGACATCACGACTCAGATCGACGTTGTGCCTGCCTCGAGTGCGGCAACGACACCGGTCGAGGCTCCGTTCTTCGATACCCATACGATTCTTGGTTCGGATCCGACCACGACCATGGATATCTTGCAAACCACGTTTTCTGGTCAAACCAACATGCGTTTAGGTATGGATCCGAAAACGAACAACATCATCGCTAACGCGACGCGTGCTGACCACCAACGTATCGATGAAGTCCTGGCCAAGTTGGCGGGGCAAAACACCGATTTCCAAGTGGTTTCCCTCGGGAAGCTTGATGTGGCATCCGCCATCCTTACGCTAGAAAAATTCTTCGGCAAACCACCCAAGGGTACCGAACCAGCCAAAGGACCGATCTTCTACGGGGATGCCGCTTCGAAAAGGATCTATGTCAAAGGGACCAAAGAAGAAGTCGAGCAAGTGCGACTGCTCCTGTCGAAGGTGGAAGAATCAAGTCCGGTCGAAGAAGTGATCACCGATGGAATGATTTTAATGCCGTTCAAGGGTAAATCGGCGGACCGCATGTTAAATCAAATCGAAATGATGATGGAAGCCACGAAAAAGAAACCTCGGTTCAAAGTTTATCCACGACCCGGTAAAGAGACGCCGACTGAGCCCATTTCTGTACCTAAAGATTCAAAAACAACGAGTCGGATCGAAGCCAGCGTCGTACCATCTTCTCCGTTTATTAAGTTTACGGCCGCGCAAGGAGACGAGCCCGTTAAGACGCCGGCCGCACAGGCTGCGGCAACTGGCGACAACAGCTCAACGCCGAATGACGAGATCAAGATTTTTCAAGGCCCAAACGGATTGATAGTCACCAGTGATAATCCAGAGAAACTGAAAGAATTCAATCAGTTTTATCGAGCAGCGCAAGAGCAAATGGCAAACGGCCCATCGCAACCCGAGATATTTTATCTGGAACACATCACAGCCGCAGCCGCAACCGAACTTATCAAGAGTATCATCGCAGGCGAAGCGGCAACCAACAGTGGCGGTGGCAGCGGATTGCTCGGCGATGTTGCATCCAGTCTCCTTGGCGGCGGAGGATTTATGGGGGGCTTGTTCGGAGGTGGCGGGAGCAGTAGCAGCAGTGCAAGCAGCACAACAACTTCTGGAGCAGGAGCTAGCGGAACCGTCTCGATCATTCCGGACGCAAGATTGAATGCGCTTTGGGTTCAAGCCAACCCGATGGATATGCAAATGGTGGAAGACCTCGTAGACATGATTGATACGGAAGTCGTCCAAGAGAACAGGACGCGTGGAAGCACTCACATCATTCAAGTCAATAACACGCCAGTGGCTGACATTGAAACCGTGGTCAAAGAAGTCTTTGCAAGCAGAATTGCTCAACCGGCCAACGCCGGTGCGCAACGCCAACCATCACCCCAGGAGATTATGCAACTTATGGTTGGCGGGGGCGGACGCAGAGGTGGGGGTGGGGGCGGAGCCGCGCAGAGCGAACTGAAGGAACAAACGATGACGGTCAGCTCTGACAAAAAGAACAATACGCTCATCGTGGTCGCGCCCCCTAATCTTTTCGCAGATGTCGAGGAGTTGGTTAAGCAGATGGACGAAGCGGCTGGCTTAGACGAGAAGAGCATCCTAGTCATCCCGATGGAGGGTAACTCGACGATTATGAAAAGCGCCCTGCAGTCGGTGTTTGGTGCAAACGCAAAAACCAGCACCACGACCGGAACACAATCCTCAAACTCACAGCCTGGTGGCGGGACGAACACAAACAATCCTGCGGATTTCTTCCAACAATTTAGAAACCGTGGAGCAGGTGGTGGTGGCTTTCCTGGCGGTGGCGGCGGATTTCCTGGTGCCGGCGGATTCGGCGGCGGCCGAGGTGGACAAGGCGGCGGCGGATTTCCGGGCGCCAGCGGATTCCAAGGTGGAGGCCGAGGGGGGCAAGGCGGTGGTGGTCAAGGCGGTGGCGCTGGACAAACAGGTGGTCGAACGCGTGGTCGATAGTAACCTGCCACAAATTGTGCTCTACTTAGACCATATTGCTTAATTCTTCAATCTAAAAGACGTACTCCCTCTAAAATGATAACCGAAGTTGGCGAAATTCTACTGCGACGAGGCTTGATCAATCGAGA
This sequence comes from Pirellula staleyi DSM 6068, assembly GCA_945870455.1. Classification (GTDB taxonomy): domain Bacteria; phylum Planctomycetota; class Planctomycetia; order Pirellulales; family Pirellulaceae; genus JBKCUI01. The sequence continues at coordinate 3,739 of CAMBSL010000278.1, read as the reverse complement.
TCAACTGTTGCAGTCTCGCGCTGCAGCCAATGGCACGAGCATTGTCGACAGCATCGTGAAGCAAGGCTTTGCCAAGGAAGATGAGGTGCTTCGAATCGTTGCGGATGAGTATGGACTTGACTTCATCGATTTGCGCGAAGCCGAAGTGGATTTAAAGTTGCTTCAGACCTTTCCATTGAAGTTGATCTATCGACACGCGTTGTTCCCGGTCAAGCTCGAGAATGGCCAGCTTTTCGTTGCGACAAGCAATCCACTCGACTTGTATCCGTTAGACGAAGCGGCCGCAGCCACTGGATTGGCGGTCGTTCCACTCGTCGCCGAAAAAGTCGAACTTGCCAAGCTCGTCAAAAAGCATTTGGGTGTCGGTAGCGAAACGGTCGAGGGACTGCTTGCTTCGAGATCGGATGACGAAACAGAAATCGAGCTTTTAGAGAAAATCGAGGCCGATGGAAGCGAATTAGGCGAACAAGCTCAAGAGGCGTCGGTCGTTAGGCTCGTGAATGAGTTGTTGGTTGAGGCGATCGATACGCGGGCTAGCGACGTTCATATTGAATCGCAGGCTTCGGGCTTAGTCGTTCGTTATCGTATCGACGGAATTTTGCACACCCAAGCGATTCCGCCCGAGATCAACCGCTTCCAAGCGGCCATCATCTCGCGTCTCAAGATTATGGCTCACCTGAACATCGCAGAAAAAAGATTGCCGCAAGACGGACGGATCAAACTGCGAGTGCATGGTCGCGAGATCGACATTCGGCTTTCCGTGATCCCGATGATCCACGGCGAAAGCTTGGTTATGCGGATCCTCGACAAAGGCTCGATGAAATTCGATTTGCGAAGTCTCGGGATGGGCGAAGCGACGTATAAGCTCTTTAGCGAACTGATTCGTTTGCCGCACGGCATTATTCTGGTGACGGGTCCAACCGGTTCCGGCAAAACAACTACGCTTTATAGCTCCTTGCTTGAAATCAAATCGCCCGAGAACAAGATCATCACAACCGAAGACCCTGTCGAGTATCAACTCGATGGGATCAATCAGATTCAAGTGCATACGAAGATTGGTTTGACATTTGCTGCTTCTCTGCGAAGCATTTTGCGTCACGACCCGGACATCGTTCTGGTCGGTGAAATTCGCGATGCGGAAACGGCCGAAAATGCGATCCAAGCGTCGTTAACGGGTCACACGGTTTTCAGTACTTTGCACACCAACGATGCTGCTGGCGCGTTCACGCGGATTGTGGACATGGGAATCGAGCCATTCTTGGTTGCCAGCACCGTCGAAGGAATCATGGCGCAACGACTTGTTCGACGGCTTTGCCCCGAATGCAAACAAGCCTATCATCCAACCCATGAAGACGTGCCTCGCGATTTCCCCTGGGAGAAACTCGACGGTAAGCCACTCTATCGAGCCACTGGTTGCCGCACTTGCCGCCAGCTTGGATACTCGGGACGATTTGGTATTTACGAATTGCTTGCAACCACCGAAGAAGTTCGGCAGTTGGCACACGGTCGGTCGAGCAGTTATGAAATCAAGAAAGCGGCCTTGCGGGGCGGCATGATGACACTGCGTGATGATGCGTTTCGAAAGGCAATCGAGGGTACGACGAGTATCGACGAAGTCCTTCGCGCGACCAAAGGTGATTCGCTTGTTTAGGAGTTCATCTGATGCCTGACTTTGCGTATGTAGCAAGAGACATAAGCGGCAAATCCTTGGCCGGAACAATCGCGGCTTCCAACGCGCGCGATGCTGCGACCCAGCTCGGGGCCAAGTCCTTGTTCCCGATTTCCATCACGGTCAACAAGGGCTCACAAGTCAAAAGCACTCGACGGGTGGGTGGCGCCCAGATGGCGAGCTTTTACACCCAGCTCTCATCGCTTCTTCGCAGCGGTGTACCGATGCTCAGAGCCTTGACCGTTTTGTCGACGCAATCAGGTTCAAGCCGCACACTTCGCAACGCGGTCAGTGAGATCAAGAGCAAAGTCGAAGAAGGGGAGTCGCTGGGTGAAGCCATGGCTCGTTACCCTCGCATATTCAATGACATGGCCATCAACATGGTGCGGGCAGGAAGCGAAGGTGGATTTCTTGAGGACGCCCTTGAGCGTGTGGGCGGATTTATCGAACAACAAGAAGAAATAAAGGGCAAGACGGTTGGTGCGCTGGCCTATCCCGTGTTTGTTATGACCGTGGGGCTGGTGGTGGTCACGGTTTTGCTAGTCGCATTCGTTCCGCAGTTTGAAGGCATCTTTGAACCTATGCGAAAGAAGGGGACTTTACCCCAAGCGACGGAACTTTTGCTTTGGATGAGTGCGATTGTTCAGCAATGGTGGTGGGCTATTTTGGGCTTGGTTGCCATTGCTGGTCTTGGCCTGAATCAGTATCTGAAGACAACCGAAGGGAAACGAAATGCAGATTTGCTTAAGATTAAAACGCCTCTGATTGGTAGTGTTTTCTTGAATTTGGCAGTGTCAAGGTTTTGCCGGGTCCTAGGCACCTTGCTTCAAAACGGAGTCCCACTCCTTCGATCGCTTGAGATAAGCCGACTTGCGGCTGGAAATATTATTTTGTCGGAATCCGTCTTGGCAGCCAGCGAGGAAATCTCAGCGGGTGAACGATTAGCCAAGCAATTGGAGAAGAGCGGGCACTTTCCGCAGACCGTTGTTGAAATGATTTCTGTTGCCGAGGAGTCTAACAGCCTGGATAAGGTGTTAGTAACAATATCGGATAACTTGGAGCGAACGACGTTCCGACGATTGGAAACTGTCGTTGGTCTTTTGGAACCCGTGATGCTGCTCGTTTTAGCGGCGATGGTAATGTTTGTAGTTTTGGCCCTCATGCTCCCGATCATCAGCGGTGCAGGTGCCGGTTAACCCTTGAATCAGAAACTGGAGTTTTGAAATGAATCGTAGAATGCAAAATCGAAGAGCCCTCCGGCGCGGCTTTACCTTGATGGAAGTACTGTTGGTCCTCGTGATCTTGGTTGTCTTGGCAGGCTTTGCTATTCGAAATCTAGGCGGTGCATTGGAAGGTGCGAAAAAGCAACAAGCCAAGGTTATGATGGGGATTCTTTCAACATCGCTCAAAGAGTACCAGCTCCAAGTAGGCACCCTGCCGTCGACTCTCGACGCACTCTATCAGCAACCCAGCGACTTAGCAGATCCAGGTCTATGGGTTCAGAAACTCGACAAGCCAGTTCCTGCTGACCCTTGGGGAAAACCCTATGAGTTCAAACTGAATGGAAGTACATTCGAAATTCGTAGCGTCGGTCCAGACGGCCAATCGGGAACGGCAGATGACATTACGTCGTAAAGGTTTTTGCTTTGCAGGTTGGATGAGATGCCTGAGTTCGACATCTTGCAAGGCATGGGACAACAAACAGGCATGGGACAACATGCCACCGGCTTAATGCCGGTGGTACGTGACCTTCGGCCTAGATTTTCTCCTGTTTGATGCCTTGACCCCCATCCTCTTGTTTCCTTTGGCGAGGCCAAAGGAAACAAGAGGATGGGGGGCCAAGGCTGACAGAGTTCCCGCGAGGCTAGGCCGAAGGTAAAATACCCCTGGCATGAAGCCAGGGGCATTGATTGTTCGAGCCTTGATTTACTAAGGGTAAACTTATGAATTGCCAATTCAAAAACATCCGAAAAGCGTTTACGTTGCTTGAGTTGTTGCTTGTTTTGGCGATCTTGGTTGCTCTTGCAGGCATTGCGGTTCCGACGTTCGAATCCATGATCACGAGCAGAA
>CAMBSL010000277.1 GCA_945870455.1 Pirellula staleyi DSM 6068 | reverse complement strand
CGATTGCTATTTGGGGAGTTGCGACCTTTTTCCTTCGTGGACGGCAGCTTTCGACTTGGATGGGTTTTGGGGCTATCTCACCCCTCCTAGGAGCACTCGTGGTGGCTCCTCCGGCGTCAATTGCATTTGTGATGATCAAAGCCTACATTACCTTTCCAGTAGGGCTCCTGACTGGCATTGTCATGTACTGGATCGTTAGCACGAATATCCGCAATAAATCGGATTAGGATGCCCGTTGCCACGCGGCCTGCGTGACGTGGCAGTCTGATGGAACGTGGGGCCGATGGGTGACACCACGCCGTTTGTTGGGCATTCGTTTGCGTGACCAAGGTCCAACAATTGTCGGTTGCGTTCTAGCATACCGCGTGATGGATTGATTATCTGGCAGCAAAGCGATTATCTGGGCGAGAAAGTGATTATCGGGGCGGGAAGACTAAAAATGTTAAAGACGAATCGCGGCTGCCGAAAATCAACATGTAGCCGCCTACCACGTATCACTCACTACTTCCCATAGTTCCTGGTACGCTAAATGCATCGTACAACCAACTCATTGGATCGCGCATTGCCTTCGGCACTCAATCGCGATCCATGATCCGATAGCCATTAACGACGATGCAGAAGATATGCCAGAATTTATCGACATTTGCAAAGTCAGCGACATCCCAATCGGCGAGGCCAGAATGATTTTGGTCAACGAGTTGGCCTTCGGTGTATTCAACGTTTCCGGAGCGTTCTTTGCCATCGAGGATGCGTGTCCGCACGCTGGTGCGTCTTTGTCGCATGGCATCGTTGAAGGAGATGTGGTCCGATGCCGAATTCATCACTGGCGATTCTGTGTTCGCAGCGGCACCTACCTGGACGAAAGAAAGCCTAGCTGCAATGTCCGCAGTTACCCAGTTCGAGTCGTCGGCGAGCAAGTTCAAATCGAACTCGACCACAAATCATTGTTGAAACGCAACCCGAAACAAGATCTTAAACCAACGTGATCAACCAAGATCGCAATGCGAATCTATCCTCTAATGAAGAAATGGTTGGCCGCAATTCCCCACGGTGTTTTGGGATAAAACGCATACCCCATTACTCGGTCGCTATTCTTTGGAAGGATGCAGTAGCTGGCTTGGTACTCACAGCAATCCTACTACCGGCTGGAATGGGCTACGCTCAAGCTGCGGGTTTGCCTGCCATTCATGGGTTATACGCGACTATCGTTTCCCTCGTTGTCTATGCGATTTTCGGACCAAGCCGACTTCTAGTATTAGGACCGGATTCTTCGCTTGCTGCATTAATTGCAGCAACCATTCTTCCTCTTGCTGGAGGCAGTGTTGAGCGTGCCATAGCGTTGGCAGGAGCGCTCTCCGTGATGACAGGGATCCTTTGCGTTATTGCGGGGCTAGCCAAATTTGGGTTTGTGACTGAGCTAATCTCCAAGCCCATCCGCTACGGCTATATCAACGGGATTGCGTTCACAGTGATCGCTGGCCAACTACCTGCGTTCTTCGGCTTTTCTGTGTCCGTCGCGGAGTTCCCGCAGGAAATAATTGCGTTCATTCATGGGCTATTCCAAGGGCAAGTGAACCTGGCCGCGTTGATGATAGGTGCAACGTGCATGATCGTGATTTTTGGCTGTAAGCATTGGGCTCCTGTGATTCCGGGTGTCCTGATTGCTGTCGTTGGTGCGACCCTCGCGGTAACCTTTATTCGGCCTTTAGAAAATGCCCACCTCTCTGTTGTGAGCACCTTGCCTCAAGGCCTTCCTGCGCTGCGGCTACCCATTGTGTCACTGAAGGATTTGCGCGATATGTTGAGTGGATCGATCGCTATCGCATTGGTCGCATTTGCGGATAGCAGTGTGCTGTCGCGGATCTACTCGCAGCGAGGCGGATATACGGTCGATTCAAACAGAGAACTTGTGTCGCTCGGTTTCGTCAACTTGGCGACCGGCCTTTTCCAAGGATTTTCGGTGAGCGCTAGCGCTTCTCGAACGCCAGTCGCAGAGCAGGCCGGTGCAAAAACGCAAGTTACTGGTTTAGTCGGAGCTTTGCTCGTTACGCTTTTGTTGTACTTTGCACCGACTTTGGTCAAGAGTATGCCACACGCTGCGCTAAGCGCAGTTGTCATTTGCGCTTGCCTAGGCCAAATCCAGATCTCCCAGGTAGTTCGCTTGTATCAGCTTCGCCGCAGCGAATTTATGTTTTCAATCGCCTGTTTTTTTGGGGTCATTGTGTTGGGGGTCATCCAAGGGATCTTTATTGCAGTTGGGCTAGCACTGATTGCGTTTATCTGGCGAGCATGGCGACCACATAACGCTGTTCTGGGCCGCGTTGATGGACTGAAGGGCTATCACGATGTTTTGCGTCACCCCGAAGCAAGGCGAATTCCTGGCCTTGTTCTATTTCGGTGGGATGCTCCACTCTTCTTTGCAAACGCGGCGGTCTTTGAAGAACAAGTTCAGCATGCAATCGCTCTTGCACCTACGCCGACGAAATGGGTCCTTGTCGCTGCAGAACCCATTACCGATGTCGACGTCACGGCAGCAGATATGCTTGCGGACCTTGACAAAAAGCTCCATGACGCCGGTATGGATCTTTGTTTTGCCGAGATGAAGGGACCGGTGAAGGATATCCTTAAGCGATATGGACTGTTCGACTCGTTCGGCAACGAAAACTTCTTTCCAACCATAGGCCAAGCTGTTGATCAATACTTGGTTTCTCACAAAGTTGACTGGCAAGACTGGGACGAGGCAACGGTAAACATTTGAAGCCATCAAGGATGTCGTATCGGCGAAATGGACGCATGCTTGCCCCGCACACAGTGTGCCGAATTGCGCCTGCTGAGCACACAATTGGATTTTGCTCATTCGAGAACAAGTAGTCGCTTTCAAAATGAATCCTGAACGTATCGAACGGCTGCAGACATACCCTCCGGTCACCCCTTGTCTTCCGACTATGGAGTGCTAACCTAAAGACGTCGAATGAAAGCTTGAACCGCATTCGACACTTTCGGAAGACTCAATTAAGCGTACCTCAATGACAGCGATGGGACGCGTAGAACAGTAAGCCGATGTAGTTGCAAACCGACAGGTTTCCAGCCGCATCGGCTTTTTTTATTCTGATTTGCATTTGGCTCCCCAATTCACTCCGTTAATTTTACGACAAAACGATGAACAACCAATCGATTCAGAGGATGAAAGCATTGGTCTTCTGCGGCGCAGGCGAACCCAAACTGGAAGATAGACCCAAACCTGCTATCCAAGCGGCTACCGATGCAATCGTACGCGTTACGAAAACAACGATTTGCGGGACAGACCTGCACATCCTCAAAGGCCACGTCCCCTCCGTTGCACCAGGACGAATTCTCGGGCACGAAGGTGTCGGCGTGGTTGAACAGGTTGGCGGAAGCGTAGCCAATTTTTGCGTCGGAGATCGAGTCCTCATTTCCTGCATCACGTCATGCGGTCAGTGTTCGAACTGTAAGAAAGGCATGTACTCTCATTGCTTAAAAGAGGGTGGATGGATTTTGGGAAATCGTATCGACGGAACTCAGGCCGAATTTGTTCGAATCCCGTTTGCTGACAACAGCCTTTATTCGACACCACCGAGCGCTAATGACGAATCGTTGGTCATGCTCAGCGACATACTGCCCACCGGTTTCGAAATGGGTGTCATCAACGGCGGCGTGAAGCCATTAGATATCATCGCAATTGTTGGCTGTGGTCCCATCGGGATTGCCGTGCTCATGACCGCACAGTTCTACTCGCCCGCTGAGATCCTTGTTATTGATATCGATGACAATCGACTTGCCATTGCGAGGAAACTAGGCGCAACCCAAACGATCAACAACCGCGACGGGAATGCAATCGCCGCTGTGATGAAGATGACTCACGGCGTCGGAGTAGATGTCGCCATCGAAGCCGTCGGAGTTGCTTCGACATTTGATGTTTGCCAAGGAATCGTCGCCGCAGGGGGTCGTATCGCAAACGTCGGAGTGCATGGAACGCCAGTCCAGTTCAATCTGGACAAGCTTTGGTCACAAAACATCACACTTACGACTGGTTTGGTTGATACCTCGTCGACGTCGATGCTACTAAAAGCTGTCGCTTCGCAAAAACTTCAGCCATCTCAACTGATAACACATCGCTTTCCATTCAATCAGATGTTGCAAGCGTATAAGACCTTTGGCAATGCGATGCAGGAAAAGGCCATGAAAGTGATCCTGTCGAACGATCCATGAGCGATGCCCGCCCAAGGGGATGATCAATCCATCATCCCCTTTTACCAAAACTCCAAACGGCCACTCAATTCTTGAATTCAACGGCCAAGCAAATCGAGAATTGGCTCACTAGGACTTCCGTCGCATGGCTCGACGAAGAATGTTGTTCACAAGGCCCGAGATGACTTGATCGTCGGTCTGTCCGAATGGATCCAGTGCGGATTGAAAGGACATGAAGGACAAGTCGGATGGGCCGGCCAGTGAAGAAAACAGAGACTCTTCTGAATTCATTGAGAACTCGGCAAAGAATTCGTCGTTGGCCGAATAGGAATCGTCCAGAGAAGCGCCAGCAACTCCACCGTCGTTGTCAACAATCGTTCCGAGGCCGCTGGAGTCAGCGAGGGTCGCATTGGTGGCATTCGATAAACGCATCGTAAATGTTTCGCTCGATTCGACCGTCGTGTCATTGTTGATGCGTACCGACACCGTTTTTGTCAATTGACCTGGCGTGAACCTCAAAGTACCGCTGGTAGCGATGTAGTCCCTATTCGAGCCGGCACGCGCGGTCCCGTTTGCTGTCGCGTAATTGACTGACACGGTATTCGCGCTAGCTGTCGAAAGAGTCACTGTAAATGTAAACGTACCTGCGCTTTCCAAACCGCTTACGTCATTGATAGCCAGCGACGGGGGCACCGCAACGTCGTCGTTATTGATCGATCCTGTTCCAATGGCAGTGCCGACCTGAGCATTCACCGGGTTGGAAAGGTTGACGGTGAAGGTTTCATTGGGCTCCACGCTGGTGTCGCCGACAACATTGACGGTGATGGTCTTAGTTGTTTGGCCAGCCAAAAAAGTCAGCGTACCGCTCGTCGTAGTGTAGTCCGAACCTGCTAAAGCAGTGCCTGGCGCTGTCGCAAAATCAACCGTAACGTCGTTGGTCGAAGCGGCTGAAAGGGTGACATTGAACACAAGGGATGTTGATCCCGAGTTGCCTTCGCTAACGCTCGCACTCGCAATCGAGACGCTGGGGGCTGTGGATGGCGGAACCATTTGGACCAGTGCAGTAACATCCAGCCGTCCAGCGGTTACTGACTTGCCGGACAAAGAGCTGGTTGGTTTTGCGGAGCTCAAAACGGCTTGGCGAATTTGGTTCGAGGTTGCCTGGGGATATACCGAAGCATACAGAGCCACCGCTCCGCTAACGTGTGGAGTGGCCATCGAAGTACCGCTGTAAGATCCGTACGTTCCACCTGGCAGAGTCGAAACGATGGAAGACCCTGGTGCGCCGATATCAACCGTATTCGCACCGTAATTCGAGAAGGAAGACAATAGTCCCGTGCTGGTTATCGACGCGACTGCAATAACCGCTTCATAGGATGCTCTGTCGGTTGATCCGGTTGAATTCTGGAGCGTGCTGTAATTGGAGGGGTAGTTTGCTACCGAATCGTTGTTTCTGGTCGCGTTCCCCGCCGCGGCGACGAAGAGGATATCGGCTGCCGCGGCGCGATTGATGGCTGCATGCAAGGCCGCCGAATATCCACCACCACCCCAAGAATTGCTACTAGCCACAATATTGACGCCGTGGCGAGTCTTGAGGTCGGTTAGATAGTCCAAGGCTTTGACGGCGTTGGAGGTAGAGCCACCCGTGGGACCGAGAAACTTGGAGGGGATCATGGTGACCTGCCAATTGACTCCAGCAACACCTAATGCGTTGCCTCCCTCTGCACCAATGGTTCCCGCTACGTGCGTACCATGATCATCACCGCTTCCGTCATAGACGCTCGCGTCATTGTTAAAGAAATCCCAACCGTGGATGTCGTCGATGTATCCATTTCCATCATTATCGATTCCATCACCAGCGGTGTCGAATGCATTCGTCCAGATATTGGCGTCAAGGTCAGGATGATTGATGTCGACACCTTCATCTATGATTCCAATGACAACAGAACGCGAACCAACATAATCCTGGTTCCAAGCTTCCTCCGCTTGACTTCCGAAGGCGTTGGTTGTACCAGAACCACCAATGGCAACAGGACTGTCATCGCTGTACATGCCCCAAAGTTGGCTATTCGTCGTGTAGGAGGGGTCATTGCTGACTGCGCTGGTTTGCACCCACCAATTTGGCTCGACCGAGATCACGCCCGGTAATTTCGCGAGTTCGAGTATGGCTGTTTCCATACTTGCGTTCTTCGGTATTTGAATGCGATTGATAGGAGATTCTTTTCCCATTCGCATGGCGGAAGTTTCAATGGTTTCACGCAGTTCGCCTTGGACGGTCATCAACGCGGCGGCTCGCATTTCAGGGGAATTGTCACTGAATTGGACGAGCAATTCTTGCGGTACAAAAGCCGCTGCCAGAACCTCGCGCACTTCCAATCGCTCAACATCGAGCTGGACACGAAAACGATTGCGATTTGCATCAGAACGATATCGACTCAAACGACACGCAGCTTTAGCGGTCAACATGCAATGTACTCCTAGAACAAAGAACAAGCGAAATTGGATCGGAGAAGACAACTCTCGGATGCCAACGAGAACATACTCTTTTGTCGAGAACTATTCCAGAGTCTCTGATTTGAATTAGTGTTGCATTATTTAAGCGAATTCGCTAGGGCTGCGATATTTTTTGAACGTGCCCTTTCGGAATCAGCGTTATGAGCCGAAACGCCTTAGCGTCCGGTTGGCTTTCTGAGCTAACGTTACGAGGTTGGCTTTCTGAGCCCATCGAAAACCGGAGGCTATCGCCCAATGGCACTCACTTTGGTGGTGTTTCACTAGATTCGCTGGGTTTATCTTTGGTTTTTCGTTTTTGAAAGTGAGTTGTTTTGGATCGGCGTGTGTATGCTTCTCGAGGATAACTCCTGCCTGGCCTTTTGGTAAGCATTTGAAGGGATGCACGCTGTAGTGCTATCTC
>CAMBSL010000276.1 GCA_945870455.1 Pirellula staleyi DSM 6068 | reverse complement strand
AACTAGTTCCACAACTTGCGCCTTGGCTTGCTGTTCGGTTAACTCGCCACGGAGGATTTTGACATTGGAAGGGGCAACAATGCCAAGCGAAATCCGGTTGCCTTGGATCTTGACGACTTCCACAGTGATGTTGCCGTCGATAACCAACTTATCACCAACTTTGCGACTTAGAACTAGCATTTTAATTCTTCCTTGAGTTCGATTGCTGCGGCAGTGCGGGAATGGTTGGTCTGCCGCGTCCCAACACATTATTTATCAGCTGGACCGGTGACAACTTAGGTCAATGCCAAGTGAATTCGAAATTATTAGACGATTAAGATTTCCAGTAACCGCTGTCATCCACCAAATCGCGGAGCGGTACTTTGGCAAGCGTCGCGCCATTGGGAAATTGGAGCGTCGCGGTTTCACCGTCGACAGACACAAGAATCGCCCGTTGGCCTCGGACGTAGCGGTTGCTGAGTGGGACTTCTTGTCCGATTCGTGACCGGATAGCGTTAAGCTGATCTTCGGCTTCCCTGCGAAAGTCGATTTCTTTGGGTTTCTTTGACATGGCGAGTACTCCTTTGCTACGAGTTTCTCGATGGCAATGACACGTTTGGTCAATTGCCTTTCACGCCCAATCGTTTCGCAGTTCGAGATTACAATGGGAAGTCGGAAAATCTAGGTAGAGGTTGCGGTCACTCGGAGAAGTTCATGAATCCTATTGGATTTGCTTTAAAACGCCCAAAAACTGTCATTGTTGCACTGATTTCGCTGGTGCTTGTTGGATTGAGCGTACTTCGTCCAAAGGGAGTTGACGATTGGCTGAAAACGCTAGGAATTGAACTGCCGATCAAAAGAATGGCAATCGATATCTTCCCGTCTCTGAATCTTCCAGTCATTTATGTTTGCCAGCCGTACGGAGGGATGGACCCCGCGCAGATGGAAGGCCTTCTCACCAACTATTACGAATATCACTTCCTCTACATCAATGGCATCCATCACGTCGAGAGCCGCAATGTGCAGGGCACCGCTTTGATGAAGTTGATCTTCCATCCGGGAACCAATATGGCCCAAGCGATGGCAGAGACGATTAACTACGTGAATCGCTCGCGAGCCATGATGCCGCCGGGAACTGTGCCACCGTTTGTTATGCGATTTGACACGGGTAGCGTACCGGTCGGCTATCTGGTTCTCTCAAGCGGAACAAAAACAATTGCCGAGATTCAAGATCAGGCTCTCTTTAAGGTGCGGCCCATGTTTTCGTCGCTGCCTGGAGTTTCTGCACCGCCGCCGTTTGGTGGTTCTGCACGGAGTATTGTGATTCGCGCGAATCCCGATCGGCTTCGCGCGTTTGGACTTTCACCTGACGACGTGATTGGAGCGCTCACGAAAGGAAACACGATCAACCCATCCGGCAACGTCCGGTTAGGCGACTTCTATCCTGCAGTTCCATCCAATGCCATGGTCAAGGATATTCGCGACTTGGGACAGATTCCGCTCAAAACGGGCGAAGACACCGTCTACCTTCGTGACCTTGGAAGCATCGAAGACTCAGCAGACATGACGACAGGCTACGCCTTGGTCAATGGACGACGGGCGGTTTACATCCTCGCAACGAAGCGAGCGGATGCATCTACCATGAATGTTATCAACGAGATCAAGCAGGCCTTGCCAACGATGCAAAAGGAGTTGCCAGATGATATCCAAGTTGCCTTCGAATTTGATCAGTCTCCCTATGTGACGCGAGCCATTGCAAGCCTGACGACGGAAGGAATGCTCGGTGCCTTTCTCACCGGCCTGATGGTTCTTCTGTTTTTAAGGGACTGGAGAAGTGCCTTCGTGGTCGTCCTGAATATCCCGCTCGCGATCCTTTTTTCAATCGTTTGTCTTTGGCTGACGGGGCAAACAATCAACTTGATGACTCTCGGTGGATTGGCTCTTGCAGTTGGGATATTGGTCGACGAAGCGACTGTGGAAATTGAGAACATCCACACCCAGATGAGAAAATCTAAGTCGATTGCATTGGCGGTTTGGAATGGCAACCATCAAACGGCCATACCACGGTTACTGGCAATGCTCTGTATCCTTGCTGTGTTTGTACCGACATTTTTTATGCAAGGTGCACCTCGAGAGCTGTTCTATCCGTTGTCGCTAGCCGTTGGTTTCGCCATGATTGGATCGTACATCCTTTCTAGCACGTTGGTTCCGATACTTTGCATTTGGCTGTTGCGAGACAAACACGCGGGAAAGCCCACGGAGGTTTCGCAGTTTTTCCTAGTCAAATGGTTTGATAACTTCATTGCCTCCGTCATTGGGCTACGCTGGATCGTTGTTCCAGTTTACCTAACCGCCTGCGCGTTGCTGGTTTGGATGGCCGTGTCCCGTGTTGGTGTCGATATCTTTCCCAATGTGGACGCAGGTGAGTTCCGCATAAGACTGCGAGCGCAAGATGGAACCCACATCGATGTAACAGAGAAGCTCGCCGTCGCGGTACTCGAGTCCGTCAAAGAGAGCGTCGGTGCAAACAAGGTCGATCTATCACTCGGGTATGTTGGAACCGTACCAGCCTCGTTTCCAATCAATGCTGTTTATCAATTCACGAGGGGACCGGAAGAAGCGATCCTTCGAATTGCATTCAAGCCTCATTCCGGTGTTAACACGGAGAAATTGAAGAGTGACTTGAGAATTAAGTTCGCAACACAGTTTCCGAATGCTCGATTTTCGTTCGAGCCGTCCGACATCATTAGTGATGTGATGAGCTTTGGATCGTCGACCCCAGTCGAGATTGCCATACGAGGAGGCTCGCTCGCAGAAAACAAAGACTTTGCGAAGAGAGCGCAAGCAGCACTGAAGACGAATAAGCGTTTGAAGGATGTTCAAATTGTACAGTCGTTGGATTACCCCACCGTCGATGTGCGTATTGACCGGGAAAAATCCGGCATCGCCGGAGCGACGATGGATCAGGTCGGACGCTCTGTACTTGCAGCCACGTCATCCAGCCGATTTGTCGTACCCAATTATTGGCCTGATCCAAAAACGGGAATTGGGTATCAGGTGCAAGTGGAGATACCGCAAGTCGCGATGAAATCCCTATCGGACTTAGGCACTGTTCCTGTTCTCCATCGAGAAACATCACCACTACTTCTACGAGATGTCGCTCAGATTTCTCAGTCTACGATGCCAGGTGAATTCGATCGTTACAACATGAAACGTGAGCTATCACTGACCGCTAACTTGGACGGAGCCAATCTAGGAAGTATTTCTGGCGAGATAAGCAAGATCCTCGATCGCGTGAAGAAGGATGATGACACGACGAAAGATGTTTTGGTAAAAGCAGGTGAAAAGCCGGGACGGATCAGCTATGAGATTCGGGGACAGATTCCTCCACTTAGGCAGATATTAAGCGGTTTGGGCGTTGGATTACTTCTCGCGGTCCTCGCAATATTCTTATTGCTAGCTGCAAATTTCCAATCCTTTCGACTATCCGCAGTGGCTGTTTCAACTGCACCAGCGGTCGTTGCTGGAGCCGCGTGTATGTTGTGGCTCACAGGAACCACGCTGAACATCCAGTCTTTTATTGGAACGATCATGGGGCTCGGAGTCGCGATGGCTAACGCAATTCTCGTTGTTACTTTCGCGGAACAAAGACGTAAATCCGGCGAAAATTCATTAGCTGCTGCTCGTCATGGTGCAACCGACCGACTGCGTCCCGTCTTGATGACTAGCTGCGCGATGTTAGCAGGGATGCTCCCCATGGCGATTGGTTTTGGCGAATCCGGACAACAAGCAGCGCCACTTGGTCTAGCCGTGATTGGTAGTCTGCTCGCCGCAACGTTTTCAACCCTCTTGGTACTGCCCGCAGTTTTTGCATGGGTACAATCGAATAGTTCGACCCAATCCGTCTCGCTCCACCCGCTTGATCGGGAAAGCGCAATTTACATCGACGAGTCAATCACTACATCTAGCGATCCGCAATCATGAATAAAACAATATCCTGCAGCTTTTGGTCCGCGTGCATTGGGTTGATACTATTTCCCATAGGTTGCACCAAGCCGGTTGAAACCGAAAGCGTATCCTCTCCAACACCAACATCGGAGCTGCCAAAGGTTGCGACAGTCAAACCCAAGAAGATGTCGCTGACGCAAAAGACAGAGCAACCTGCGAAAATCGAGGCATTTGCGATGACACGGATACACGCCAAAGTGAACGGCTTCATCGATCAGATCTTGGTTGACATAGGTGACTGTGTTACCGGGCCAAAAAAAGACGAACAGGGAAACGTTGTCGAACCTGGACAACTGTTGGCTGTCCTTGTTGCACCAGAACTGACCGATGAATTGGGACAAAAGGAAGCGATGATCTCGCAAGCAGAAGCCGATATCGACCAATCAAAAGCTGCCATCGAAGTTGCCGAGGCTCTAGCGCAGTCAGCAGATGCGAACGTTGCCGAAACGATTGCGGGTCAACGCAAAGTGGAAGCGGAATACCAACGATGGAAATCCGAGGCCGATCGAATCAATGTATTGGCATCGACGAGGACAGTTACTGCAAAGCTCGCTGAAGAGACGACTCAACAGATGAAATCTGCAGACGCCGCACGCGAAGAGCTCGTAGCTCGTATTCAATCGGCAAAGGCAAAACAGAACGAAGCAAACGTTGCGATTTCCAAGGCCAAGGCGGATTTACGCTCGATCGAAGCAAAGCGCAAAATTGCTCAAGCTGAGTATCAACGAATCAAATCCTTGTGCGAATACATGCAAATTCGGGCTCCCTACTCTGGCACCATCTCTGTCAGAAATTTTGATCCGGGCTCATTGATGCAGGTCTCTCAAGCAAACAACGAAAATCCGTTGTTCACTATTGTCCAAACAGATAAGGTCCGCGTAACTTTAAATGTGCCAGAGACGGACGCGGTCTTAGTGAAAAAAGAGGGAAAGGCTGCAATCAAAGTACCCGCGCTCAACCATCGGATTTTCGAAGGAAAAGTTGCAAGGACAAGCTGGGTTCTCAGCACCAGTACGCGGACATTAGAGTGTGAGATCGAAGTTGAGAATGGTGAGGAGCTTCTTCGGCCAGGCATGTACGCGAATGTCGAACTCATTATCGCACAGAAGTCCGATGTTCTATCGCTACCGCGTACCGCAATCGTTCAACAGGATGGCAAGCCAACGAGCCTGATCGTCAATGCGGACGGAACCATTGCTCGACGTGCACTTCAAACAGGGATCGTGACTGTAACCGATATCGAAGTGGTAAGTGGATTGGACGGTTCCGAAGACGTGATTTCTGCGAATGCAAATGCATTCAAAGATGGGCAAAAAGTTGCTTTGATAGCTAAGTAGCAGTAGCAAAGCAGTAGCGATTGTTCGGATCATTCTTGTCCCCGTTTTTCTCAACCCACGGTTTTACCAGCAAATCTGGAATCAACCGCATAACCAGTCCGATGGGAGAGCTAGGCGAGATCGGAGATTGCGCCTACGCAGAAGAATTGCGTTAATCGAAATTTCGCCCAGCGCTAGGTCAGGCCAAGAGCCATCGCACTGAGCAACCAGGAGCCATGGATGGCGAATGAAATGTGTAATCGAGTCTACATCGTCGGAGTACTGTTAACATCGCTTATACCAGTGGGTTGCAGATCCACTCAGCCGACTCCGAAATTCTCGTCCGCATCAACGAAACTTGAGCGACAGACATTTGCAAGATCAGAGCCCGTCGCGGAGCCTAGCGTTGTGCTCGCATCCGCTTCGACAGTGGTAGTCGTACCAAAGATTGACGGCTTAACACCAACAACCAACGAGCAAAATTCACATCAATCGATCGATTTAACCACTGCATTGATGATGACGACGGGTCAGAATCCACAGGTTGCATTCGCCAGGGCACGCATAGAGGAAGCTTTCGCTCAAGTGGATCGTGCAAATGCCCTGAAGCTTCCGTCTCTAAGAGCAGGTGTCAACTACAACAAACACGAAGGTCGCATACAGGACGTCGCGGGAACCGTGATCGAAACAAGTAGGGGATCGTTTTACTCGGGGCTCGGTGCGAATGCGGTTGGAGCGGGTTCGCCGACAGTGCCAGGTATTGTATCTCAGTTCCATTTCGCAGATGCGATTTTTCAACCAAAGATTGCTCAACGAACTGCCTGTGCACGGCAATCCGGAGCGCTCGCAACGACCAATGATCAGTTGTTGGCAACAGCACTTGCCTACACGGAACTCTTGCGAGCACAACAAGAACTATCCGTAGCTAGCATGATCGTCGATCGAGCGGTACAACTTCAAAAGACAACCTCAGAGTTTGCGAAAGCAGGCGAGGGCCTTGCCTCCGATCACGATCGAGCTCGAACCGAGTTAGCTTTACGAAAAAACGAACATGCGCGAGCGGAAGAAGCTTCTGCCGTAGCGTCGGCGCGTTTAGCCGAACTCATTCGATGGAATTCAGACCAACGATTGCTCCCTTCAGAATTACAGCTTGTTCCAATCGAGCTTGTCGCGGAGGGTAATACACCTCAAGGGCTAATTGCTCTTGCTCTATCGAATCGACCCGAACTTGCAGAATCTGGCCACCTAGTCGGCGAAGCCGTCGAGAGACTAAAGCGGGAACAGCATGCACCTCTTGTTCCGAGCGTACTACTCGCTGCGAGTTACGGCGGATTGGGCGGCGGACTCGGTGGCAACCTCAGTAACTACGGAGATCGACTTGACGCAGATGCTGTCGCATTTTGGGAAATGCGACAGCTTGGTTTTGGAGAACGAGCCGCTCAGCGCGAAGCGCGATCAAGAATTACGCAAGCGAGAATGAGAGAACTTGCAACCATGGATCGCATTGCTCGCGAAGTGAATGAAACACAGGCACAAATTCAGGCTCGCAAAAAGCAAATTGAAATTAGCAAAGAAGCTGTTCAGGCAGCCAATGATTCCTTCGAAAAGAATTGGGAACGCATTCGCAACGGGCAAGGTCTACCGATCGAGGCACTGCAATCTATTCAAGCACTCGCAACCGCTCAACGGGAATACATTCGCGCGGTGTCGGAATATAACACAGCTCAATTCACGCTCCAACGGTCCCTAGGATGGCCAATCAGCGATACGCAAACGGATCTTTAACTCAAAGCGTATAGGCTCCCTTTCATCAGGATGCCAGTTTGCTGTAACGCAAGCAAAACGCACCCATTCCAAAGGGATTAGCGGATTGCGATTTAAGCAAACCAAGTTATTATTGCGTGATTGTATCGATCGAACTTTCAGCCAACGTGAAGATTTCGACTGAGAGTTTTAATCAGCCATACAGCGGCAGGACCGGAGTCCAAATCG
>CAMBSL010000275.1 GCA_945870455.1 Pirellula staleyi DSM 6068 | reverse complement strand
GAACTGTGGAGTTCTAGTTGAAATCGTCGAATTGTGTTACAACTTGTTCCCAACGTGCGGGACGAGGATCTCGCAGACATCGAACCGATTTACCAACATTTTTATTGATATTCCATGAGCGTTCACGTAGAAAACTGCATTATCATCGGTAGCGGACCTGCGGGTTGGTCCGCCGCAATTTACGCCGCACGTGCCAACTTGAAGCCGTTGCTTTTCGAAGGAGCAATGACGGAAGAAAACCGGGTGATGGGCCGCTACCCAATGGGTCAACTCGCTCAAACCACGGAAGTCGAAAACTATGCTGGCTTTCCGACCGGAAAAATCAAGGTCTTCCTCGAATCGGCCATCGACTCGGACCGACATTACATGCTGCCCCCGATCGAAGAACATCCACATGCCGTCACCGGCCCAGAGCTGATGGAATTGATGCGACAGCAAGCGACCAACTTCGGCACTCGCGTTATCACAGATGATATCGTCAGTGTCGATCTATCCGGAAAGCCATTTCAACTCAATACCAGCGAGAGTGGTTCATTCCAAGCCCACACGATTATTATTGCAACGGGTGCAAGCGCGAACTATTTAGGCTTGCCTAGCGAAGAAGTATTCCGAAACAAAGGGGTCAGTGCCTGTGCTGTCTGCGACGGTGCTCTACCTCGCTTTCGAAACAAGCCGCTTGTTGTGGTTGGCGGCGGTGACTCTGCAGTTGAGGAGGCCAGCTACTTAACCAAGTATGCATCGAAAGTCCATATGATCTTGCGACGCGGTGAGATGAGGGCGTCCAAAATCATGCAGCAACGAGCTTTGGATAATCCAAAAATCGAACTCGTGAAATTCTCAGTGGTCGATGAAGTTCTCGGCGATGCGAACGACATGCGAGTCGGAGTCACCGGCGTTCGAGTTAAGAATGTCGATACGGGAACAACGACCGTACTCGAAGCGGCAGGTATGTTCCTGGCAATCGGGCATACTCCAAATACCAATTTTCTAAGCGGTCAAGTCGAGAAGCATGCCAACGGTTACATTCGCTGGACGCAACCCTATCGAACCATCACAAGCGTCGAAGGAGTCTTTGCTGCTGGCGACGTGGCCGACGATTACTATCGGCAAGCGATCACATCCGCCGGCACAGGTTGCATGGCCGCCCTGGATGCCGAACGCTATCTCGCTGGAGTTGGAGTTCACTAATCAGTGGCAGCGCAGGATCAACCGATCGTTGTTCGCGGCGCCCGCGAACACAACCTCAAAAGCGTCGATCTCTCTCTACCACGCAATCAACTTATCTGCTTCACGGGTGTTTCGGGGAGTGGGAAAAGCTCGTTGGCGTTCGACACGCTGTATGCCGAAGGCCAACGTCGCTACCTTGAAAGCCTTTCGACCTACGCTCGCCAATTCGTAGGTCAGTTGCCCAAACCGGATGTCGACTTTCTGTCCGGCTTGAGTCCTTCGATCTCGATCAGCCAAAAGTCAACCGGAAACAACCCCCGTTCCACGGTCGGTACTATCACCGAGTTGCACGATTTTCTACGAGTTCTGTTCGCTCGCGTTGGAACAGGCTTCTGCCCAACATGCAACTCGGAAATCGCATCGCAGACTCGGGACCAGATGATCGAGCGGATCCAGAACATGGATTCAACCTCGCCCTACATGTTTTTAGCCCCAATCATTCGGGGGCAAAAAGGGGAGCATCGCGAGCTATTTGATGACCTCCGCCGACACGGGTTCAATCGCGCTCGCGTCGATGGCCAAGTCTGCTTGCTCAGCCATCCACCCACACTCGAACGTCAAATCAAACACAGCATCGAGTTGGTTGTCGACCGAATCGCGATCGATCAAACAAGCCGACAACGCATAGCCGAAGCGGTCGATAACGCCATGAAGTTTGGCGAAGGGACTATGCTGCTTTCACGCTTGAAGCCCGATGCGTCTGCAAGACCGGCTGAAACGCCCCTCGGTAAAACCAACCTCGGTGAAACTCCCCTTAAAAAGGCTAGCCGAAAGAAGAAAAGTGCGAGTGCCACCGCCGCTGTCGAGAACGGAGACTTAGCGAACCAATCGCTGGACCGAAGCGACCCTTCGGAAGACATCGTCTTCTCGTCCAGTTACGCATGTGCCAAATGCGGTATCTCGTATCCGCCACCGACGCCGCAATTGCTCAGTTTCAATTCGCCCCAGGGAGCATGCAAAAGTTGCGAAGGACTTGGTGAAACGTTTACGTTCACCGAAGAGATGCTGGTTACCGATGAGAGCAAGTCCGTCAAGAACGGTGCCATTCATCTGGTAGGCAAGTCGTCGGAGATGACCAAATGGTTTCGACGCTCGTTGACTTACTTCGCCAACTACATCGAACATTTGAAGCAACTGGAACGAAACAGTTTGCTCTCAACCCAATGGAAGAAACTGCCCCAGGAGCATCGCAATTGGCTATTGTATGGATATCAAGGACTCAAGGTCCAAGCCAAGGGGCGGGCTTTGCACGGAGAAGCCTTCTCAGGCATTGTGCCTGATCTGCTCGCGATGTACCGGGCCACCAAAAATCCGCTGATGACCAAGCAGTACGAAAAGTACATGGAGACGGGACAATGCAGTGAATGTCAAGGGACGAGATTGAACGCTCAGGCCCGCTCTATCCGGCTGAAAACCCTATCGACGGCCTTTCAATCCAATCCGTGGCTTGCGATCGGCGACTGCTCCCGACTCTCGCTGGACCGCTGCGCTGACTTCTTTAGCAATTTGGATTTGACCAAGCTGCAAATCACCATCGGAGGCGAAGCCATCAAAGAGGTCCGCGCACGACTGAAGTTCTTGCTCGACGTTGGACTCTCTTATCTCTCGCTTGAACGGACAGCACCCACCTTGTCGGGCGGCGAGTCGCAACGCATTCGGTTGGCGAGTCAAATCGGTGCTGGCTTGGTTGGCGTCTTGTATGTTCTCGACGAACCCTCAATCGGTTTGCATCCACGAGATAACTCGCAATTGCTGGCCTCGCTGGAACGACTGCGGGATCTTGGCAACACCCTCATCGTAGTCGAACACGATGAAGATACGATGCGAGCGGCCGATACGATTGTGGATTTCGGCCCTGGGCCCGGCGTCCGTGGCGGCGAGTTGCTGACCGCCGGAACACTCGAGGAGGTTGCTGCCAACCCAAAGAGTCTCACCGGTGGTTTCCTCAATCGCACGCGTCAAATTCATCGCCCCGAAAAACGACGTGACGGTAATGGCAAGAAGCTGATCGTTCGCGGAGCCCAGCATAACAATCTTAAAAATATTGACGTTGAGATTCCACTCGGCTGCTTTGTCGCCGTAACAGGTGTGAGCGGTAGTGGCAAGAGTTCGCTCATCTCGGATGTGCTTTCGCCTGCGCTGCGAAATGCACTCCAAAGAGCCGAGGATACGCCCGGCCAGCACAAATCGATCGAAGGGTTAGAGCACCTCGACAAGATTATCGACATCGATCAAAGCCCGATCGGTCGCACACCTCGCAGCAATCCAGCCACTTACGTCAAAGTATTCGATGAAATCCGGGACTTGTTTGCCGAACTTCCGGAATCCAAACGCCGTGGATTTTCACCTGGTACGTTCAGTTTCAATACAGAACAGGGCCGATGTTCAGCCTGCGATGGTCACGGTGCAAATCGACTCGACATGGAGTTTCTAGCAGACATGTGGGTCCCTTGCCCAGTCTGCGAAGGCAAACGATATGGACGCCCAACTCTGCAGGTTGAGTTCAAGGGTAAGTCGATCGCCGACTGTTTGGACTTGGATGTTCAGCAAGCCCTCGAACATTTTGCTGCGTTCCCAAAGATTTACGAAAAACTTCAAACACTGCATGATGTCGGGCTCGATTATTTGAAACTCGGTCAACCCTCGCCTACGCTATCCGGCGGTGAAGCACAGCGGATCAAGCTTTCCAAGGAGCTGAGCCGGCGGGCTACCGGGCGCACGCTCTACGTTTTGGACGAACCGACCACCGGATTGCATTTCTATGACATCGACTTGCTGCTCAAAGTCTTGCAGAGTTTAGTCGATCGGGGAAACACGGTCATCGTCATCGAGCACAATCTCGACCTTATTCAGGCCGCCGATTGGGTGATCGATTTGGGACCTGAGGGTGGGGCTGGTGGCGGCAAGGTTCTGTGCGAAGGAACTCCGGAATTCATCGCCAAGCAAAAGAAATCGCATACCGGAGTTGCCCTCAAAAAATACTTCGAAAGCCATGGAAAAGCCGACGCCAAATCAACTTCCAAATCCAAGACCGACGCAAAGAAGACCAACAAACGCCTTGGCCCAAGTTTGGCGTTGCAAGACGTGCAGGTCATCGGGGCACAACAGCACAATCTTAAGAAAATCGATTTGACGGTTGCCCGCAATCAGATGACTGTCTTTTGCGGACAGAGCGGCAGCGGTAAGACGTCGATGGCGATGGACACCATTTATGCTGAGGGACAGCGACGCTTCGTTGAAAGCTTGAGTCCGTATGTGCGGCAGTTTGTCGGTCAGATGCCAAAGCCGATTGTTGAACGCGTTGAGGGTTTGAGTCCATCGGTCGCGATCGAGCAACGCAATCTCTCGCATACGCCACGCAGCACGGTGGGTACCGTGACGGAGATCTACGACTATTTCCGCGTGCTGTTCGCTCGGTTGGGGCAGATGCATTGCATTCGCTGCAACGAACCGGTTAGCACCCAGACCAGCGATCAAATCATTGATCGTCTGCTGGAATTGGGTACTGGGGAAAAAGGGAACGCCAGTCAACGCGCGCTGTTGTTAGCTCCTATCGTTCCGCATGCCAACCAAACACCGGAGCAGTTTTTTACGGAGCTAAAGCAACAAGGCTTTGTCCGCGTCCGAATCAATGGTCGTACACACGATATCGACGCTGCACCTTCGTTGCAAAAGAAGAGTCGAACCGAGTTGCAGTTGGTTGTCGATCGAATTCACTTGAACGGAAAAGACCGCTCGCGGTTGAGTGATAGCGTATCCACAGCCTTGACGATGGGGAGCGGTGTCATCCAGTTGGCCATTGTTGATGACGACCGAGCGGAAGTGCATTGGGACGTCCAGACGTTTTCCTTGCAATTGGCTTGTGCACCCTGCGGGCTTTCCTTTCAACCGCTGACACCCCATAGTTTCTCATTCAACACAGCGGTTGGTTGGTGCCCAAGCTGCAATGGATTGGGAACACAAACCGGAACCGACCCAGCCGCTTCGGTGGATGACCATCTTTCGCTGGAGCATGGAGCATTGCTGCTGTGGCCGGATTTAGCCAATCCGTTAGCCATGGGAATGTTGCGAGCATTCTGTCGCGAGTCGGGTATCCCGATCCATCGACCTGTTTCCGAGTTACCGATCGGGCAACGTTCGATTCTGTTCCATGGACTGCCTGACCGCGAGATATCTGTCTACAAATCGGATATCCCATCCAACGCGTCTGGTTTGCAAACGAAGGACCCATCGATCGTGATGGTCTTTCATTATCGAGGTGTGTTCCCTGCGTTAGAGCTTGCGTCCAATTCGAATATGGGATTACGGATGCGGTTGTCGCGGTTTTTGGCAGAGGTGCCGTGCACGGCTTGCGGAGGAGCTCGGGTAAGGCCTGAAGCAGCTCATTCTCGATTTCGGTCGTTGACGATTGCCGACATCGCAAGCATGCCGATCGGCGAGTTACTAGCAACGACCAAGACTTGGACACTCGAGAAACGGGAAAAGAAAATCGCGGGGGAGTTGCATCGTGAGATAACGCAACGACTGCAGTTTTTGGAAGACGTCGGTCTTGAGTACTTAACACTCGATCGGGCCGCCAACACTTTGTCCGGTGGCGAGGCACAACGCATCCGACTAGCAAGTCAACTTGGCAGCGGTTTGTGCGGCGTTTTGTATGTTCTCGATGAGCCAACGATTGGACTGCATCCGCGCGACAACCAGCGGTTGATTGGAGCCATGCATCGCTTGCGAGATCTTGGCAATACATTGTTGGTGGTCGAACATGACCGAGACGTGATTGCTAGCAGCGATCAGTTGTGCGATTTTGGGCCTGGGTCTGGTCCCTTGGGTGGAACCGTGGTTGCTCAAGGGACGCCCAAGCAGATCGTGAAACAGACAGCATCCGTCACAGGTCCGTTTATCGATGGCTCGAAAGGAATCGATTTGCCAAGTCGACGTCGTATCGAAATTCCGGCGGTCGAGCCGTCTTCGTGTGGTGATTGGACTTCCTTGGTCGATGTCGCTAAAGGTTGGTTGACCATTCAAGGAGCTAGAGCCAACACCCTTCGGAACATCAGCGTCAGCATTCCGCTTGGGTGTTTCACTGCGGTCACGGGGCCGAGTGGCAGCGGCAAGAGCAGCCTTATCAACAGCATTCTCTATCCCGCGTTGGCCAGAGCGTTGCATCGCGCGGATCTCCAACCGGGGCCCCACGATCGGATCGATGGGGTCAATAACGTGAACAAAGTGCTGCGCGTGGATCAGTCGCCGTTGGGCAATTCGCCGTCGAGCAATCCCGCAACCTACACAGGGGTATTTGAACACGTACGGCAATTGTTTGCGAAACTGCCAGACGCAAAACTACGAGGGCTGCACGCGGGGCACTTCAGTTTCAACATTGCTGGTGGTCGCTGCGAAAAGTGCGAGGGAAACGGACAAATCCGCATCCAAATGCACTTTCTACCCGACGTTTGGATCGAGTGCGATGCATGTCGCGGGAGTCGCTATTCCGAAGAAGTCTTAGCTGTAAAGTACCGAGGCAAATCGATCAGTGATTTCCTCACGATGTCGATTGGTGAGGCTCGCGATTTGACCAGTGAGTTACCCAAGATTCACGGAATGCTGAAAACACTTTGCGAAGTCGGATTGGATTATCTAGCGCTCGGGCAAAGTGCTCCAACGTTGAGCGGAGGTGAGGCGCAGCGAGTGAAGTTGGCCGCGGAATTATGTCGCCCGGCGACCGGCAATACTCTCTACTTGCTAGATGAGCCAACGACGGGATTGCATTTCGAAGACATTCGCAAATTGATGATGGTGCTCAATGCGTTGGTAGCAAGCGGCAACACGGTCGTGGTGATCGAGCACAACCTCGATGTGATCAAGTGCGCCGATTGGATCATCGACATGGGACCAGAAGCGGGCAAGGATGGTGGCCAAGTTGTCTTTGCGGGAACACCTGAGTCGCTCGTGCGTTATGCCAACGAAGCAATCTATAAGCCACCCACAAAAAAGCGGGCCACCAAAAAGCGTTCCGACAACATGCAAGTTGCCGAACAAGGTGCGGGTTCACCCAAGCTGCGGTCCTATACGGGCGAAGCGCTAAAATCTGTATTGCCATTG
>CAMBSL010000274.1 GCA_945870455.1 Pirellula staleyi DSM 6068 | reverse complement strand
GATTCGCTAAAAGCCAAGGCGATTGTATTTCGGGATGAGTATACAGCTGGAGCTCTCGTGGTGTGCGACTTGATCGGAATCTCGACCGACTTGAAGAATGAGGTTCGCCGTCGAGCCTCACGGAAGACTGGTATTCCTGAAAGCAACATTGCGATCTCGGCGACGCACTCGCATACGGCTCCAGACTATATGAAGGAACTGTTTCTGAAACTCGGCAACGTCCCGCAGAACGACATGCGAGCGAAATACATAGACAAGTTGATTGGCGGTCCCGTGGATGCAATTTGTCAGGCCGATGCAAATGCCAAGCCCGCGATCATCGAAGTGGGAGCCGGGACTCAGCGAGATCCAGTTTCATTTAACCGTCGTGCAGTCACCCGCGATGGCAGTGTCAAGACTTGGATGGCAGCCAGCCATCCGGATTTTGTTCGCACTGCTGGTCCGATCGATCCACAGATTGGTCTCGTAATGATTCGCGACGAGGAAAAAAATCCGCTCGGAATTCTAAGTAACTTCGCGCTTCACCTGGATACGGTCGGTGGTATGAAGTGGAGTGCGGACTACCCCTTCTTCATTGAACGCACGTTGAGGCAGGCGATGGGCTCGCAGGTGGTTTCCATCTTCGGCAATGGTTGCTGTGGAGACATCAATCACGTCAATCCACGCACCTCCGATAGAAATACGGCAAGTGTCATAGGCAATTCGATCGGTGACTCGATCGTCCTTGATCTCCCTTCGCTGCAGCCGCTCAGACAACACAAGCTGCTCGTAAAGTCGCGTGTTCTGCAATTGCCGCTTCAGGACGCCACAAAAGAGGATGTCGCACAGTCGATTGAAATCCTGAACAAAGCGAAGCGCAAGGAACCGGTCGAGTTCCTTGAGCATGTCGTGGCTTACAAGACGCTGATCATCGACCAGATTCGAAATAACAAGCCTTACGCGAAAACGGCTGACCACATCACTTGGGGCTTGAGCCGGTCACTGGCAGGGATCGGCGATAAGTTGCCGGTCGATATGACGGTGATAACACTCGGGACCGACGTTGCGATCGTGGCGCTTCCGGGCGAGGCATTTGTGGAACTTGGGCTGGCGATCAAACAGGCCTCACCGTTTCGAACGACCTTGGTCATCGAACTCTCGAACTGCGTGGAAACCATCTATGTCCCGACTCGCGCTGCCTGTGCCGGAGGCAGCTATGAAGTCACTAACTCCACTACAATGCCCGGGTCGGGAGAGTTGTTGGTTCAAACTGCCATAGAACTGCTGCGAGAAGCGGCAAGCGAGGCGAATAGCCGCCAGGCTGCGATTCCATCCAACCAATGAACAGTTCGCAAAGCCAGGACTATGATGCGGCCGTGCGTTTTGGCAAAGAAGCGTTTTGTCGGGATGTGAAGAGACGAATGGAGTGCATCAGTGCAATCACCATCCCAGACACAATCGTTGACCTACGTGAGGTCTGGGCCTAGGAAGTTGGCAATCTGCATCTGAAAATTCGGATATGCCGTTCATCGTCTCCCAGGTCCATGTAGGTCGAACTACAGTCCCAGCCAGCCGCCTTGATCCAGGTTTCGAAGCGATCTCCTGTGTGTCGCTGTGGCTCGCTGAGATACACGATTCCGCCAGGGGCGAGGTGACGTCGCAAACACGGCTCCAAGATAGGAAACAACTTCGGATCGTACACGATGTCGGAACCGAGGATGATGGGGTATCGTTTTAAACGGGAGTTGCGATCGCGCCAGTCGAGCAAACGAACCTGAACTTTATCTGCGACTTGCCTCGCGTTGAATTTGCAGACCAACAACGCAGTTGGAACAGCGTCCGTGATTAAGACGTCAGCCCCTCGCAAACCAGCCGAAATCCCGGCCCGCCCGCTCCCGCCCCCAAGTTCAAGAACCCTCATGCCTTGCAGTGTCGGAAGCGTTCCCAAGAATTGATCAAGTCCCTTGGCGGCACGCCATGATGCGGCCCAGAAAGGATCCAGCTCAACGCTGCCCTCGGTACTTTTCGATAGAGCTTTGAGCAAAAGCGAATCCGGATCGATCACCTTTGTCCAAGGGTAATCACAGCCCGCAATCGTCGTCACCGTATGTTCAACCGGAACCTGTCGCTGAATGCGTGCGAGCAAATTCAACTCAAATGCCGTCAATTTTGCAAATGCCACGTGTCCTGACCCTAACGCGCTACCGCGCTACCTGGGTTCTTCCATTTCACGGATATAGGCACGCAATCTTTCATTTTCGTCTTCTGTGCCCTTGAACTTCAGCATGTTCGTGACTCGCTTTTGAAGCTCAAGCGAATTGACCGGTTTGGACAAGAAGTCATCCGTACCGGCTGCGACGGCCCTCTCGATGTCTCCAAGTTCGCTCAAGGCGGTCACCATCAAGATCATGATTCGCGAGGTTATCGGATTGCCTTTGAGTTTTCGGCAAACTTCGAACCCGTTCAGTTTAGGCATCATGACATCGAGCAAAATCAAATCCGGCTTGAAGGACTCGACTTTGTTTAACGTGTCTTGGCCATCGATGGCGAATTCCGTGTCGCAATCAATTTTTGCGAGCAAGGCTTCTAACAGTTCGCGGTTTTGCGCATTGTCGTCGGCGATCAAGATTCGAGATGTGGTCATGGTTTGGCTGGCTTGCAAGAGTTAAACAGCGATTGCCAGACCGGCTGCAGGGACAGGAAACTGGGTGGTCATTTGTTTCACTTCCGAGCGAATTTGCTCGAGTATGGCTTCGTCATCATGTGACTTGAGGGCCAGAGCAATCCAAACACCAATGGTCTTGAACTCATCGACACCCATTCCGCGAGTCGTCAAAGCGGGCGCGCCGATGCGGATGCCGCTCGGATCCATTGGTTTGCGAGTGTCGAATGGAATCATGTTCATGTTGACGGTGATGCCACAGTGATCAAGGGCTTTCTCAGCGACTTTTCCGCCGATGCCAAAACTCGTGACGTCAACCAGTACCAAGTGATTGTCGGTGCCACCGCTGATCAATCGCAAGCCTTGTCCGATGAGAGACTCCGCCAAAGCTTGGGAGTTTTCGATGGTCTGCTTTCCGTACTCTCGGAAGCTTGGCGACAAAGCTTCGGCAAAGCAGACCGCTTTGCCAGCGACAACGTGCATCAACGGTCCACCTTGCGTTCCTGGGAACACCGCGCTGTTGATGGCTTTTGCGTATTGGCTTCGGCACATGATCAAACCGCCGCGTGGTCCACGCAGTGTTTTGTGGGTTGTGGTTGTGACGTAGTCCGCATATGGGATGGGAGAGTTATGGACGCCAGCCGCAACCAACCCCGCATAATGAGCCATGTCGACCATGAGCTTTGCTCCCACATCGTTTGCAATCTCTGCAAAACGATCATGAAAGATCTCTCGGGGATAGGCACTCGCACCCGCGACAATCAACTTAGGCTTGTGCTCTTTGGCTAACCTAGCGACTTGATCGAAATCGATCCGATGGTGGACTGGATCGACTCCGTAGGAATGAAATTTGTACAGCTTGCCACTGATGTTGAGTGGCATTCCGTGTGTCAGGTGACCCCCTTGCGCTAGGTCCAATCCGAGAACCGAATCGCCCGGCAGCAAAGCGGACAGATAGACTGCCATGTTGGCCTGGGAACCTGAATGAGGCTGCACGTTGGCGTGTTCGGCACCGAACAATTGCTTAGCACGCTCGATCGCTAAGTCTTCTACCACATCGACAAATTCGCAGCCACCGTAATATCGCTTTCCCGGATAACCTTCGGCATACTTGTTGGTGAGGATGCTACCGACCGCTTGCATCACGGCTGGGCTGGTGTAGTTTTCGCTTGCGATCATCTCAAGCCCTTCTTGTTGTCGAAGTGCTTCCGATTCGATCGCGGCCCAAACCGCAGGATCCTGAAAATGAAGTATGCTCATAGGAAAACTACTAGTGTGCGATAGGTGAAATTGGACTCGAAGCTCTACAAACTGCTAAATTCTCGGCTAGGTTAACAGCTCCGTCAATGTGCATTGTGCGTGGTTGCAATGAACGAACTTTTTGAGCCGTCTAGCCGATTACTCAACTTTCCCTGAGAATTTGTGACCAGGTATCGGCATTTCGACAGAATAGAGTCCGGTTCGGCAGGTTGCGAACAAGGTCTTCATATCAGGGCCACCAAACGAACAATTGGCTGGCTGCTCTGGAAACGCAATAATCCCGAGCAATTTTCCGTCTTTCGATACCACTTGGACACCCAGGTCGGTCGTAATGTACAAGTTGCCTTGAACGTCGACGGATAAGCCGTCGCCCCCTGAGTTTTCCTTGTCGGTCGGTTGCTTAATTTCGAAAAGAACGCGTTTGTCGGTCAAGATTCCGGGAGACTCAACACCAAACGCATAAACTTGCTTTTGCAGGGATGGGACAACATAAAGCGTGGATTCATCTGGCGACAGAATGATTCCATTGGGTGCCGAAATGTCGTCGCCCAGTTTGGTCACTTCGCCTTTGCTGGATCGATAGTAAAAAGCTTCTTTGACTTGCGGCCAAGGTTCGGGGGCTCCGTAGCGAGGGTCCGTAAAGTAGATACCGCCGGACTTGTCGATGACCAGATCGTTGCATGCGTTATAACGCTTGCCGTCGTACTTGGACGAAAGCGACTTGACTTGTTTTGTCGTTACGTCGATCGCAATCAACTCAGCATCTGCGACCGGATTCTCGAGGCGGCCCATCCTGCAGGCAATGAGGCTGTTTTTGCCATCGAACATGAGGCCGTTGCAGTTTCCCGAATTCTCCAAGAAGGTCTCGAGTGTTCCCTTGAGGTCTGTTCGCAGGATTCGGTTGTTGGGGATGTCGGTGAAGTACAAGTGCTTGCCATCAAAGGCTGGGCCCTCGGTAAACTTGAACCCGCCGTGAACCTTGGAGACTTTCCCAGCACCCGGGAAATCTTGGGCGGACGTTTGGTCGGGGGTCGCAAAACCCGACAGAAAAATCAAGGAGAGGGAGAGTAAAAGCTGACGCATAGTTCGAAGCTCCGAGAGGGTTGGAAAAGCAGGGGTGGCACGCGAGCCCAGGAACTTACACAAGATCCACTACCAACTACTTGATCTTGCTGGCGTTGCCAGCTTGTCCAAAGGAGATCATTCGGTCCATGCAGACTTGCTTCATAGCAGCGCGAGCAGGCTTCAAATAATCGCGAGGATCGAATTTATCGGGATGTTCGGCTAATACTTTGCGAATCGCACCGGTGATCGCCATTCGGCAATCCGTGTCGACATTGATCTTGCGAACACCGCTCTTGATCCCGCGTTGTATCTCTTCGACCGGAACGCCCCATGTCTGCTTCATCTTACCACCAAACTTGTTAATCATGTCTTGAAGCTCTTGTGGAACGCTGCTGCTACCGTGCATGACCAAGTGGGTGTTCGGCAGTAGTTTATGGATCGCTTCGATGCGGGACATGGCCAAAACTTCTCCGTCCGGCTTGCGTGTGAATTTATACGCACCATGACTGGTTCCGATGGCAACCGCCAGCGCATCGACGTTGGTTTCGGCGACGAATCGTGCGGCTTCTTCGGGATCGGTTAGCAATTGATCGTGGCTCAAGACGCCTTCGGCACCGTGTCCATCCTCGGCTTCGCCACTGCCGGATTCAAGCGAGCCCAAGCAGCCAAGCTCGCCCTCCACCGAGACATTGCGTGCATGCGCAAGTTTGACAACTTCCTTGGTCACAGCCACGTTGTACTCATAGGAAGCAGGTGTTTTGCCATCCTCTTGCAATGAGCCATCCATCATGACGGAGGTGAAGCCGTTTTCGATGGCCGATATGCAGGTTTTGGGAGAGTTACCGTGATCTTGGTGCATCACGATTGGGATCTTGGGATAGAGTTCGACCGCGGCCAACATCAGATGTCGCAAAAACGCATCTTGGGAATAGGTGCGAGCGCCTCTGGATGCTTGAATAATGGCGGGCGAGTCGGTTTCTTGGGCCGCTTCCATGATCGACTGGATTTGCTCCATGTTATTGACATTGAAGGCGGCTACGCCGTAGCCGTTTTCTGCCGCGTGATCGAGTACTTTGCGAAGCGGAACTAAGGCCATGTGAAAACTCTCTGGAAAGGTACAATTCGGGTCGTTTGTGACGACAAAAAACAATGAGCTCTGTCTTATCAACCGAGAATACATAGGATTATGGGTCTATTCGACACCCGCGACAATCCGTAATTCCTACAGCAACCCCTTGGCGTGACCATGGACCCAGACTTTTCTAAACCCATTCGAAGCGTTGCAAAACTGCAGCCTCTGGACAACTATCTTAGTGGCAGTTGGGACGCGCTCGGAGCGGGCGCCCCTGTTTTGGTTGCGTTAGCACAACTAAGTAGCGACGCTATGGTTAATTTGGACGCCACAGGGGCAGCATCTATTGATCATCTTCTGCCCGAATCAAAAGCGATCCTGGTTGCCGCACGCAATCGAGGTGTCATCGAAATCAAGGCGGTGAACGCAGCTTTCGAGGCTCCGTCGCGAATGCTAGCGGTGTATGTTGAGCTCGATGAAGTCCAAACGGTAGCTTTTCGCGACGCAAATGATCCGGAAGTAACGGTTCGATTTCTGGAAGGATTCCGGCTTTTGTGCACGCATGGGCTCGTGATGCACCACATTCATCGCGATTTTTCACTCACAAGTCGCGGATTCGAGCTTGCTAGAACTATTTCACAACAAGAGGTGCAACCGTGGCTCGACAAGGGTACCGAGTTTGGCTTACACGATTGACCCTGGGCGGTTGTATCTTGGTAGGCGTGTTCGGGGTTGGTTGGCGGATGATCTGGAATCGTTGGGCCGATGAAACGTTGCGACCGGTCACATCCAAAGACCTAGTTTCCCCGAAAGCAGAAGTGGAATCGTCAAACTCAAATCCACATGCGATCGATCCGTTACTCGAGTTTGCTCGCCGTGCCCTAGCCCATCATTGCAGTGAACATCGGGACTTTACTGCGAACCTGATTAAACGCGAACGCGTTGCCGGCAAGCTTCTGCCAGCATCCAAAATGGAAATGAAGCTTCGGTATGGATCTGAGGATCCTACCGCAGAACGCACCGTAGCAGAACGCACTGTAGCAGAACGCACTGTATCCGTTTACTTGAAAGGCATCGAACCTAAATCACAAGCAGGACGGGAGATTATTTGGATTCAAAATAAGAACAATAACAAGCTCACCGCGCACGAGGCTGGCTTGCTGGGATTGGTCACCGTCGAGTTGTCGCCTCAAAGTAGTTTGGCCATGCTTGGCAACCGCTATCCCATTACGGAAATCGGGATCGAAAAATTGCTTCGCAAGTTGATTGAAAAGGGAGAACGCGATCGGTTGCTTGGCCCAGTTACGGTTCGTCGTACCGAAAACGCCACACTGGGAACGTTGCGATGCACGTTATTGGAA
>CAMBSL010000273.1 GCA_945870455.1 Pirellula staleyi DSM 6068 | reverse complement strand
GCCTGAAGCTTGGTCAGCCAACGGTTTCCGGAGCCAAAGTAAGCGCTTCGGTGATCGGTTTGGAGCAAGGCGAAAAAATTTACATCCAGAAGTTTCGCCGACGCAAGAACTACGAAGTGCGAACAGGCCACCGCCAAAAATACACCCGCGTCAAAATCGAAACCATTCAAAGCTAGCGAGCTCTCTCGCGGATGGTTCAAAAGCACCTCTTTCTGACAGGTTATCGTGGTTCTGGCAAATCTACGATTGGAAAGCTGGTTGCAAGTCAACTCTCTCACGCGTTTATAGACACCGATGTCGAAATCGAGCTTCAGAGCGGCAACACGATTGCTGAAATATTTGCTCGATCGGGTGAAGCTGCTTTTCGCGATCTCGAGAGCCAACAACTTTCTCAACTGCGTTCGCTCACCGAGCCTGTAGTTGTGTCTCTGGGTGGCGGTTCCATTCTTCGCCAAGAGAACCGCGAATGCATAAAGCAACTGGGCCGCACCGTTTGGTTGCAGGCATCCCCAGAAAATATCTGCGACCGAATCTCGAAAGATGTGAACACGCAAACGCGTCGCCCAAAACTTAGTAAACTTGGAGACCTTGAGGAGATTCGTTCCATTCTTGCCGAGCGATTGGTTTTGTATGAGGAAGTGGCTGACATGTGTGTGTCCACGGACGAGCTTTCGATGGAAAGCGTCGCGATGAAGATCGTTCATTGGTATCGCACAAGCACTTGATTGCGACTGGATAAAAGATGGGCGCTTTTGAAATTGGGCTATTTCTTTTTGGGTTGGTCTTAGGCCCATTGATCAACTACTCCATCTATTCGTTTGCATATTTCCCAAGACCCTTCAGTCCATGGAATGCATGTCCGCTAGGGTTGGCGGAAAGAACGTGGACAGCCAGACTGCCTATCGTTGGATGGTTGTTTCGAACGCATGAGGCGCAATTCCTCGGTCCGATCTTTTGGTTACGCCCTTTCTTGATTGAGATTGCGACTCCAATTTTTTTGTTGTTGCTGTATCGCTACATAATGGCAGGAAACGTTTCGCCTGCGTGGATGCCTTCGCAAACGCTATTCCATCAATTTATGGCGTATGGATTTCTTATTGCGTTGATGACCGTGGCAACGTTTATCGACTTCGACGAGCGAACGATTCCAGATTGGATTACGGTACCAGGTACGATACTGGGTTTGGTTGGGGCGGTTGTATTTCCGGATTGGCGATTGTTGGAAATGAGCGAGCCTATTTTTCCGGCGTTGGTCGGGACGCCTGTATCTGTCCAAGCTAATTCGCCGTATAGGTGGGATGGGACATGGAGTGTTGGAGCGCCTGGCGATTTGGGACTTTGGCTTGGAATCTTGTTTTGGAGCGGGTGGTGTTTTGGGATGGCCGATCGTCGCTGGATTATGCGTCGAGGCTTAAAAAAGGCATTTGTTTATTTTGCGGAAGCTCTCAAACGAAGTCCTAGTTCAAGGTTGCTGCTAACAATATGGTGCGTAGGACTTGTTTGTTTGGTTGGAGCGTATTGGACGATCGGTGCGTTGCGATGGGAAGCGTTGCTTTCATCGCTTTTTGGAATTGGATTGGGAGGATTGCTTGTTTGGGGTTTTCGTTTGGTGGCGCGGTGGGCGATGGGGCAAGAGGCGTTGGGGTTCGGTGACGTAACGTTGATGGCGATGATTGGCTCGTTCTTTGGCTGGCAGATCGTCTGGATCGCGTTCTTTCTGGCGCCGTTTTTTGGGTTGATCTTTGTGTTGATTGTTTGGGTAATTACACGAGACAATGCAACTCCATTTGGGCCTTACTTGTGTGCAGCCACATTGTATGCGATGCTGGACTGGGTTAATTTGTGGCAATGGGCTTCGGCGCTGTTTCTTCCGCCGCTCATGATCCTGCCGATTCTCGTTTGCCTGCTGTTGGCTCTAGGAGCGATGCTTTGGCTGATCGTAACGATCAAGATAAAGCTATTGGGATTGGAATTGAACGGCACGAAATCATGAGTCAGCAGCCAAGCTCCACACGAGTTACGATCTACTTTGCGGTGTTTGCAACCATTGCTGCAGGCATGATCGGACTGGGCCAAGGCTCCTGGAATTTACCGCTTTTGGTTGGCTTTTGCAGTATTGTTTCGATTGTCTACACCGACCACCTGCGTTGGATTGCGTTCCCGAAATGGCTTGTATTCATCGCCATGATCTTCGGGGCTGGGGTGGCTATCGTTGGCTTCCTGAGCGATTCGCCGTCAAGTGAAATTCTAGCGGTTGGGAACTTGCTCATTTACGTCCAGTTGCCCTTAATGTTTCAAAAGAAATCGAATCAAGTTTATGAGCAATGGGGAGTCTTTTTGCTTTTGGAGTTGGTGGTCGCAGCGTTAGTCAACGACAATGTGCTGTATGGTATCTTGATGCTACCGGTTCTCGCCATCGGTTGCGCTTCGATGATGGCCTTGGCTGAATACACATCGCAGCTCCGGCACCATGAATCGATCTCCGAATCGACAAGTGTGTGGGCGAGAATCCTACACTGGATTGGCAAAGAGAAATTTGTCTCGAAACGAAGTTCTGGAGTTGCCCTTTATGCACCGCTACCGAATACATTGAACGCCAAATCGCCCCCTTTCGCACCTTCGCGATGGCTCACCAGTGTACTACCGATCGCTTTTTCGGTATTCCTATTCTCACTTGTGTACTTCTATTTTTTGCCGAGGCTGAATTCCAGTTCTTATGAGGGTTCCGTTTGGGGACAAAATCGAATTGGTTTTAGTAGCCAGATTTCATTGCGACACATTGGCGATTTGTTGCAGAACGATGCATCGGCGTTTCGCATGTCAATGTTCGATAATCGTAAACAGATTAATTATCGCCCCAATCAACCGCCCTATATTCGTGTTA
This sequence comes from Pirellula staleyi DSM 6068, assembly GCA_945870455.1. GTDB lineage: Bacteria > Planctomycetota > Planctomycetia > Pirellulales > Pirellulaceae > JBKCUI01. The sequence goes on along the minus strand of CAMBSL010000273.1, from coordinate 4,567 downwards.
CCGTTTCCCATCGGTACAACGATGGGCCAACCAAAGGGACTTGGCAATCCGGTCAAAGCTATTCCGCAACTAGCCCGCGGATGATGCAGAAAGTACCATTACCCGCCGACATCGACGAGTCGTTGGCTGCGACGGCAGATTCCGTGACGGTTAGCGTCGTTGAGAAGAGCAGTTTTGGAACATTTGTACCGACGATTGCACCTCTTTCCCGCGTGTCGCCGATGAGCGATTTTCGCACTGTGCGCCGAAACTGGTGTGTCGTCGATTCAAGCCTTGCGGCGCGGGACGATGATCGAAAGAGAAGATATTCGTTTGCAACCTACGCGTTTACCGATGGTTTGGAGTCTGCAATCTTGCCCGATATACAAGACTGCTTAGCGAGTTCGAATCTCAACGGACCTGAGACCGATAATCGCGCCTTTCCATTGGATGAATATAAGGACTTTCCGCTGTCGCTCGATCCGATCGTACCTCTTCGCGACACGGTTCTGTCGGCAGGTCAAGCCATCGAGAGTGACAAGCTCACGCAAGCGATTTTGCTGGAAGAGTATTTGGCCAACGGGCCCGACTTCACGTATAGTCTTTCGCTGACGCGACAGATCGATCGGACGGTTGATCCGGTCGTCGATTTTTTACTCAATAAACGCAAGGGGCACTGCCAATATTTTGCGTCGGCATTGGCACTTTGGCTTCGTTCGCTCGATATACCGACACGCGTTGTGATCGGCTTTAGGCCAAGTGAGTACAACGAAGTTGGGAAGTACTTTTTGGTCCAACAGAATCATGCACACGTTTGGGTGGAAGCCTATTTCACCGTCGATGAATTGAAATCGCGATTCCCGTCCCTTCCAGAATGGGTAAAACGCGGAGGTTGGTTGAGATTGGATCCCACGCCTCCTGGAGAAGGCTCCAACGCAGGTGGAACGCTACGAGCGTCATCCGGTCAGACGCTTGGGGCGATGCAAGATCTTTGGGACGAGATGGTTTTGAACATGGACAAATCCAAACAGAGCACACTCCTGTCTTTGTTTGGCGAGTCATCCAGCGTTTCTTACACCGGGATTTGGCAAGTACTTAAGTCTGAAATGGAGCGATTACGAAACAACCCTGTCGTTGGCGATTTTATCACTCTTGATCGTTGGTTTTCATGGCGAGTTGCAATGGCGATCATCATTGCGGGAACTGTGTTTGCCTTGTGCTACCGTTTATTGCTCTGGTTTTTCCCAACATGGATGCTGCGATTCAAGGTGCCGTGGCCCGCTTCAAAAGCGACCACTTCGAAAATTGATTTTTATGATCGAGCAGCCAGAGCATTGAAACGACTTGGCTACGAACGCAAACGTCACGAAACGCCCGAAGAATTCTTGGGGAACACGGCAGCTCAGCTATGCAACGAATCTTTCCAATGGGACGGAGCCATGTTATCGAGACTATTTTACGCTAGACGATTTGGCGGGCTTGCAACACTGAGCGAGCAGGAACAGGCCAACGTCGATCAGTCAATCAAATCCTTGGAATTGCAAGCATCCCGAATAAAGCGAACTTGGTCTGCGAATTTTAGGTGAATCTCCTTAATTGCCAGATCTGAGTTCGCCATCCTCAAACTAGACTTAGGGGAGTTAGGTGGAAAGTGTCTAGCGTTGATGGGTGAGTTTGATGAGCGTTGCTAGGGTGGAGTCGCGTGAAACAGGGTTTGATTCCGTAGTGGCTGAAAAAAGGCCGTTACGTGCTGAACGACAGATCATGTTGTCTTTCTTTGGTTTAATTCTTCCCGTCATTGCGATGGCACCTGTTTTGTTTTTGACCGCTCAGCAACTTTGGAAGCAACTGCCATTCCGATTCTTTCCGTTATCCATAGCGGTTGGAGTTGCGTACCTTGGTTTCACTTGTGATTATCGACGAGCAAGCCGCTTGCGCTCCATTCTTTCGGCCTTGTTGCTGATGTGTGGGATGGCAATCGCTGTTTGGGGTATGTATTTCCTGTCACCGTCCCGAGTTCACTTAGCCCTGATTGTGGTCGTTTTCGGGTGGGCTTTGGGGGCTTGCGGCGGGACCGCATGGACGCGCGTGTTTGCCATCTGTTTGTTGTTTGCGGTCACGTTCCCTTTGCCGCGCGGGCTTAGTACATTGATCATTCATTCGTTGCAGGCTGCGGCGGCATGGGTGTGCAGTGGATTTTTAGAAGCGGTTAGCATCCCCAATGTGCTTGAATACAGCGTCTTGCGAGTTGAAGGAAAACAACTCTTGGTGCACGAGGTATGTCGAGATGCAGGAAGTTGTTTTGCGCTGCTTGCGTTTGCATTTGCATGGTTGACCTATTGGCGTCGCACTTTTTTGGTAGCTCTGCTTGTATCTCTTTCGGTCTTCTTTTGGTCCATGTTTGGCGATTTTGTTCGACTGTTATTGATATCCATTGCTGTCCAGGCGCACTGGATGGATCTCACTATTGGCTACTCGGCATTGATTCTGAGTTGCGTCGTATTCGGCTTGAACGTTGCTTGTGTGATTGCGTTCGATTTTTCGATTGTCGCCCTTTTCGCTCCAATCGAAGTAGAGCGCGTTTCAAGCATAGCACTTAGAGTATATCGTTGGTGTGTTACGTGGCCGTCGAGTTCTCATATCCCGGTGACCGTTGGGAGTAGTAAGACATCTACCCACTTAAGACTTGTCGCCGTTTTTAGCCTTTTTTGCAGCGCAATTGGTCTAGCCTCCATGTGGGTTTTGTTTATTAGGCCGCAACCGAACAACGAATTAATCGCGATGAGCCGAGGGCAGGCGGAGGCACTTGTTGCGGAGGATGTGTTTCCGGAACAACTGGGCAATCTTAAGAGAATAAACTATGCATTTGAGACTCGACCCGAGGGAAGTGCGCTCAGCCAATATTCACATGCTTGGCAATTCGATGCGGGAGACACACGAGTGATGGCGTCTCTCGATTTTCCTAACCCTTGGAATTCATGGCTGAATGTCTATCAATTCATGGGTTGGAAAATCGAGGAGTCACGAGACATCGAAATGAATACCGATGTTCCTTGGACCATTGAAGCAACGAGAATGACGAATCGATTTGGAGTGACAGCAAATGAATGGAGTGCTTTGTTCAACGAATTGGGTGAGCCATTGCAGGATGAAGATCCGCTTCCAAGAGCTACAATCGTTTCGTTGCTTCGCGGCGATAGATCCAGTGAAATCGTCCCCAGTACTCACTTTCAATTCCGATTATTTTTCGAATCGGGCCGAGAGCTGAGTCAAACTCAGTTCGAACAATACCAAGCTTTGTTTGTGGAGATGTTTTATCGCATTCGCCAACAAATCCTGGCTTCGAGGAGCATTTCAAAGTAGGTGCCATGAAGTTCCTAAGCGGTAAAAAGCCATCCGAAAATGAGATTGAAGACACACGAGCACCGAGCGCGGTTTCGCGTTTGGTGAGTTGGACGTCTTTTTCGTTCGTCGACTTGGCGGGCGATTTGCTGGATCTTAAATCGCAATGGTTCGCGACACGAAGGTGGAATTCGACACTGCTCATGCTGCCCATTGTACTGGTGTTGTTGGTTTTGGGTTCGGTTGTGGCTGTTGGGAAGCTTTCGACGAATAGATCAAAAGTCAAGTGGTACGTGGACCTAGCAGATGAAGCGATCACGCTCGCGACAGAAAAGCCGCCGAACACAGTGTTGCCGCCGAACACGGAGTTGCCGCCGAACATGGAGTTGCCGCCAAACACGGAGTTGCCGCCAAACACGGAGTTGCCGCCGAACGCGGAGTTGCCGCCGAACGCGGTGTTGCCGCCAAATCCTAAGGACAACGCAGAGTTCGTCGATATGTTGTTTCGACGTGTTCTACAACTTGAGAACAATAACAAACGTGCGTTATTTCACGTTGCTCTTCAAATGTCTCGCTATGGCAAGGTTTCCGCTGCAAGACCCGTCATGGAGAGTTTGGCTCCCACCAAATTTGGCGGCTACGAACCGGCCCACGCGTGGGTAGCCGGCGATATGATACAACGAGCACAGAGTGGCGAATCGATCAACTCAGAGACGCTCAAACATCATCTCAAGTACGCAACAATGCGAACCGACGTAAATCCCGTCTTGTTGGTGGTCTATGCTCAACTCCTTCAACGCGACGACCAGATTACAGAAGCAGAACAAGTCTTAAGAAAGGCCGCTAAGTTTGAACCAAGACTTTTGCTAAGTTCGATCGCTACTTATACGCGAAACGGAATGGATGGTCAGGCCAAATCGGCAGCGGACTTGCTTGTCGATAGCGTGAAAGACAAATGGACAGGAGAGAAAGCCGACGAAAACTTGTTATTGGCTGCTCAAGGCTATGTGTTGACCAATCGCCTCGACATGGGAATCGGATTGATGCAATCGGGTCTCAAGTTGCGCCCTCAATCGCCATTGCTTCGCCGCGCGCTATCCGACGCGATGCGAATCAAGTTTCGGACAACGCTGGTAACAAAAGATTCACAGGTCCAAGTGAATTTGGAATATCTTAATTTTGCAATCGCTTTGGATCCTACCAATATTGCGATACGGGAAGAACTTGACATGCTTTCTCAGTTGGG
>CAMBSL010000272.1 GCA_945870455.1 Pirellula staleyi DSM 6068 | reverse complement strand
GAGCGAGCTAAGTTGCGATGTGCGACTTTTCTACGAAGACTCACCTCGGAGACTTACGAGCAGAAATCCTCTACAGAAGCCTCATTGCATAGCGTCCATGCAATGGCCCACGGTCTGACGGCACCTCAATTCGAAACAAGGCTAGGGGGCGGATGGCTGGGCAACTTTGACAGCGAGGGTTACCAAAAGGCCGTCATTCAAGCACGAGAGTACATTTTTGCCGGCGATATCTTCCAAACAAATTTAGCCCAACGATTGCTGTGCCCGGCTCGATGCGATTCCAAGTCCTTGTATCAAAAGCTTCGTGAAGTCAATGCCGCACCGTTTGCGGGCTATCTGGATCTTGGACAGTCCCAAATCATCAGCGCTTCACCCGAGCGATTCCTGCAAGTGCGTGATCGTTTGATTGAAACGCGGCCCATCAAAGGCACACGACGCCGTACTGGGGACGAGCAACTCGATCAAGCCGCCGCAGTCGAACTGAAGAAAAGCGAGAAAGACCGATCCGAGAACGTCATGATCGTCGATTTATTGCGCAACGATCTGTCGCGGGTGTGCGAAGTGAATTCCTTAAAAGTGACGCAGCTTTGCGATATTGAGGCCTATCCTTATGTGCTTCATCTGGTCAGTGCGATGCGAGCTCGCCTGCGGCCCCTTGCCAGCGTAAGCGAATTGGTTGCGGCCATGTTCCCAGGGGGTAGCATCACGGGAGCGCCCAAAATTCGTGCGATGGAAATCATTGCCGAACTTGAGCCAACCGTACGTGGTCCCTATTGCGGATCGCTTGGCTACTTCGGATCCGATGGCAGCATGGATTGGAATATCCTCATTCGTACACTAACCGCATCGAGAGGTTGGTGGCAATTTCAAGTCGGCGGCGGCATCGTGGCGGACAGTCAGCCTGAACAGGAAGAAGAAGAGACCTGGACAAAAGCCGCAGGCTTGGTCGCAGCCATCGACGCGTCGCTTAAAAAGTAGTGCAGTGGATCGACACCTCCCCGGCCTACTTTTGCCACCACAAAGTTAATCGCGGCAATTTCGATGCAGCCCTGCCCGGAGGATCGGTGTCAAAGAGCTGTGCCCCGACCGCCGAGCTGTAATCGCTCAGGTGGAGCAGAATCCAGCAGGAATTGCAATGCTGGCGATGGCGGGCGGGAGAGTTTGGTTGTTCTTGTCAGCCAAATCGTTTGGCACAATCCTAGCGTCCACATGGCTGATGGTGACCTATCGCAAGAATGCAATCGTTGGAATCGCAATCGCGGTGCCGCTGGCGTTGTTCCAGTTCGGATTGCTTCTTTTTTTGCGCTACGCTTGATCGCTACGTCGCGACTCGTAGGATAGGCTTCCAGCGCTTCCAGCCTGTCATTTTCCGCTTGACAGGCTGGAAGCTTATCCCACTCTTGGATCGCGCGATCCTGGACTCCGCTATGTTAGAATATGGAAATCAGACGGGATCCGTTTTTGTCAGGTCCCACGAGGCAATGGAACTTAGAGAGATAGTGAATTATGAAAAAAGACTCTCGACGACGTTTTTTGCGCACCGGTTCGCTCGCCGTTACCACTGGTGTCTTGTCAGCGCAATTCGGTCCGGCCGCTCGTTCGGCATCCAACGAGCGAACGCGGGTTGGGATCATCGGTCGGACCGGCAAAGGGGACTACGGCCACGGTGTCGATGTCGCATTTACCAAAATGCCAAACGTGGAAATCGTCGCACTTTCGGATGAGAACCAAGCGGGACTTGAAGCTGCGGCGAAACGCACGAATCCAAAGAAGACTTACGCCGACTATCGAGAAATGCTCGCCCAAGAGAAACTCGACATGGTAGCTATCTGTCCCCGTTGGGTCGATCAGCATCACGAAATGATCTTGGCAGCGGCGCAAGCAGGCTGTCATGTTTACATGGAAAAACCTTTTTGCCCAACACTTGCACAATGCGACAGTGCGATCAAGGAACTTGAAAAAAAGAATCTCAAGCTTGGGATCGCTCACATCAGTCAATACTCCCCGGTGCTCGACGTTGTTTTGAAAAGTATCAAGCAAGGCGAAATCGGTGAAGTGCTCGAGATACGTTCACGCGGCAAGGAAGATCGACGCGGTGGTGGCGAGGACTTGTGGGTCCTCGGCTCGCACGTCTTGGGCATCATGCGCTCACTTGCAGGTGGCAATCCGATATCGTGTTCGTCTAGGGTTACGACTCAAGGGCACAAGGTGACTAAATCGGATGTGTCGCTCGGCGCAGAAGGGCTTGGTCCACTAGCAGGTGATCATATTCAAGCGAGTTACACATTTCCAAGTGGTGTGATAGGCTACTTTGCTTCGCGACGGGAAATGGCCGGAAATCCCAGTCGATTTGCGATCCAGGTTTTCGGCTCGAAAGGGATTATCGAAATGGAAAGTGGCTATCTGGCACCTGCCACTATTCTGAAAGATAGCAGTTGGTCACCCGCCCGTTCCGGAAAGAACTGGGAAAGAATCACGTCCGCAGGTATCGGAAAACCTGAGCCTCGAAACGATGGCAGCTATGAAGGTGGTCACATCGCTGCCATCAATGATTTGATCGACAGTATTAGTCGAGACGGCACCACCAAGTGTTCCGCCGAAGACAGCAGGGCAATCGTCGAAATGATCTCAGCCGTCTTCGAGTCTCATCGAGTGGGCTCTGCAATCGAACTCCCGCTCGAGACGCGAGTCAATCCGTTGACATTACTAAAATGATTCGTGGGCCGGGAGGGTGAGGCTTCTGCTGAACCATTGTGTCGTAAGCTCGGCAGGAGCCTCGCTCTCCCGTTTTTCCAGAAGACGCTTAAATCCAGGGGCATTCGATGCGTGCCAATGACTTGACGCCAGTGGTACTTGACCTTCAACTTAGCTTGAAGGTGACCATCCCCTTATTTTTTTCGATAGGCTTGTTCAAAAAGCTGCTGCTGAAGAGCAATGTTCCCGAGATCGGCCTCGCCTTGTTGAACTTGTGTCCGAACCGCTTCCAGCGACTTTTGTTTCTCTGCCATATCCGCTTGTAATGCGGTCCGTTTGGCTTGCTCGGCCACCATCATGGCTTGCAAAGCTGCCAACTGCTGTTCCAACTTTGTGACTTCGCCGTTGACTGAGTCGAGCTGGGTCTTCGACGTCGCGATGATCGCTTCGGCCGGTTGCATCTGCGCTTGAACCGTCGTTAACGCTTGTTCTAGCGACGTCTTTTTGGTGGCAAGTTCCACTGGAAATGCGTTGAATCGGGCAATGTCCGCTTGCAACGTCTCTGCTTGCTTTTGCAAATCCATGGCTGCGTTCTTCGAAGCCTCCATCTTGGCTTGGGATGCAGCCAAAGAGTCTGTGGCTACCTTCAATGCTTCTGTTGTGGGCACTAGTTTTTGTTCGGCAGCTGCTTTAACAGCTGTTGTCTCTGTGATCTTGGCAATCGCTGCGGCCATCTCTATGTTTTTGGATTGAATGGCAGCCTGCCATTCCGCGACCTGTTTCTCAATCGCTGCGATTTCCGAAACCATGGCCTGCGAGTCGGCCTGCATCTGAACGATGGACGTAGCTTGCATTTGGGTGAGCGTCGTATGGGCGGCAATTTGAGCGTCGATTGCCGCCACGTCGGCACCGGCAGCAGCTCTCACCGCTTGAAGTGCAATGATCGCGTCGTCCGCTTGCTTCTTGGTAATGGTGACCATGTTGATGAGGTTTGTTTTTCCCGTACTCTTCGTCTTTATCGTCTCCAACTCGGCGCTTTTTGTTGTCGCTTGGGCTGTTAGTTGCTCCACTTGAGCCTTGAGTTGTTTCGAGAGTTCGGTCGCAGCCAGTAATTGGGTCGCCGAGGTTGCGATTTGTGTTTGCAGTTCGGTCATTTGCTGCTGCGCAACTGTTTGTTGCGATTGCTTTGCGACGTAGTCCGCCTGGTCTGCCTGAGTTACAGCGGTTGCCTGTGCAAACTGTTGCTGAGTGTGTCCCAACGCCTGTTCTAGCGGAAGTGGATTAGCGGCTAATAGTTTCTCATCCGTCGGCTTAGCTCGTTGCCACAATCGTACGTTCCCTAGCCAGTCGCCGGCTACGATCTGTTTGCTGTCGACCGTGATTGCGATTTCATGGCCAGCTTCTGCCAAGGCAGGCATTTCGCCAGCAGCGTTCCCGGCTGTATCCCAAACCTTGACTTTGTTATCGCGGCCTGTCGACGCCATGGTTCCATCATTGCAAACGGCAACGGCAGCCACTCCGCCTCCATGCGCGTCCCACGATTTGATCAATTTTCCTTCGTTCATATCCCAAAGCTTCAACGTTCCATCGAACGAGCCACTGATGAGTGCTTGTGAATCGGGACGCCAAGCGATCGTCCGGATTTCGCTCTTGTGCCCGGGCAGGTCCAAGAAGAGCCGTCCCGTTTGCGATTCCCAAACGACGAGCCCACTGCTGCGATCCGCGGTCGCTAACAACAATCCATCCGGGCTGAACCGAACGCAATAGATCCAATCGGTGTGTTTTTTCTGTTCATATTTAAGTTTGCCACTGAGCGTCTCAAAGACTCGCACCATTTTCTGTGGCCCCGCCAACGCGATCAGCTGATTGTCATCGCTAATGTCGGCTGACAAAACGATGTCGAGCTCATCCCCAACGCGCGCGATACGATTCCCGGTGGTTATGTCGTGCAATGCGGCACAGCCGGAGGCGCTGTGGCGCCCTCCCGCGATTAAAATCAATTTTCCATCTCGCGAAAAAGTGATCGATTGCGGTTCACCTTCCGGAAATGGAATGACGCCTTGCAATTGACCATTTTCGCTATTGTAGAGCGAGACTTGCATCTGACCGCCAACGGCCACCAATGGCGACCAAGGGCTGGCGGCTAACGCGGAAATGGTTGCAGCTCGTGGCGTGTAAAATGGCGTCTGCTTCATCATCGACGCCGGCATAGGAGGTGCGCCTTCGGGGCGGCTAGCAGATACCATGCCCAACGCCGCCGAGTTCGCGATCGCTTTCTTGATCGACGAACCGCTGTTCTCCGGCATCCCTTGTTCGATCCAGATCTTGAGCAAGTCCACTTTGGCTTGTGGAATCATGTCTTGGTTGGGCGGCATGAACGGCTGTTCTTTGCGAGCCGTAAGGGCGTACAGTCGCGACGAATCTAAGTCACCTGCAGAGACAACTTCGCCACCGCTACCGCCTGTTAAAACGGCTTGATATGTATCGAGCGCCAAGCCACTCTTCTTATCGTTTGCGTTATGGCAGGACGTGCAATGCTCACGAAAAATCGGCTTGATGTGATCTTCGTAAGTAATCTTGGCAGGCTCGTCGGCTGCAAAGGAGGCTTGGAAGCCCAGCGGGGTTAAACAACCTAGACCAGGGCAAAACAAAAATGCGATGCCAAGGAGCGCCGCACTAAATAGTCGTTTCGGTAAACTGCGTTTCATCGAAGTCAATTTGTGTTTCATCAGTGGTTGAAAATAAACTCGCGGCTATTGATGATAGCCCAGAAAACATCATGCAATCCTTGATCTTCATTTGGAGAGTCTGCAATAAGTTTGATCAAGTTTCCCTTTTCTGACTCGGTGGGCTGGCGGCTTAGGCATCGCACATAAAGTTTTTCAATGATCGCTTCTTTGCTGAGCCCGGACTCTTTCCATTGCTTGAGCAAAGCACCCTCAGTAATTTTGCCGCTGGTTGCGCTGCCGTTGATCAAGTGCAAGGCTTGTGACAGGGATGGGTCTGTTGTGGCTTCGCTCGCGCAGACTGTCGTGCGCTGACTTCGGCCAAAGGAGGTTAGGAAGTAGTTGCTGGTCGAACCGTCCGCAATTTGAACCGCTCGAGCCCCGATGGGCAGCCCGCGAAACTTGTCTTTGGTCGAGGTGACCTGGGAGATGCAATCGAGCAAACTCTCCGACGGAATTCTCCGAACAGCGGCTCGCGAGTAGTTGCGATTGTCCTGTTGATTTTCCCCGTTCGGCGTGCATGAACGTTGGTAGGTTATCGAGTTGCAAATATCTCGAACCAAGCGTTTGGTATCAAACTTGTACTCCTCTAACTTGTTCGCCAGTTCGTCTAAAAGCTCTGGGTTGCTAGGGGGGTTACTGGCCCGAAAGTCGTCGATTGGGTTAACGATTCCGACGCCCGTAAAGTGTGCCCAGATACGATTCGAAACGCTCTTGGCAAAGTATGGGTTGTCCGTACTTGTCATCCAATCCGCTAATACTTCGCGACGATCTTTGCCGTTGGTATCTGGAGCCGCGCCACCTAGAAATTTGGGAGGCACAACCGCTCCACCCACAGGATGCGTTACATTACCGCCGAAGCTATTGAAGACCAATAATTGTCGGTAGTCTTCACTTGTCTTGCGTCCAACCTGGGAGAAAAAAGCAGCAAACCCATAGTAGTCGTTCATGGTCCAGCGGTCGAACGGGTGGTTGTGACACTGAGCGCACTGAGTTCGAATCCCCATGAAGATTTGGGCTACATTTTCCGCCATCTTCAAACGGTCCAATTCCACTTGATAGAAGTTGGTGGCAGGGTTCTGGAATGTACCACCCGTGGCCGTAAGCAACTCGCGAACAATTTGATCGATGGGCGTGTTGGACGCGATCTTATTGGTAAGCCAATTGTTATAGAGATACGCAGCTTTGTAGCTGACATCATTCTTGCTTTTGATCATGAGCAAATCGGCCCATTTCATCGCCCAAATTTCGCTAAATTCTTTTCTCTCCAAGAGAGTGTCGATCCACTTGGCACGCTTGTCGGCCGCAGTGTTGGAAAGAAATGCAGTCGTTTCTTCCTCGGTTGGCAACAAGCCTGTGATATCTACTGTCGTTCGCCGAACAAAATCTTGGTCGTCACAAATTCCGCTGACAGGCAGTCGTAGTTTCTTTAACTTGGCGGCCACAAGTCCATCGATGTAATTGCCATTTTCACTGGCAAGCTCATATTGAAGTTTGGCCGGCAACGCTAGTATTTGAGAGCCAACAGTGTGCGTATCAAAGCGTGCCATCACGAAGGCTTCGCCTCGAACGCCGCTTGTGATTTGACCATCGTACGCAACTGCTGCGGATCGCTCGTTGTTTGTCGTAAACGAGGCGAGGTCCCACACATCGCGCTGCGTGCCATCGGCATACGTTGCGACCGCAATGAGCCGTTGCTTGGCTGCATCTCCTTCGATTACAGCTTGGTTGGGATAAAGGTCGACTTTGGTAACGGCCGGCGTCTTGACGGCATCGACTGGCGCTCCGGCAGCCAACCAAGACAGAAGTGTCTTGTAGTGTTTGCTCCCGAGCTCAATTCTCTTGCCGCCGGTATGTTGCACCGAACCAGTCGCCTTCAACAACATGAGGCTTTGATCTGGAACAGCCAAATTGATTCGTCGAATGCCGATCTCACGGGTAATGCGTTGATAATCGCCGGCTGGGTCATATCCAAACAAACTCAAGCGAAATCCGTCTCTGCCTCGCGCTGCTCCATGACACGAACCGGTGTTGCAACCGACTTTGGTCAGAACGGGCATAATGTCGCGTTCGAAACTGACCGTGCG
>CAMBSL010000271.1 GCA_945870455.1 Pirellula staleyi DSM 6068 | reverse complement strand
GACTGTGTCCTACAGGAGGCTTGGGAGCGGGAGTCACTTCCTCTGTACTCTTATTGCATAATGCCTAATCATTGGCATTTTGTTGTTTGCCCGGAAACGAAGAACCAACTAACGGATTTCTTCCGCTGGCTTACGCACACGCATACGATGCGTTGGCACGCTCATCACCACACCCAAGGGACGGGGCATCTCTACCAAGGTCGATTTAAGACTTTCCCTATCGAAGACGACTCGCATCTTCTGGCGGTACTGCGTTACGTTGAACGCAATCCGGTTCGAGCAAACCTTTGCAAACGCGCCGAAGATTGGAGATATGGCAGTGCTTGGCGTAAACAATATGGGGATTCACAGCAGCAAAGGTTACTTGCGAAGTGGCCAATTCCTCGACCTCGATCTTGGCTAGCCTATGTTAATGCGGCTCACTCCGAAAGTGAACTCGAAGCAATTCGCAGGAGTGTCATTCGCGGCACACCCTACGGTTGCGAGTCTTGGGTAACACAATCCGCCGCCCGACTGCAACTGAAACACACCCTACGCCCAAAGGGGCGCCCTAAAAAGCGATCTTTTTCTACCAAACCAAAACAATGAGTTGCGTCCCCTTATCGCCGGTTCGTCCCCTTATCGCCGGTTCAGACTAAACCTACCGAAGACGTGCGCTCCCGATGGGAGTGGACCGAACCGAGTGTTTGGACCAATCCGATGTTGACCACACTGGAACACAACAGTGTTCGAGGAGGCAAATGGCATAGTTTGATCGATAAAGTCTACAAGACCGAGAACTTACTTTCCGCGTACCGCAAGGTAGCTGCAAACAAGGGCGCTCCCGGTGTAGATCATGTCACGGTCGAAGATTTCACGGCGGACCTGATACGGCATATTCGCAAACTGGAAGACCATCTGCGCGAGGGAACTTGTGCTGGCCCTAGTAGAGAAGTTTCTCAAGGCAGAGATTCTTGACGGCAAAGAATATTGGGAACCTGAAAGTGGTGCGCCTCAAGGTGCGGTGATCGCTCCATTGCTGAGTAACCTCTATCTGAATGAGCTGGACCACCTGATGGCGGCTGCGGGCTTCGAGATGACTCGATACGCAGACGACCTAGTGATTCAATGCAAGACTCTCGCAGAAGCCGAATCCGCCTTGGCCCAGGTAGCTGCGTGGACCTCAGACCGAGGTCTTACGCTGCACCCGACCAAGACGAAAATCGTCGACGTGGAAGTAGACGGATTTGAATTCCTTGGTTATCGCTTCATCAAGCATCGGCGATTTCCTCGCAAAAAGAGCATGATGAAGTTCAAGGACACGATCCGACACAAAACTCGCCGCACGAATGGCCACAGCCTAGAAGCGATCATTGCAGACCTGAACGTAAGTCTCCGAGGTTGGTACGAGTACTTCAAGCACAGTTGGAAGACAACCTTCCCTGAGCTAGACGGATATATTCGTGGTCGCCTTCGTAGTATCTTGCGTAAACGCAACGGTCGCAAAGGCCGTGGGCGAGGCCTGGATCACAACCGCTATCCCAACGTTTTCTTCGCGGAACATGGGTTAGTAAGCCTAACAGAAACCCGTGCTCGTGAATGTCAATCCTTGAAAAGGAAGCCAAAAGCTTAACTATCGACTGGAGAGCCGGATGCGGGAGATCCGCCAGTCCGGTTCGGAGGGAGGGGAGCCGCAATACAATGCGGCTTCCCTACCCCTATCTTTGTGGACGGCACATGGAATGTGCCTACCTACTACTTTGACCTTTCTCGGTTGTGTCTGCGATGGCTACTTGTCGCAAATCGTTTAGACTGAACATCGCCCAAAAGAATCACAATCAAGTTTGCTTGAAAGCACAATGCCGCCGCCCCTCGACTTCCAAAACGCGAATCCCGATTTCCCAACAGAACAGAATTCGAACGTCTGTCCAACCTGGTTGCGACGACTTTGTTTGGGTTTGGCAGCGTTGCATCTCTTGGGAGTACTCGCCGAACCTCTTCGCTTTTTTTCTCGCAGCGAACTGGTTGTCGCGCCTGATTTCGGCTGGCTCGGCGAAACGGCCAAGCCCTATTCGCAATGGCTCTATTTGGATCATGGCTATTTCTTCTTTGCTCCAAACCCCGGCCCCGGGCATTTGATCCGTTGTTCGCTTTCCAGAAACAAGGACGTCGAACTCACAGAGTCAGATGCTGCCGCCAGTATTCGCTTTTTCCCCGACAGGAAATCGGATTGGCCTCGGTTGCTATACCATCGCTATTTCATGCTTTCCGAGTTTTATAACAGTCGTTACGCTCCCCGTCAGGTGACTGAAGAACTCAAAAAAGACCCTGAATTCATGGCCCGATGGACTTTCGACAACGATCTCTATCTTCAAATCCAGGCATCGATGACCAAGAGCTTGAAGCACTCGACGGGAGCAACCCAAGTCGACCTTCGTAGGTTGGAGCGATTATTGCCTGACCCTCCGCAAATACTTCGCGAAGGGTTGGCACTAACCGACCCCCGGTTCTTGGTCGTGTTACCGGAATCCATGATTGAACCGATACCAAAAGCACCCGATCCGTCCGCCAAATCCGAGTTGGTTCCGCTTCCAAGTCGGTCGAGCATTGAGGTAAAACCTTGACCATCGATCCGAGGGCGAGCTTGCACGCATCCGAACAAAACAACAAGTCCTTTTGGAACGCACTCCAAGAGTTTTTCTTTCGGCCTAGCGGACCGCAAACGTTGGCGGTCATTCGCATGATGACCGGCCTGATGATTGCGTACATCCATCTGATTTGGATGATGGACATCGAGTCATTCATGGGTTCGAATGCCCTCATCGACAATTCCACTTGGAGATCATTGCACCAAAACCAAGTTGCGGATACCAAGTGGACTTACTTGGCAGCAACGGAATCGATGACGCTGATTTGGTTACACGAAATGTTGGCGTGCATTGCCGGTTTACTGCTTGCCGCCGGTTTTATGACTCGCAGCACGTGCGTGCTTGCATGGTTTTTGACGCTGATGACCACGCATCGAATGACAGGTTTTTTGTTCGGTTTGGATCAAGTGACCATCATGCTGGCTATGTACTTGTGTCTGGCACGATCCGGTAGCGTATGGAGCGTCGACGCTTGGGTGTTTCAAAAGCATTCCGAGTTGCTTTCTCGCCGAAAGTGGTTGCAACATTGGATGGGGATGCCTGCTGCTCGAGGCCGCGCAGACTCTCGTTGCTGGACGAACACCTTCGCCACGCGTTTGATACAGTTGCATCTCTGTGTCATATATCTGTTCGGTGGTATCGGCAAGATGCGAGGTGAAATGTGGTGGGATGGAACCGCCATGTGGTATTCGGTTGCTTCCTATGAATACCAGTCACTCCCGATGACGTGGACGGGGAACTTTCCATTCCTTGCGTCCATTGCAACTCACATCACCGTTTTTTGGGAACTGAGTTATTGCGGTTTGGTATGGCCACGGTGGACGCGTTATTGGGTTTTGGGGATCGCTGTGCTTGTACACGGCGGTATCGCATTGTTTCTTGGAATGGTTACTTTCGGTTGGATGATGATTGTCGCCAATCTAGCCTTTGTTCCACCAGATACCATTCGCAAGCTTGTTTTTCGCAATAATGACTGACGGTGGCGATCACCCTTCCTTGCACTGGATCAGGAACTCGGCATGTTCGAGCAGCGGGTCATCATAGTGAAGTGAAATAACTCCGCTACGCTTCAGTTCGTCGACCAACTTCAATTCCTCTGCGTAGGTGCTTTCGGCGATTCGGTGGATTTTGGATCTCCTTTGCGTCCAACTCAAAACGACCATGGCGTAGATTAGCATGGGAATGAGAGAGAGCAACACGCTGGTCATCAGCAACGCTGGGCTTGGGTGTGGGAACTGCTCGACGCTTGATTTGGCACTTGTGAGCGTTTGGTAGCTGGCGCTCAAATACTGGCGATAGATCGAAACAATGGGACCGGCCATCAATAACCAAAACAGCCCCGCACCCAGAAGTCCGTACGTTTGCAGCATTGCCCACGAAATCTTGTGTCGATCGACGCCCCATTCAAAAACGCTTCGGGCTCGCGATTGCAATTCTTCAACGCCGGTCAACCGGATGTGCGGCGTCACCGAAGCGCTCTTGGACTCTTGGTCGGAGCCCCGCATTCGGCTGACAGCTCTCTGAAATTGAGCTTGAACCGGTTCAAGTCGATCCTGAATCTGACGATTGAGTCGATCGCGAATACCTTCGTGCATCTCCCAATTGATTTTCTGAGACTGCTGAACGTTTCTAGCCCAGGCTGCGAAAGTCCCAAATATGGACGGGATGCTTCCTGAGAGCGAGAGCATTAATCGATCCCATGCTCCATGCGAAAGACCGAGAACGGTCAAGACGGTGCGATATGGGAACCAAATCATACTCGTATCGGCAATCATCTGAGCGCGAAGACGACCTCGGACAGCCGAATGCAAAACATCGCGTGAACCTAGTACCGCCTCGATCGTTTGCGTTGGCAAGGCGTCCGCTTCGGTGTGAAGGCGTCGAACGGCGGCGGACAATTGAGGTAGCTGCGAGTCAAGCAGTTGACCGACCCGATGGCGTAGTCGGTTGGTTGCTGCTGCGAGGCGATTGGACTTCGTGGCTGCGATGTCCTCTAATGACTCGGATCTCAATCGGGCTTGCAAATCGATCGCAAAGAAATTCCCAACCTTGGCCTCGTCACCGTCCGCTTCAAAGTCCGGCACCAAGATCGAATCCAAGAACTTCGTTTTCGGTGCGCTCGCTTTCATCACTTCGCAAAACGTATCCAGATCCGTAACAAGCGAATCAGCCACTTTGGATGACGGGGCCGTAGGCATCTCCGTCAACGGTATACACGTAATAACTGGAATGCATATGGCGCCCTCCGTGAAATTGGCTAGCTGGCTCAAGATAGCTCCGCGCAACTGATCGCGGCGGACCACCAATAGCTTAATCGGTGAGAGCGCCATGGCGTCCTTAGCGATCTTGGCTGCTTGCAAGTCATCGTCGGTAATACCCGGCGTGTCGAGAAGCATAAATGGATGCTTCAAGTCCAGCATTCCCTCAATACGACATGGGTGATAGAGTTCGCATGCCGGATTCAAGGCGTCAGGCACGACGGGTCCAATCCAATGCAGATGGGTCGTTGCTTCGCTGGTCAAAACCCCGGTGGGCAAGGACTGCGAGACACGCTTATCAAGGATCAGTTGTCTCGCGATCCAAGTTTTTCCTTGACCTTTGGCGCCAACCACGGCGATACTCGCGAGTGAAACTCCGCGCGACGAAATAACCGCTTCGCACTGCGCTTGATATTGATCGCACCATTCCATGATTTGGTGCGTTAAGTATTGTTGTCCGAGCAACGCCTGAGTCGCGTGCCGAATTCGTTGAACAAGTGCATCGTGAGGGTTCATCCGTTCGACACTTTCGTTATCGCGGCGTGCGTGGTTGCAGCTTGCGTAGTTGTGGCCCTACTCCGAAAGCATGATATTTTTGAACTGGACCGTCATAGGAGGTCCGGCGTGCAGTTGGAATGCCAGGATCCCTTCCGAGGCTCGTTTGCCTTCTTGATGGTCCTGGATTTCCGACATCAACACACCATTGATGAAGTGTTGGCAGACATGTCCTTTTGCAACAACGCGATAGGTGTTCCATTTTCCGAGATCGAACTTGGTCGCGAGTGCAGTCGCATCGCCGCTCGAACCAACTTGCGATTTCTTACCCGTCGCATCGATCGAAACAATTTGACCTCGCTCAGCTAAAATGCCGCGTCCTTGCTCTTCGTAGTTGATACCCATATAAGGTCCTTCGGCAGCGATGTCAGCTTGATATCCGCCGACGATAAATTTTTCTTTGTCCATCAGCTTGCTGCGATACTGGATACCTGAGTTGCCGTTGGTGATCTTAAATTCGCAGGTAAGCTCGAAATCTTTGACTGGCTTCTCGTAGACGATGAAGGTGTTGTTTTTCAACGGCGCATCGGCAACGCTCTGACCGGTAATTGCACCATCCTCGACTCGCCAATTGGATGGCAAGCCCGACCAGCCGGTCAGTGTTTTGCCGTCGAAAAGGCTCTTCGCTTTGGCGGCCTCTTGGCCAAATGTCGTTGCAGCAGACGTCACGACGCCGATGCTCAATGCCAATCCACAAACGATCAAGGAAGGGCGAGCGTGTCTCAGGAAACTAAGAAAACAAGTCATAGTGGAAGACTCCAGTAGGTTTATTCCTCGAGAGGAACTAGGGTTAATCGAACTTTCGTAGCACGATCGTCCGACACGGAAAGGACTTTGGCTGTAACGCCAGGAAACTTAATGATATCGCCAGCGGCGAGCAGTCGTTCGGCTTTGTGCAAGAGCAGACCAGACATGGTATCGGCGTCCGCTTCTTCGAACTGAATACTGAGTCGATTCTCTACATTTTGGACTTGTGTCGAACCAAGGATGACGTAGCTGTCCGGGCCGTCTGGCACAATGTCAGGCTCCTTGACATCAAACTCGTCCGCCACCTCGCCGATGATTTTTTCTAGAACGTTTTCAAGGGTTACGATGCCGATGATCATACCATACTCATCAACGACAAAGGCCATGTGTTGATGCGTCCCTTGGAAGTGCCTCAGCAGCTTGCTGATAGGCATATTCTCCGGCACTTTCTTTGGAGGACGCGACAACGCCTGCCAGTCGAAGCCGTCGTTGATGGTGGCTCCCGAAATGTCTTTGACGTGCAAAACACCCAGCACGAGGTCCATCGATCCGTCGCATATCGGATAACGGGTATGCTGGGTGCGATGAATCATCGACAAGGTCACCGCCGTCTCCTCGTTGATGTCGACATAATCCACGTCCGTACGGGCCACCATAATGCGACGGCAAACGAGATCATCGAATTCGAATACAGCATTGATCAAGCTGTGTTCGCTGCGCGTTAAGTTGCCATGCACGTGGGCTTCGCGAAGCAACGCTCGAATCTCTTCTTCGCTGTAGGGAATAGAACTCTTGCTGGATTCGCTCGCACCCAGGATCTTCAGCAACCAGGTCGTTGTAACATTGAGCGACTGCATTAATGGATAGGTTGCAATGAAAAAGATCTGAAGAGGAACCGAACAGATGAGCAGAATTGTCTCTGGCTTTCGGATCGCAAAAATTTTGGGAGCTTGTTCGCCGACCACCAAGTGCAAGGCCGTCACAAACGTAAAGGAAATCGCAAAGGCAACGGCGTGAATGATCGCGTGCGATTGAATTTGAAGGCCCTGCAAAATGGGCTCGATCAATTTCGCAAAGGCAGGCTCACCGATGGTCCCAAGGGCTAGGGACGCCATGGTGATTCCAAGCTGGCAAGCCGAAAGGGACTGTTCAAGCCGTTTCGCCAACCATCGCGCGGTTCGTGAAAAAAGCTTACGGTTGAGAACCATCTGTTCGATTCGGCCAAGACGTACTTTGACCAGCGCGAACTCGGCGGCGACGAAGAAACCGTTGACAAGAACAAGAAGCAAAGCGATCAGGATCGTGATCAGATCCGGAAACCAGTCAGGCATTAGGAAGAAACGTTAACCCCAGCTCATT
>CAMBSL010000270.1 GCA_945870455.1 Pirellula staleyi DSM 6068 | reverse complement strand
ACCAAGGATTGCTTGGGTACGCAATCTTAGGAAGCTCTGCTTTGCGTCTACATGAACAAGGGTGACTTGCCTTCGCTGGCAAGTCCCCCTTTTTTTTTACCTTTCCTGGCGAATTCCACCGTTATCTCATCGATTCCTGCTCCAGTCTTCGTCTCCCAAAGAGCGAATATAGTCGATTGCATCCTCGAGGGTTGAGGTCTCAACTCCCGCAACACGACCTGCTCGATCGCATTCCGAGAGCAAAATCAACTCGACGTAGCTTTCGTTTTCCCGCAATCTTCGGTGCGCGCGTGAACCTAGGGTGCCATCGTTAATTCGATGAGCTTCCATATGGTTTAAAATCAGCCAATGAGTACGCTCTGAGATCAGGCCATCAAGCGCCTCCAGTGCAGATTCAACATGTGCCGTTGAGTCAATTCCCTTACCCACATCATGGAGCAACGCGGCGAGCAAGAACTCCTCGTCGTATGGCATTTCATCGCAGGCCAAATCGTAAACTTGCAGGCTGTGATACAACGCGTCACCCTTTGGGTGGATTGTGGGATGTAACATGAACGAGTCCCAACGTGCAAACGGTACCCAATCGGCTTGTGCCAGTGGACCAAAGACTAGTAGGCCAGTAGCGCTATTAGGCTAGTCGATTGGGCTAACGCAATTGAAAGAGCTTTCTTAATGCAGAAACCAATGTTTCTCGCTGATCACTTTGAGCGACATCGCGGATCGATTGAAGTGGAGAATGCAGCATCTTGTTGATCAATCGTTCGAAGGACTGGGCTATCTCTTGTTGCATTTCCGGGGTGGATTGTTGCATGGCTTGCTTGCTCAACAGCCGAGTCAATTCCGCTTGCTTCATTTCATCGGCTTGTTCTCGAAGGGCTCGGATCGTGGCACTGGAGGAGCGATGTTTCATGTCTCCGAGCAACCGATCGACTTCCTCTCGAATAATACGATGGGCTTTTGGCAATTGCTGCTCGCGAAAGAATCGGTTTCGATCACAGACTGTTTGCAGATCATCTACGGAGTAAAGGTAGATTCCCGGCAAGCGCCCGATGGCGGCCTCAAAATCGCGAGGTACGGCCAAATCGAGAATCAGAAGAGTCCCTTTCTTTCGGGCGGCAGCAACGGGTCGAAAACGAGACTCTGTCACAATGGGATGCGCTGCTCCAGTGGTGCTCACCACCAAATCGGCGTCGACGAGCAATGCATCGAGGCGGTCCCATTCGGCCGAAGAAACATTGTATTTTTCCGCGACTTGTTGAGCTCGTTCGGACGATCGATTGATGATCGTAATCTTGGTTGCGCCAGCACCTTTCAGGTACTGCAGCGTTTCCACGCCCATTTCGCCGCTGCCTATCACCACGATTTGTTTGTCATCGAATCGCTCAAAAAACTCCGATGCGATCTCGCTTACTGCGACACTTGGAACACTGATGCGTCGGCGATGGATTTCAGTCTCGTTGGTGACGCGTTTTGCAACTTGGTTGGCATGCTGAAATACAGCGTGCAATGCAGGGCCCGTGAAACCGCCGGCCGTGGCGCGACTGTAGGCTTGATGAACCTGTGATGCGATTTGCGTTTCGCCAACGACGATGGAATCGATGCTGCTGGCGACTGAAAACAAATGCTCGATCGCCCGCTCATCTTCCAGTTTGACGAAGTGCGATTCAAATTGAGCCGCCGACTGGCCATGAAATTCGGTTACGAACTGAATCAATTCATCAATGGTGGGAATGTCCACATTCGCTTGAGCGCCAACGTAGAACTCGACACGATTGCAGGTGTTAAGCAAGACACATTCGCAATCCGGAAATTGTGCATGGAACTTAGAAAGGGCGACGGCGCACTGTTCGTCGGTAAACGAAAGTAGTTCCCTTAATTCGAGTGGCGTCGAGTGATGACTGCAACCGAGCATCCGAAATTTCAAAGAGCACCCCCAACGATGCCCGGCGGATGGGCGCGGTTCATCGATTCGGTCTTGGATTCCTCCTTGCCATGAGGAGTACTGACCACCAATCCAATCGCAATCCCTACGATTACGAATGAAAGAATGTTCATCCAGGCGGTGAAGTGTCCTTTCCCTCGCTTTGCAAGATGCCATTGAACGGCGGTGGCAAAAACAAGCCATAGGAAAAGACCACCCGAAAAGATGATTCCGCGATCGGTCCAATTGACTTGGCCATCTTGGACGAGATTCATAATGACGCCTGAAACGACGCCGAAGCCGATAGCCCCCGCACTGAATAACAGACAGAAACTTCCAAACGTTTGCAGATACTCCAGAGAGGGAAGCCGAACGACTCCTTTGTTTGGGCGTTTGTTTTTTAGCCGCCACGCTTGGATCAGGTACATGATCGCCATGGCAAAGCCCAGCGTCACGAGCATGGTGCCGAGAGTCATTGCAACGCCATGTACAAGCCTCCAAAGGGTTGCAGACGATGCGTCCCCAAGCTGGGTCTTGGGGACCGCGAACGAAACGCCCACGAGAGTCAACAGCAGCGGCAGGACAAACAACCCTATCCAGCTCTCGCTACGTCGCAGCAACAAGATTGCATAAGCGATTGCGAGCCCCCATGCGGAAAGGATTGCCCAGTCGTGCCAAGACGAGACGAATCGCCACGGTGCGTTTGCAGCCGCGGAAAGGAATACCCGATCGAGCAAATAGAGGGTGTGGGTCATTAAGCCCACGGAAGTCATTGCGATCAACAACTTCATCAGCCATGATTTCCCTCGAGGCGAAAGACCAATCCAACGCCCCGACTCAAGTAATAAGACCAACGCATATGCAACCAAAAAGCAAGTGGCGTTTGGCATGCTGCGTCTGGAGCCTTCGAAGTGGATGTCGTTGAAAAAGAAAGGGCCTCGATCTCGGTAATACTGCGAGTATTAACAGCAATACTGCGAGGCTTTACAGCATATTTACAACAACGGATTGAACCACCAACGAGGAATCAATCCCAATCCTCTTCCTCGTCCTCGTCCTCGTCCTCATCGTCGTCATCATCGTCCCAGTCGTCATCATCGTCCCAGTCCTCGTCTTCTTCGTCCTCTTCCTCCGAGTCTTCATCCTCGGCGTCGTCCTCAACCTCTTCCCACTCGTCATCCTCTTCTTTGTCTTTTTCTTTGTCTTTTTCGTCGTCGTCTTCGTCGTCGAATTCTTCAACTTCAACTTCTTCTACGTCGTCCTCTTCGAGATCGTCGTCCTCGTCTTCTTCCTCGTCGTCGTCGAAATCATCCTCATCCTCATCCTCATCGAAATCATCTTTGTCTTCATTGACGACAAATGTCTGGTGGGTTGGCTCAACCGAGCGCAATTTCCAGGTCAACGAATCGGACTTCAACAATCCAGAAAACCCGGTAGCCGCTAGCGTCATCTTCACAGTGAACTCCTTACTTATTGAGCCGAGGTTGGGGAGGGAACAGTTTGTTTTTAGTTTGAAAAATCATACCGACTAGATTTGTACAACAGTATCGATCGGACTGCCATTAACCACGACGATCCGCCTATGGTCAAGGCCTCGACGAATCATAGCCAACTATTTCTGCATGATTACTGAATGAATCAGACTGGTCAATGGTTCAAAGCTCAGAATTTGTAGATGTACGACCTGCAATCCGACCATTGCCTCCGTTTTCCATATCTTGTGCTTGCGACGCATTGCCTGCAAGTCTGGATGCAACTTCGGCTTCTGCCTCACGGATCTTTTGTGCTCTTGGTAGAGAATCGAGGGATTGCAGTCCAAATAGCTCCAAGAAACGTTTGGTGGTACCGTATAAGTAGGGTCGACCGAGGTCCTCGTGACGTCCGCATATTTTTACCAAATCACGTTGCATTAATTGTCGCAGCACTTCGTCGCAGCTTACGCCTCGAATCGCTTCCATTTCCGCCCTAAGCATGGGTTGTCGGTAAGCCACGATCGCCAGAGTTTCCAACATTCCCTGGCTCAGAAGTGTTTCGCCTGGGACATGTTCGAGTCTACGGAGCCAAGAAGCAAATTGTGGGCGAGTTAATAGCTGCATCCCCCCCGCAATCTCCTCAATGCGAAACGCATTCCCACACCTGTCATACTTTTCGTTGAGTTGACGAGCTAACGACCTAGCTTGTGTTGGGTCTGCCAATCCTGCCAAACCTGCAATTTTACGAGCCGACAGAGGCTCTTTCGCAATCATTAAAATAGCCTCAACGACACTTAGAGCATCCGTAATGTCATCGAAACCAGCCTCCAATGGCAGTTTTGAAGGTCCAGGTTTGGTTCTTGAAACCCTGGCTGTGGCGTCGACATAATCAATCTGCAGATGGGTAAAAGTCTGGGAGAGCAATCGTTGATGGCACCATGCATTTCCAGGCTTGGTGCTTCCGTGCCCTAAAAATGGAGCTTTTTGCGTAAATTTCCGTCGGTTTCGTTCAAAGAATTGCCACAACATCGAGTTCAAACCACTCCCTTGGTGAATGTAATTGCGATGGAATTGTACCCTGGTCATCGAACGCCCGTGCGGATTATACTAAGCGGACCCAATCGACCACGAGTCGGGCAAACAAAAAACGGAACCAATCATGACTTTCTCAGGCGAAAATGACGGTTAACGCAGTGCGCCGAGTATCTAATCAAGGAATCGTAATCGTCATTCTTGTCGGTTTCTTTATCGCGATGCTTTGGGGAATCTACCTTGTGTCGAATAGCTCATTGTCCGGTCGAGAGTTTTCGCCCGATCTTTTCCAACAACGAGAATTTAGATTCTTGACGATTCCAGGCACGAAGATTCGGCTGACTGCCACAACGCTCGGAACCTCGTCCAGTCCGTGTACGAAGCACATTTTGAACAACCTCAGAAAATCGAATCAGCCGGTCGAGTGGCAAGTATTAGAGGTAAATCGCGGGGTTACAAGAGAAAAACGCGGCCCGGATATTTTGGTCGATTACCTCACCTTCAAGAATGCCGACGGGCAAAGTTACTGGGACGATTGGTCGTTTCGGAACCCAAATCTTGCCGCAGTCTTGTGGCCAGTGGTCCAACAAGCAGCCATGCGAGAACTCTATTTCTGTGTGCCAGAGTTGATGCGAACTGCAGAAAGTGTTGCGGGGCCGGCTGAACTGAATAAACAACTTAAACGTGTATGTCTTGAGGCTGCTCTGAAGCGATCCTCTCATTTGTCTGAATCGGGCAGTTCAAGCGCACTGGCTCCAACGAGGGATTGGGCTACCGAATTTGCAGGAGATTTGAACGATGATGTTGTCATCAAGGAACTCATTTCAAAGTTGGAATGATTTTGGATCGTTGGGCTAACAACACGATGCACCTAACTCGTGCAGTTCTACTACGCAGGAAGCCTGTCCTAAGAAAATCGGCCAACAAGTGTCGTCCAGGGCCTAAAACATGAAAAAAACTAGCAAAAACGCCAGAGAGTCGTCCTTTTGGTTGATGAAGACCGAGCCAGAAGTTTTCTCGATTCGGGATTTAGCGAAAGCTCCGAATCAGACGATTGATTGGTTTGGGATACGAAACTATCAAGCCAGGAACTACATGCGTGACCAGATGAACCTGGGGGATCGCGTCTTGGTTTATCACAGCAATGCAAAGCCGTCGTGTGTGGTAGGCACAGCTTTCGTTGTCCGGACTTCTTACCCTGACCACACTGCTTGGGACGCAAACCATGAATACTTCGATCCGAAAAGCGATCCTCACAATCCGCGCTGGTTCATGGTGGATATCCAATTCGAATCCGAATTTTTAGTTTCGCTGTCACTAAAGATGCTTCGTCAAGTGCCAAAGTTATCGAGCATGGTTTTGCTCAGAAAAGGGAGTAGGCTGAGCATACAGCCCGTTACCGAACAGGAATTTGAGATCATAGTCAAGCTTGGTCGGTAGTTCTTTTCCAATCCGAGGCATGGTTTGCGAATAGGGCTCTATGGTTTACCATTTGCCTTGACGAATTTCGTGACTGATCAAACCTCGAATGATTGCTAACGTTTTATGGAGAAGACTCGGGTTGCCATCGTTGGCATGGGCACCGTAGGTACTGGTGTCGCGCGCTTGCTGTTGGATCATGGTGATCGGTTGGCTAGGCATGCAGGCCGGATTTTATGGCTTGAGAAGGCAACTGTCAGGGATTTGACCAAAGATCGGCAAATCGAGCTTCCGTCCGGGATTTTGACGGATGATTTAAAGCTCGTGTTGGACGACCCTAAAATAGAGGTGGTCGCACTTCTGGTTGGTGGCCTCGAGCCTGCGCGTACCATCATGCTCCAGATACTCGAATCGGGAAAAGACGTCGTCACGGCGAACAAGGCGCTTTTGGCAGAGCACGGAGAAGAATTGTTCGACCGCGCTCGAGCGCTCGGACGCACGATCGCGTTTGAAGCCAGCGTCGGCGGTGGTATCCCAATCATCGCAAACATTAGCCAGTGCTTCTCCGCCAACCAAATTTTGTCCTTGAGGGGTATTCTCAACGGCACGAGTAACTACATTATTTCTCAAATGGATGAACAAGGTGCCGACTACGCTACGGCACTTAAAAACGCACAAGCGTTGGGGTACGCAGAGGCCGATCCGACCATGGATGTCGACGGCAGTGATGCTGCTCAGAAACTGGCGATTTTGGCGCATCTCGCCTTTGGAGTTCGTGTTCGATGGCGTGAAATCTATCGACGCGGACTCGAGGCTTTTCATCTGGCTGACCTTCAATATGCCGCCGAACTAGGCTATCGGATCAAACTCATTGCGACGGCTCAACTTCGAGACGGAGGCCTAGAATTGCACGTGTCTCCTACGTTGATTCGCAAAGGGCGACCGCTTGCCGAAGTGCGAGGTGCCTACAACGCCGTGACGGTCGTGGGCGATGCGGTTGGAGATATGTTCTTTCATGGACAAGGGGCCGGCCAGATGCCAACTGCTTCGGCGGTTGTGGCGGATATGATCGATACCGCCTCCGGACGCACGGATATCACATTCCGTAGACTTGAGTTGTGGTCCGATCGCGAATCCAAGGTGGAATTGCTGCCTTACGAACAGACAACCAGTCGCTACTACATGCGATTCTTTGTGGCGGACGAGCCAGGCGTTTTGTCGCAAATAACCGGCATCTTGGGCAAGCACGGGATTTCAATCGCTTCGATTATTCAGCATGAGCCAACGAGTGAAAAACATCCGAGACAAGTGCCGTTGGTGATCATGTCTCACGAAGCAAAAGAAAAAGCCGCGACAGCGGCCAATGAAGAGATTCGCAAGCTATCCAGTGTTGGTGATGAGTGCGTGAAGTTGCGTGTCGCCGAAGGTAGTAAATAACATTCGATCTCAAGGCTATTCACTCTTCCTGTGTCGATCGCAACATTAATCATCGAATGAAGTTTCAATAAGGACGCAATCAAATGAAATGGGTCATCATCATACCGGACGGATGCGCAGACTACCCGGTTGAGTCGTTGGGAGGCAAGACGCCACTCCAGTTTGCAAACATACCCGCAATGGACGAAATCGCTCGAATGGGTTTGGTCGGGCAAAGCGATAACGTACCTTTGCATTTTCCAGCGGGTAGCGAAGTGGCCAACATGTCGTTGTTGGGTTACGATCCTAACCAATTTTTCACCGGGCGTGCCCCGATCGAAGCCGCAGCCCAAGG
>CAMBSL010000269.1 GCA_945870455.1 Pirellula staleyi DSM 6068 | reverse complement strand
CGTCATGTCTAACCAGTGTGCCACTAAAATCCAGATCGACCAAAACAAAAGTCCAACTCGGTGCCGTCGAACGTGACGGCTAATGAGGCCCAAAAAAGGAATGGCAAAGTGAAATGCTATTAGTCCGTAAGACAGGTACTGCCAATTATCCCTCAAACGAACGTCGTACCAAAACGTTTCTTCGGGAATGTTGGCGTACCAAATCAGAATTAACTGCGAAAATGCAATATACGACCAAAACATCACAAAGCCGAACATAAACTTGCCCATGTCGTGGAAGTGTTCAACCGTGATCCATTTCTGCATTTTACCCGCGTTCTGCAGGGACATGCTAATAATCACCATCATTGCAAAGAAGGCCATCATACTTCCAGCAAACAGATAGACACCAAAAATGGTGCTGTACCAATCCGCGTCAATACTCATCACCCAATCGAAAGCGGCGAACGAAAGAGACAACGCGAACAGCATGATCATCGGACCGGCCCACTTTTGACGCACCAATGATAGATCGGTGTCACCCGACTCATCCTGAGCTCGACTGATTCGGAAAAACCAGGTGGCAATCATCGTCCAAATCGCAAAATAAATCACCGAGCGAATCGCGAAGAATTCTTTGAACAAAAAGACCTTCGTCTTGGCAGCGATGACGCTATTCGGTGCTTCTTTTGCATTCCACTCGTACAACTCAGCGCTGTTCACAAACAACAATGCGAGTACGGGAACAAATAATACAGACAGATAAGGGATCATCATCATCATGATTTCAGCCAAGCGACGTATGGAGGAACTCCAGCCGGCTCGAGTCAAAAACTGAATCAAGATGAAAAACAAAGCGCCAATCGAAAAGGTCAAAATGTAGATGAAATTCGCCAAGTATGAGTGCGTCAGATACCTGAACGCTTGCGTCTTGTCCCCCTCTACCGACGGTGCAAGGAAAAGAAAACAAAACGCGCCAACAATAAGGCACGAAACACCCGCGAACGCCAAGACTGGCGTCATCGCTTTCCAGGATGTTGGTAATTCAATCGAGGCTTTATCGTAGTTCAGATTCATTTCGCTTTTTGCAGCCGCTTGTTACCGATGGTTTTGTTTCAATTCGATCTATTCCGGATCCAACGCACCGACCTACTTTGTCGGTTCTACGTTGAGTTCATTGTCTAGTGACGATCTCGAATCGACTGGAACGTCTTCAATATCTGCATTTCGGGACCGTTGAAGTGCTTTCACGTACAGGACAATTGCCCAACGTTCCTTGGGATTCAAGGCCGAGGCATACGAGGCCATCTTTCCTTGTCCTTTGGTAATCGTATGGAAAATCTGACCTACCGGTTGCTTTCGAACGCGTTCGATGTGCATTGAGGTCGGAGGCGTCCAATAACCTTGTGCCAATGAATCGGCTCGTTTATGAACCAAACCATCTCCAAATCCTCCGTAACCGTGACAAGCAGAGCAATACGTTTCGAACTTGACCTTGCCCAGTTTCATGTTGGCTTCAATGTTGCTTGCTTCCACGATACTCTCAGGCAACTTGTCCACCCACGGCAGTTTCAACGCCGGGGTTGGTGCTGGTGCTCCCTGAGGGGGAGGCGACTGAGCAGGCATAGATTGTACAGCGGTGCTCGCTTGGACTTGCGAGGCTGAATCTTGGTTTGCATTTGTCGAGACGTACTTCACAGTGGTTGATGCGTCGTCCGCCGACAGTTTCGATGGATCGTAACCCAGGTAAAAGGGATCTTGCTCCGTCAACTGTCCTCGACCGACTGTTCCCTTGACTTGGGGTCTCATCGATCGACCGTCCGCGAAAATAGTGGTGGTTTGTTGTGGTTTCTTCTTAGGCTGGAAGTCCATGTCGAAGAAAACGTGCCACCTAGGTAAATTGCTGAAACTGGCTCGCATGTTCAAGACAATCATGGCTGGTATCAAGCCCGCCAGAACCAGCAACAAAGCGCCCAGCACGATCGGTCGCGGCAACGTGCTAGGCGTGCTATCATCAAGTACTTCGTCCAGTGAATCTGGGTGTGTGTCCGCCAAGAGTTCCTTGACAGATTCGCGATTATAGTACTTGTCCGCAGCATTAACGTACAAGAAAAATCTATCATCGGTGACTCGATCGAACCTAGGATTCGTGAATACGGGATTACTGAATCGTGGGAGTTGATTCAGGAAAATCATTCCAAAAAACGAGGTGAACGCAGAGAACAAAATCGTCAATTCAAAGGCGACCGGAATCGATGCGGGAGTAATACCGAATGGTTTTGCCGAAATAAGGTATTTGTAGTCGACACCGTTGGTCCACCATTGCATTAGCAAGGCCGTTATCAAGCCCGTAATGCCAGCGCAAAGGACGATGAATGGCAAAATGGTAGGCTTGATTCCCAAAGCTTCATCGATACCGTGTACCGGGAATGGTGTGAACGCGTCGGTCTGCGTGTAGCCTGAGTCTCGCACTTTACGAGCGGCAACGAGCAAGTCCTCTTCGTCCGCATACTCAGCCATCCAGCCAAAAGCCTTAGGCATCTTTGTATCGTTTGACTTGCGTGACTTATGATCACTCATGATTTGTTTTGGTTTGCGAATGCTTTGCGTAGTGTTTCACAGTGTCTTTTCGAGCCATCGTCGCCGAGTGGCCCACTTGTTTCTATATTGCTAGTGCGATTGCCCGTGCGAATCGTCGTGGGCGTGCGCTGCGTGGTTTTCTATGGACAAGATTCCTTTGACTTCCGACATCGCGATGATGGGCAGGAAGCGGCAGAACAGCAAATACAAGCTCATGAAAATCCCAAAGCTGCCAAACAACATCAATCCGTCGTACATTGTCGGTCTGAAATATCCCCACGAACTTGGCAAGAAGTCCCGACTCAGGGAAGTGACCGTGATCACAAACCGCTCGAACCACATTCCAATGTTCACAAAAACGCAGATGACAACCATCCAGAATAGGGACGTTCGC
Source organism: Pirellula staleyi DSM 6068 (assembly GCA_945870455.1). Classification (GTDB taxonomy): domain Bacteria; phylum Planctomycetota; class Planctomycetia; order Pirellulales; family Pirellulaceae; genus JBKCUI01. The sequence goes on along the minus strand of CAMBSL010000269.1, from coordinate 4,667 downwards.
AGCTTCTTAAACCAAAATAACTGTGGCGAGATTACGTTGCAGGAAACCATCGTCCAATATGCCCACCAATACGGGCCAAACTGGCGATTGAGAAACGTGAATCCTTCGTACTGGTTCATACTGTACCAAGCGATGTACGCTTCGGTCGCGTAAGCAAGACCGACCAGCGTGCCCGTCGCAAGAATAATCTTATTCATGTTTTCCAAGTGTCGCAGGGTGATCAAGTTCTCAAGCTTGTAAATCGCACGCGACGGAACAAGCAGGGTTACCACCATAGCGAAACCGCTAAAGATCGCACCTGCAACGAAGTACGGTGGGAAAATCGTTGTGTGCCATCCAGCAACTTGAGATACTGCGAAGTCAAAACTTACCACGGTGTGAACCGACAAAACCAACGGTGCTGCTAAGGCTGCCAGCAACGTGTATGCCTTTTCATAAACCAACCAATGCCTTGACGAACCCGTCCACCCCAGGCACAGCAATCCGTACACCATCCGGCGAAGAGGCGATTTACTTCGATCGCGATAGGTTGCAATGTCCGGTATCATCCCCATGTACCAAAAAACCAAAGAGGTCGATGCATAGGTCCCGACTGCGAAAACGTCCCATAGAAGTGGGCTGCGGAATTGTGGCCACATCCATAGGTTTAGACTTGGGTAAGGCAGCAACCAAAACGCAAGCCAAGCTCGGCCAACGTGGATCCCTGGATAAATCCCAGCGCAAACAACGGCAAAAATTGTCATTGCTTCGGAAGCACGATTGATACTGGTTCGCCAGTTCTGACGAAACAAAAACAGAATAGCGGAAATCAGCGTTCCTGCGTGAGCGATACCGACCCAGAACACGAAGTTCACGATCGGCCAAGCCCAGAAGACTGGGTTCATATTTCCCCAGATCCCAACGCCGTTCAAAATCAAGTAACCTATCAACGACAAAAACATCACCGCAATCAACGACGAAAAACCGAACAGCACATACCAAAGTAATGGCTGAGGATCTTCGGCGACACGGCAGACCATGTTCGTTATGGAGCTATAGGTCTGATTACCTGTAACCAGTTGTGCTCTACGGCCAGGAACATCGGCTGTGTTGTCGATTTCTCGAGGGTTATAGTTACTAGCTACGGTGGCCATGTTCACCCGATTCATGAGAATGTTCTCCCCCGTGGTGTCCACCGGGGCGCTTAGGATTTATTTGTGTGGCGGTAAGCAATCGCTTTGGAACGTTGCGAATGCGGGACAGATAGAGCGTTCGAGGTTTGATGTTCAGCTCTTCGAGAACTGCGTAGGCGCGGGAGTCATTCTGCGATTGAAAGACTCGACTCGTCTTGTCGTTCAAGTCACCAAAGATAATTGCCTGACTTGGGCAGGCATCCTGGCAAGCCGTACGAACGTCGCCATCATGAAGTCGTCCATCACCCTTTGTTCTGGATTGGATTTTGCCGTTCTGCACTCGTTGAATACAGTAAGTACACTTTTCCATCACTCCTCGACCACGAACGGTGACTTCTGGATTCAAAACAAGAGACTGAAGTTTCTGAGAGGCTTTTTCTCGATTATCTTGCCAACCGTAGAAGTAACCATACTCGGTGTTGTAGTTGAAGTAATTGAAACGCCGCACTTTGTACGGGCAGTTGTTGCCGCAATAACGCGTTCCTATGCAGCGGTTGTAAGCCATGGCATTGATACCTTCTTCGGTATGCACCGTCGCTGCAACTGGGCAAACTTCTTCGCAAGGAGCTGTCTCACAGTGAGCGCACGCCATCGGCTGAGTGATGATGGTTGGATCGACTGGATCCCGAAATGAACCGCCATCCTTGGTCGTCTCAAAATCGCACTGAAAGTAGCGATCGATTCGTAACCAATGCATCTCCCGGCCACGAATCACCTGTTCCTTGCCAACAATCGGGACGTTGTTTTCCGATTGGCAGGCGATCACACAGGCATTGCATCCAGTGCACTTGTTCAAGTCGACCGTCATCCCCCATTTGTGATTTTCGTCCACCCTGGGCTCGGCCCAAAGGGAATTGTTTTCGAAGTGCTTTTCGACTATTTTTCCTGTGAAACTCGCATCTTTCGCGTATTCGTCCAGTGTTCCTTCGCGAACAAGCTGAGGAGCTCGGTTTGCGATCTCGCGCATCCCCAATTCGTCTTGGATGGCAAAGTGATCTTGAGTGGTTGCCAAAGGAAACGCGACGCTGGTTCCAATCGCCTCGATGCCTCTGTAGATCGATGCCTGGTTCCAACGCCGGAACGAAGCAACGTTCGTACCCACGGCGCCGGCTATGACGCCACCTTTCTCTTTCGACCGACCGTACCCAATATTGACTGTAAATGAGCCTTCTGCATGTCCAGGGACGATGAAAACGGGCAGCTTCACTTTTGCATCCGAATCGCCTTGCTTGAGTGATACGAGTTCGCCATGCACCAAACCGAGCTTGCGAGCCGTTCCAATGCTGCAAATCGCAGCGTTATCCCAAGTCAACTTGGTTATGGATTGCGGAAGCTCTTGCAGCCAACCATTGTTCCCAAGCCGCCCGTCGTAAACCGTGTCGCTCGCGTGTAGGACAACTTCCAAATTGGTAGGATCCAGCCCCAACCGAATTTCGCCAGCTGGTAACTCATTCGGACTTGTTGTCAAGCCACCGCCACTGAGAGGTTTTGCTACTGAAGTCAGCTCTCCTGAAAACTCCTTGGCTTCGGTACCCGCCATGAAACCGATGTGAAGAGCTTCCTTCCATTGACGATCACTGAGCGTTCCGCCCAATACTTGCTTGGCGGTTTCCATGACGATTTTCTCACCGTCAGTTTCGGGCAAATCGGCCATAATCGACAGAAATTCGATGGGCGACTTGCTGCCAACAAGCAGTGGCGAAATCATCGGTTGACCGATGCTATACACGCCATCTGCAGCACGAACGTCCCCCCACGCTTCAAACGGATGTGTTGATGGCACTGTCCAAGCACAATTGTCAGCGGTCTCGTCGTCATAGTTCGACAGATAAACAACATCGCCAATGGCCGCCATCGCATCTGCCAAAGCGATATCTCCAGAAACGCTAAAAACTGGATTCGGCGGCAAAATCCACAGGGACTTAAACTCTTTGTGATTCGCAACAAAATCGTTTAACTTGATCGATTCCAAGTCCGCAAGTTCGTCGGGTATGTCGTATAGCTTCAAGGTCTTTCCAACGTTACCTAACTTCGCGTTGATTCGAATGGCGGCAAGTTGCGTGCTAAGTTCGTGATGCGATCCTACTGCGAGTAATCCAGCACCCTTGTTAGCGAGCAAATCCGTAGCGATCGAATCGACCACCCGCTGAACCTTGTCTTCGTCGTTCAACGTGTTGTACGGAAATTTTTCCTCAACATCCTCAACCAACTTACCCGCATCGATCGCTTCCTCAATTTTCCGAAGAAGGATTGGAATCTGCGACGATTGAAGAGCCAAACGGAAATCGGCCGACGAACCAGTGACCGAGTACTGAGCTTCCACGCAATACAAACGATTCATCCAAGGCCCGGTCGGCGAGCGATGGTTCGTATACTGCCGTGAATAATGCACTGCGTTCGCATCTGAGCCGAGCAAATCTGCATCAAGCGAGACGATTACCTTGGCTGGATCTAAATCGTAAACCATGGACGCCTTGCCCGCTCCGGCAGCTTCGATTGCCCTCGCAACTTTGCCGCTGAAGATCGATTCATATCGCACCAAGGTTACTTTTGGATACTTCTTTTTGACTTCCGCCAGCACGCGTCGGAACGAAGGACTTCGGCTTGGCTCGAACAGAACGGCAAGCCCAGCCCCTTCGGAAGCGGCGAGAGTCGCCCGCTGATTAACTACGTATCCCGAAAAGGCGTCCCAGCTGGCCAAGGCATTCTTTCGATCGTCCGGATCCCCTTTTTTATCAAATGCTGTGTATCGCTCTGGGGCCTGACCTTTCTCTTTGCGGTTCAAAACACCTGCAATTCGGTCTTGATCATAAAGCGACAAGATCGAGGCCTGAGTGATTGCGTCGGTTCCAGCCGATCGCAGTTTTGCGTTGGGCTTGAAGTCTGTTGGTTGACTTTTTGAATACGCAGGGTGATCAGCGTTGCCATCCACCTTGACTGGGCGACCTTCGAGATTGGTCACCAGGGCATGGACTGCGCGCCCAGCCCACTCGAAATTGGTTGCAAAGTACTCGGGAACACCCGGAATGCGACCTTCGGGGCGAACGACGAACGCAGCGATTTCCTCGCGATTATAGCGGCAACCCGCCAAACCGCCGAGCGCGAGTGAAGCACTCATCATTTGAAGCCATCGTCGACGTGAGACCCCTTCGGGGAATTCCGACGCAGCTTGCGGAAACTCTCGAGTCAAAAAGTGCTCAAACTCAGAGGTTTGTTGCAGTTCATCCAGGCTACGAAAGTAGCGTTTTTGGTGATCGGTACCAGATTGGCTCATCGGTGGCAGACCGCACAGTTTGCTTGAGGATTGATGTTGTTTTCTTCTTTGAGCTTTTTGCCGAGCTCAAGTTGCTTTGCTTTGATTTCGGCATCCGAATCATCGTCGTCGCCCGCGTGCCAAGCCAGATTGGTGATCTGATCGAGTGGGCGAAGGTGTGGTTCGGGGTTTCGGTGGCAATCAATACACCAAGTCATCGATTGATTTTTGTCTTGATGAAC